>JBJKUQ010000024.1:0-24414 GCA_045563015.1 Alphaproteobacteria bacterium | reverse complement strand
TATTTTTTTTTGAAAATTGTGATCTAAGAGTAAATTAATTTTATTAAGAAAATTTTTATAATGAAATGAAAGTTTATCTCTTTTAATTTGATATTTCTCTTTGTTTTTATATTTACCTCTAATTCTTTTATAAATTTGATTAATTGTCTTCTTACTAAAACTTTCATCTTTTGAATATTTATTAAATAAAAAAGAGCTTTCATAACAAGATTCACCACTATTAAAATAATTTTCCCCTGATTGAGATTCTTTTTTTGGACACCAAATACAGACGACTTCATTAAGAAAGCCAAATTTTTTTCTTTTTTTTGCTAAATTAATAAATAGATCATAATCATGTGCTTTAAATTCTCCTCCATAATCATGCATTAATTTTTTATAATACTTAACGTTATAGAATTCTTTTAAGCCTTCTGTTTTAATTATTGTTCCAAATGACGGCATATACATATCAAAAATTAACAAATCTTTTAGCTCATTTCTTTGATTAATATAACTATAATTTTTGTATCCTGGATGTGAATATTTATGAATGCCTGTTTCTTTTTTAATTGCCATTTTCCCATAACCTACATCAAGGTTGTTTTTTAAAACATAATTAAATAAATTTTCTATTCCATTGGGTATAAAAAAATCGTCAGAATTTAATAAAATAATGTAAGGGTTTAAGGATTTTTGAATTCCCTTTATAAATGATAGCCCTGATCCAATATTAATTTGATTTTTAAAGTAAGAAATCTTTGGATTATTAAATTCAAGCTTTCTTAAAAGTTTTTCCGTATTATCTTTGGAGCAATCATCAATCACTATTATTTCGGTGACATGTTTGATCTTTGAAGCTGATGCTATAGCTAGAGGTATGTTATTAGCATCATTATAACTAGGTATAATAACAGTTAACATTTTATAAAACTATAGCATTTTATATGCCAAAATTGTTCTATTTGTATTTCAAATTAGTGAGAGTCTAAATCTTTTTTTACGTCCTCATGATCACCTGTTACAATATGATGCTTACTTTTCTTTTTTATTAGTAACTCGAGAAATGGGATGAATGCTAAGGGTATAATACCTCCTAATACTATTCCAAAAATCATACTTCTGATATAGGGGTCAAGATAACTTGCAATTAAATCAGCTAAAATATGCGAAAAAACAGCTCCAAAAATACCTGCAATATAACCTTTTGAGACAATTTTGAGAAATCTATTTATACTCCACCCTGAATAATAACCTAAAATCATAATTCCAACATGAACGAACCCAAATACAAACCCTCTCATATTTGCAGGTGCATTATTAAGATAATTTTCTAACAAATGTTCCATTGATTTAAGAAAATTGGATAATAAAGTAAAATTACATAAATGTAATTAAAAAAAATTAAAGAAATTATTAAATTTTCTAAACAGGTTAATTTGTCGTTAATTTATTAACTTGTTTTTTTTATTTAATAATATATCATAAATTATTGATTGTATTAAACTTTTGATGTTATATGAAAAAAATTAAAATTTTACTTTTTTTATTTGCCATAATGCCATTTACTGCAAAGTCACTAAATGTATTTGATTTTTCACTTATAGGTATTGGAACAGGAATAGTCTATGATCAATATTTTGATAAATCACTTACTCATGATAGTGAAACTGTAAAAAAAGTTAATATTATGAATGACTATTATCATTCTATGAGAGCAAAAATTTCTTCTGAAAAATTTAATAGCCTTCCAATTCAAGAAAAATTATTAATTATTGAAGATATAAACTTTTTTAATAAATAATTTTCTAAATTTTTAAATTTTTTGGTCGTTATATTTATATAAGAGCAGTTATTATGAGATTACTAACTAAATTTATCGTCATTTACTTTTTATTACATACAAATGTAAATGCTAATGCTTTTTCTGAAGTTTTTGGTTCAGAAGGAGCTGCAGGAATTAATAATTCAAAAATACGAAGTCTAAGTTACACATTTCAATACTTTACTCTAATAGGGTCAGTGGGATATTTAACTAAACAACTTTTTGAGTCAGGATACTTTTCTCCAATCGGTCTTGTTCCTGATTCCATTAATAATCTTTCTCCACTGGCGTATAAAAATAATTTTAACTTTAGTCTTCATGATTCAAAAGTAGTGTCTGTAAGTGCAAAAGTTGATCAGATGAATATTATTAATGATTATAAAAGAAGTTTAGAAAATAATAAATTTTCGTTTAAATCAATTGAATTAAGAAATAATAGTAATTTTTTTAAATCAGAAACTTATAAAAATCAAAGAGAAAACCTCGTTGATAGGTATTTAAATGAATAAATTTTTTATAGTTATTTTTCTATTTATTTTAAATGGATGTGCTTTATCTGGTTTAAATAAAGACAATATTGTACAAACAACTTCCACTGCAGCTGGTGGTTATATAGGATATAATTTAGCTGATGGTGATCTTCTAACAACCTCCGTTGGATCAACTGTAGGACTAATAATTGGACAATATTTATCTAAATTTATTGCACAGGATGATTATTATTATTTTTCTCAAGAAACTCTTAAAACCTTAGAAATTAATGATAACAATAAGTTTATCAAAACTGGATATTGGAAAAATCCTAAAAGTGGAAATGAGGGATTAATTAAGATTAAAGGATATTATGGTGATCCTGAGTGTCGTTTAGTTGAACACATTTTTGTGGTGGGAAGTGATAATCCTAGAAACTCATTTAATACCGTTTGTAGGAAAGAAAGTGGCCAGTGGGCCATGGTAAAATAATTTAGTTTTTTTTTTTGTAAAAATTTATTATATCATATTTATTATGATTATTATTTCACCTGCAAAGAACCTCAATATTTTACCTGAAAACTATAGTGTTGATTTGACACGACCAATTTTAGATAAACAAACAAAGAAAATAATTTTGCTTTTAAAAAAAATGAATCTCAAAGATGTAAAGTCTTTTTTAAAAGTAAGTGATTCTTTGGCAAAAGTTAATTTTCAAAGAATAAATGATTTTGATACAAACGACAATATTGAAAAACCTGCTGTATTTTTGTTTTCTGGGGATACGTTTAATGGTTTGTCGATTAGATCATTAGATAAAAATATATTAGAAATTGCTCAAAAGAAACTAAGAATTTTATCTGGTTTATATGGAATTCTTAGGCCTTTTGACATTATTCAACCTTATAGATTAGAAATGGGAACGAATATTAGTTCATTATTAGGAAAATCATTGACTGATTTTTGGAAAGAAAAAATAACACAATTGTTAAATGATGATATAAAAAGAGATAATTCAAAATTTCTATTTAATTTATCATCTGTTGAATACTTTGAATCTATCGACAAAAATAGAATTAATGCAAAATTGATTAACTTTGATTTTAAGAAAATTAAGAATAATGAAGTTTCTAATATTGGAATGATGATAAAAAAATGTAGAGGTGCGATGGCAAGGTTTATCATTAAAAAAAATATTTCAAAACTTGATGATATAAAAAAATTCAATGATTTAAACTTTAAATTTCACTCATTTGATGAATCTTCAAACAAATTTTTATTTATAGTTCCATGAAGGATAAAATCGTAGTCCAGATTCCATGTTTAAATGAAGAATCGACCATTGGGGATGTTATTACCCAATTTAAAAACAAAATTCGTAATACTGAAATTATAGTTTATGACAATGATTCAAAAGATAAATCAGTTGAAATTTCAAAAAAACATGGAGTTAAGGTTGTAACTGTTATGAAAAGAGGAAAGGGAAATGTTGTAAAAAGAATGTTTTCCGATGATTTAGATGCTAATTTTTTCATTATGATTGATGGTGATAACACCTATGATGTTCATAATATATCTAAATTAATGAAAATTATGAAAAATGGTAATTATGATATGTTGGTTGCAAAAAGAATTCATTCTGATCCATTAGCTTATAGAAGGGGACATATTGTTGGAAATAAATTTTTTTCAAAATTTGTAAATTTAATTTTTGGCAAAGATGTTACTGATATTTTCTCTGGCTATAGAATATTTACAAAAAGATTTGTTAAAACTTTTCCTCAAACTTCTAATGGTTTTGAAATTGAGGCAGAGTTAACTATTCATGCATTAGAGCAGGGTTATAAAGTAGGGGAATTTGATTGCATTTATAAGGCAAGACCACTAGGTTCATCAAGTAAATTAAATACTTTTAAGGATGGATTGAAGATTTTAAAACTAATTTTCATCCTTATTAAAGATGAAAAACCACTTTTGTTTTTTTCATTAGTAAGCATTATTTTCATGCTATTGTCTCTTTTTATAGGTTTACCAATAATTAAAGAATTTTATTCAACAAGACTTGTCGATAAACTACCATCAGCAATTTTAGCAGGTTTATTATCAGTTATTTCTTTTTTATGTTTTTTTTGTGGGTTGATACTGGATGTAATAAAAAAGATGAGATACGAAAATAAAAAGATAAATTATCTTCTTTTTAAGGACTGATTCATTATTTTATAGGAATAGAAATTCTCTTGACGTTTTTTTTTTTGTGATTATTTTTGCTCTCCTCATCTATCTTTTTGTTTTCATTTATTAACCATACCATCTGCATTGCTAATGTATGAACCTTTTTAGCATTAGTTTCACCAGATAAAAATCGTGAAAACTGTCTTTTACTAACACCTAAACTTCTTGATGCTGTTTCAATTGTAAGTTCATTGCTTTTCATCCAATCCTTGATTTCTTGGGGTTTTGGGTTATCTAAATCAAAAAAAAACAAATCACTTACCTAAGTAAGATTGTTTAATTAATTTTTTAAAATCATTTTCATTTTTATTTTTTTTATCAAGTAAAGAAATTAATATTATTGAAAAAAACGCCAATGACATAGAAAATAAACCTGGATATTTGTAAGGGAAGATTGCTTTATCAAAACCAAAAGTTTCCACCCAAACTGTTGGACCCACAACAACAAGAATAATAGAACTTATTAAGCCAATAAAACCTCCATACAGTGCTCCATTAGTTGTTAACCCTTTCCATGAAATAGTTAAAAATAAAATAGGAAAATTTGTACTTGCAGCAACAGCAAATGCTAAACCAACCATAAAAGCAACATTTTGTCCTTGAAATATTATACCTAAAAAAATCGCGATAATTCCAATAATTAATGAAGAGATTTTTGATACAAAAATTTCTTTTTTTTCATTTACTGAAGAATTTTTCATTACATAAACATATAAGTCTCTACCAATAGCTGATGCGCCAGCTAATGTAAGTCCAGAGACTACTGCAAGAATAGTTGCAAATGCAACAGCTGATATAAATCCTAAAAAAATATTTCCACCTAGAGCATGAGACAAATGAATAGCAGCCATATTGTTAGAACCTAATAGATTACCACCAGAATCTAGGTAAAGATTATTATTTTTTAAATAAACGATTGCTCCAAACCCAATAACAAAGGTTAAAATATAAAAGTATCCAATAAAAGATGTAGCATAAAATGCAGACACTCTTGCACTCTTAGCATCTGGGACTGTAAAAAATCTCATAAGTATGTGAGGGAGTCCCGCGGTACCAAAAATTAACGCTACTCCCAAAGAAATAGCTGAAATAGGATCTGATATTAATTTTCCAGGAAATAAAATAGAATTTTCATCTGGGTGTATTTTTGTTGCTTCACTTAGAAGTGCAGATATATTAAATGAGAAATCATCTAAAACTAAAAAAGCCAGTACAGTTGCACCAAAAATTAATAATATAGCTTTAATTATTTGTACCCAAGTAGTGGCTATCATTCCTCCAAAACTGACATATATAATCATCAAAACTCCTACTAGCCATATAGCTGTATAGTAGGGAAGACCGAATAATATTTGTACAAGTGAGCCAGCTCCAACCATTTGAGCAATTAAATAAAAAATTACAGTAACTAAAGTTCCACTTGCTGATAACACTCTAATTCTTGATTGTTTTAATCTTAAAGAAGTAACATCAGCAAAAGTAAATTTTCCTAAATTTTTCAGTTTCTCTGCAATTAAGAAAAGGATTATTGGCCACCCAACTAAGAAACCGATTGAATATATTAATCCATCAAAACCTGATACAAAAACAAGCCCAGAAATACCCAAAAATGAGGCAGCTGACATATAATCTCCTGCAATAGCAAGACCATTTTGAAAGCCTGAAATCTTCTCACCAGCAGCATAATAGTTGCTTTTACTTTGATTTTTTTTCGATGCAAAATAAGTTATTAAAAGAGTAATAAAAACAAAAATTCCAAAAGTAAATCCAGCAATTTTTCTTCCATCTAAATCAGTGGCCAGTGTAATACTAGGTAAAGCAAAAATAAGAAAGAAGCTTAAGAATATTTTAATCATATTATTTTTTGAATTTATCTAAAAAAAAATTAGAAATAATCACATAAACCAAAGTTAGGAGAATCGATATGACTATTATTGACAGACCTGCAAATATGCCATAGGTAATTTTAGTATTTAAGATAAATTTTTCAAATATTTCTGGTTTAAATCCTAAGATAATAATAAATGAAAGGTATATTACAAGAACAATGAACGATAGAGTGTAGCTAATCAAATTAGAGAAAAAGATAAGCTTGTCTAATTTTACATCTTTGTTATTTTGCATAATTTTTAAGTCAGGTTGTATAATGAACAACCTGACTTGAAAAATAAATTAAAGGCTAACAGTAACTGCTTTTACTTGTGTATAGTTGTTTAATACTTCATGTCCCATTTCTCTACCCCAACCAGATTCTTTGAATCCACCAAATGGTAGTGAGGCGTCAAAAATATTATGACAATTAACCCAAACAGTTCCTGCTCTTATTTTAGCAGCAAGCTTATGAGCAACACTAATATCTTTTGTCCAAACACTTGCAGCAAGACCAAAAGAAGTATTGTTTGCTTCATCTGCAATTTTTTCTAAACTTTCGTCTGAAAAAGGCTGAGCACAGACTACTGGACCAAAAATTTCTTCTTTTACAAGAGTCATATCAGGATTTGTTTTTGCAAACACTGTTGGATGTACAAAATGACCTCCAGAAGAATTATCATATTTTCCTCCTGCTATAATTTCTCCACCTTCTGATTTTCCAGATTCGATGTATCCTGAAACTTTTTTATATTGTTCGTCAGACACTAATGGTCCCATTTCAGTTGAGGAATCCATACCAGGACCAACTTTTATACCCTCAGCAATTTTTGCAATTCCTTCGGATACTTGGTCAAATACTTTCTCGTGAGCAAATAATCTAGATCCAGCGCAACAACATTGCCCGTGATTAAAGAATATTGCAGAAGCTGCGCCTGCAATTGCAGCATCAATGTCTGCATCTGGAAAAATAATTGTTGGAGATTTTCCACCTAATTCTAAAGAAACTTTTTTTAAATTCCCAGCAGCTGCTTTAGTGATAATCTTTCCAACTTCAGTTGAACCCGTAAATGCAACTTTATCAACCATTGGATGTTCTGCTAGAGGTGCACCGGCATCTTCGCCAAATCCAGTTACAACGTTAAGAACTCCTTTTGGTAAAATACCTGCATCATGAATGATTTCTGTTAATCTTAAAGCAGATAATGGCGTTTGTTCAGCTGGTTTTAAAACTACTGTACAACCAGCAGTTAGGGCAGGTGCAATTTTCCATGCAGCCATCAGTAATGGAAAGTTCCATGGAATTATTTGACCACATACACCAACTGGTTCTCTGAGTGTGTAACTGTGATATTTAGTTCCGGGGGTGTATAAACAGGAGTATGGGATTGTATTACCTTCAATTTTAGTAGCCCATCCAGCCATATATCTAAAAATATCCGAAGATAAAGGAACGTCTGCAGCTCCTGCAACTGCAACAGGTTTCCCATTATCCAATGATTCAAGCTGAGCTAGTTCTTCAGCATGCTTATCAATTAATTCACCAATCTTCCAAATTATTTTTCCCCTCTCATTATTAGGCATATCTGTCCAAATTCCAGAATCAAAAGCTTTTCTTGCAGCTCTAACAGCAGCGTCAATATCTTTACTGTTTCCAGCGGAGCAAGTAGCTATTTTTTTTCCAGTTGCAGGGTCTTCTACTTCAAAGGTTTTATCAGAGTTAGTATCAACCCAACTACCACCGATATAGATTTTTTTATTTTCACTTAAAAACTGACCAACATTATCATTGACAGTGTAACTTAGTACTGAAGCATCCATTAGTTTCCTCCTAATAAAAATGGTTATTTACTTTAATTCATTGTACAAAAATTTTAATAATTTAAAAGAATTTAATATAATTCTAGAGTTTTGTGGGGTTTTCAATTCCCCTGTATACCTTTTCAGGGTCAAAGATTTTTTTATTTTCAGTAAAAACTAAGCTTGTAGTAAAGTTGCCACCATCATTTTTTAGTTCTCTATAAAAACATGATTTGTAACCAACATGACAACTTGCTTTAACACCAGTTAACTCAACGAATAAAATAATACAGTCTTGATCATCATCAATTTTAATTTTTTTTATTTCTTGATGAAAACCACTAGTTTCACCCTTTTTCCAAATCATTTTTCTACTTCTAGACCAGTAGTGCGCAAGTTTTGTTTTCATTGAAAGCTTGAGAGCTTCTTCATTCATGTATCCGTGCATGAGAACTTGTTTGTCTTGAGTATCAATAGTTATAACAGGTATTAGACCTTTTTCATCAAATTTTGGTTGTAATTTTTTTCCTTCTTCAACTTCAAAAACTGAGGCTCTTTTGGAAAAGATTATTGACATTTATTTTCCTAGAAAACTTATGAATCTACTTTCAAGACTTTTATCGGATTTAAAGTCACCTAGAAAACATGTTGTTATTGTCGCTACATTTGGTTTTTGAACGCCTCTAGTTGTCATACATTGATGAAAGGCTTCAATATATACAGCAACGCCCCTCGGTTTTAAGGAATTGTTTATACAATTGGCTATTTGTTGAGTCATTGTTTCCTGAGTTTGTAATCTTTTTGAAAATATATCAACTGTTCTTGCTAGTTTTGAAATCCCAACAACCTTTTTAATTGGTATATAAGCTAAATGAACAATACCATTAATTGGTACCATATGATGTTCGCAATGAGAGTCAAAAGATATATCTTTTAACATCACAATATCTTCATACCCATGAACATCTTCAAATGTTTTAGACAGTATATCTTCTGCAGATTCATTATAACCAGAAAAAAATTCTTCAAAGGCTTTAGTTACCCTTCTGGGTGTTTCTTTGAGACCCTCTCTCTGAGGGTTGTCTCCAGCCCACATGATTAGGGTTTCTACTGCTTTTTCCGCTTCCTCACGTGATATTTTTTTTTGAAGAGCGTCTCGGAAGCTTTTTTTTGATATAAGAGAAGTCATTTGTATATTAAATTAGAAATATTATAAAATAATCGACATTAAAGTTATATACTTAATATTTAAAAGTTGGAAGTACAATATGAAATTTAAAATTGTTAATGGAAAAGTTTTCGATCCTACACAAAAAATGAATAATGTTAAAAAAGATATTTACGTTAACAATGGCCTTATTGTTGAACCTAGTAAATCTGATTTTTACAAATATAAGACTACTTATGATGTTGATGGTATGATAGTAATGGCTGGAGCAATTGACATACATTCTCACATTGCGGGGGGGAATGTAAATAATGCAAGACTTTTAAGTCCAGAGATACATTCAAAATTTACTGAAAAAAACCTTGGTAGAAAGAAAAGTTTACCAGGATTTAATTCTAGGTGGACATCTGAGGGAACTGGATATAGATATGCAGAAATGGGCTTTACTACAGTTGTTGAACCTGCTGTTTTGCCAGTAAATTCTTTTTTAACTCATCTAGAACTTGAAAAAATTCCGATGATTGATAAAGCAGGTTTAGCAATTTTGGGAAATGATTCTTTTCTTTTAGAGAGTCTTCATAAGAAAAAAGGCCAAAATTTTATTAATGATTATGTGGCATATACGCTGGAATCAACAAAGTGTATTGGTTTAAAAGTCATTAATGCTGGAGGTTCAGAGTTTTTTAAGCAAGGCGGAACTGTTTTTAATTTAGATGATGTAGTTCCATCATATGGGGTTTCATCAAGACAAATTTTAAAAACTTTAAATCAGGCAAATGAAGATCTTAAAATAAAACACCCAATTCATGTTCATTGCAATAATCTTGGTGTCCCAGGAAATATTTCTACCATACTTGATACTATAAATTCAGCTGAGGGAAGGCGTATGCATCTAGCTCACGTCCAATTTTATGGTTATGATAAAAAAGGTAAAAAAGGTTTTTCATCAGGTGCACTTGAGTTAGCTGATGCAGTAAATAAAAATAAAAATATAACTGTTGATGTTGGGCAAGTTATGTTTACACCAACAATTACTATATCCTCTGATATTTTGAGACAGCATGGAGCTCGAAATAATGCAAACCCAAAGAAGTGGGTTATTTCTGAGATTGAAGATGGAGGAGGTGGAATAATTCCCTATAAATATAACAGAAAAAATTTTGTTAATGCTTTACAATGGCTAATTGGTCTAGAGATATTTTTACTAGTTAAAGAACCATCTAGAGTATTTTTTACAACTGACCATCCCAATGGTGCACCTTTCACAAGTTATCCAGAATTATTTAGACTTTTAATGGATTATGATTTCAGATGCTCAAACCTGGATAGAATAAATAAAGAATCCTACTCAATTTCTCATTTAAAGGACATTAAAAGAACTTATTCAATGTATGACATAGCAATAATGACCAGATCATCACCTGCAAAAATACTAGGTTTGAAGGATAGAGGATCATTAAAAAAAGGTTCAATAGCTGATATTTCTATTTATGACCCTATAAAGCCTATAGATTCAATGTTTAGGGAAGCTAAATATGTTTTTAAAAATGGTGAAGAAATTGTAAGAAATGGAAAGGTTTTAAAGTATAAAAGAACATCTACTCAATGTATAAGTTTAAATTATGATAATTCAATTATGAAAGAAATTAAAAAATGGGTTCAAAGGTACTATAATCTAGAAATTGATAATTTTTCAGTTGATGAGAATTTTTTCTCATTACATAATTTTAAGAAACATTAATTAATCATTATCAATTATTTTAAAAAAAAATGGTGTTATAAAAAGTGTTAGGATTGTTGAAAATAATATGCCTGAAATAAGGACTATCCCGATAGTATATCTTGATTCAAAACCAGCACCAGATCCAATTACTAGAGGAATCACACCAACAATTGTTGAAAAACCAGTCATTATAATTGGTCTAAATCTTTTTCTACAAGCTGAAATAAGAGAATTATAAGAATTAGCTCCTTTTAACTTTAATTGTCTTGCAAATTCAACTATCAAGATACCATTTTTTGCAGCGATCCCCATTAGGATAATAATACCAATTTGACTAAAAATATTTAATGAACTCTGAAAAAGAAATATAGAAATTAATGGAAATAAAAATGTTAATGGGACTGATAACATTATTATGAAAGGAAACTTAAAACTTTCAAATTGAGCGCACAATATTAAATAAACAAAAATTATTGAAACTAAAAATAAAAAATAGAATTGTTTAGTTGATTTTTTATACTCTTTACCCTGACCCTTAAAATTTATTAACAAGTTTTCATTCAAATTTTTTAAGGACGTTTTTTCTAAAAAATCAATAGCTTCGCCTAAGGAATAACCTTTTTTTAGTCCAGCACTAAGCGTGATTGAACGCATTTTGTTATACCTATTCAGTTCTTTGGCTTCAAAAACTTCTTTGAATGACATAATATTTTCTAATCTAACAAAATTACCATTAATTGTTCTTACTTCAAATGATCCAATATCTTTGGCATCTTTCCTTTTTTCTTTGATTGCTTGGAGGATTACATAATATTCTTCACCATCTTCAATGAATGTATTAATTTTTCTTCCAGCCAGAAGAATTTCCAAAGTTCTTCCAATTTCAGTATTAGATATTCCAAGGTCAGAGGCTTTATCTTTGTTTATTTCAATTTCAAGTTGTGGACGGTTCTTTTTAAAGTCAGTTCTCGAAAAGATAAAGTTATTATTTTTTGATACTTCTTGAATTATTAGGTTCATTTTTTTATCAATATTTTCATAAGATTCCCCAGAAATAACAAATTGAACTTGAGAACCTGACCTTCTTTGACCAAGTCCTCTGGGTGGAAATATTGTGATTTTGGAATCTGTAATTTCTTTGGATATTTCTTTTATTTCTTCCATTATTTCCCAAATACTTCTTCTGTTATCCCAATGATTCAATACAACAATACCTATCCCATCACTAAAATTTTCAGTTCCAGAAAAGCTTCTTGGCACTCTTAATAGTATTCTGTTAGCTTCGTTATTTTTATTCAACTTCATTAATTTTTTTTCAAGAAGTAACATTTGATTAACAGTATTTTCATATGTACTTCCTTCTGGAGATTCCATTATCATAAAAAAAGCTCCTCGATCTTCTCTTGGGGATAATTCTTTTGGAATTTTTTGAAAAATAAATAATGCTATAACGATTATTGAAATAATAATTGAAAATATTAATACTTTCTTTTTAAGAGTTTTCTCTAAGGTATTAATATAAAGATCTTCGAATTTATTATTATTATTCTTATTATCTAGACTTAATAATTTTGAACAAAGCATGGGAGTAAGTGTTAAAGAAATTATAGTTGAAAAGAATACTGCTCCTACAATTGTAACTGCTAGTTCTTTGAAAAGTTTAGCTGTATCACCATCCAAGAAAATTATCGGAATAAAAATGCATATTAAAACTACTGATGTTGAAATAATTGCAAAGAAAACCTCTTTTGATCCAGAAATTGCTGCATTTAACTTACTCATACCAGATTCAATTTTTTTATGAATATTTTCAAGCATTACAATTGAATCATCTATGACTAAACCTGTACAAAGAATCAGTGCTAATAATGTTATAAGATTAAGTGTATACCCGAAAAGAT
This sequence comes from Alphaproteobacteria bacterium, assembly GCA_045563015.1. Classification (GTDB taxonomy): domain Bacteria; phylum Pseudomonadota; class Alphaproteobacteria; order Methylaequorales; family Methylaequoraceae. The sequence goes on along the minus strand of JBJKUQ010000024.1, from coordinate 11,446 downwards.
TTAAAAAAATAAAAGTTGATAAGATTGATATTGGCACAGTCAAAAAGGGAATTAATGTGCTAGTAAAGTTTCTGAGAAAAATTAGTATAATAAAAGTTACAAGTATAATAGCTAAACACAATGTGAAAATTACCTCTTTAAGAGCTTCTGATACAAATAAAGAAGTATCATAACTTTGGTAAATTTTCATATTTTTAGGTAAGTCTTTTTTTATCTTTTTAAACTCATCTTTGACACCATTTGTTACTTTTAATAGGTTTGCTTTTGTCTGTTTTAAAATCCCTAGACCAATCATTTCCTCAGCATTACCACGGAATAATTGTCTGGTTTCCTCAGGGCCAATTTCTATTTTTGCAACATCTCCAAGTTTGACGAAAGAAAAGTTTTGACCTTTCTTTAAAACTAAGTTTTTGAAATCATTAACTGTTTTATATCTACTGTTTAGTTTTACTGTAAAATCCCTGTATTTTGATTCTAATCTTCCTGCTGGGACTTCAATATTTTCTTCAATTATTTTTTTTTCAATATCAGTTGCAGTTATTTTGTATTTAGCTAAAAGTTTTGGGTCTAACCAAACTCTTAGAGATTTTTTTTTACCCCCAGATATCCTGACTTTAGCTACGCCAGGAATTACTGACAAACGATCTACCAAGTATCTTTCTGCATAATCAGTAAGTTCAAGTTGTGAAATATCATCAGAAGTGAGGTTAAGCCACATAATTGCATTAGAGTCTGAATCAATTTTGGATATTTCAGGAGGATTTGAATCCTTTGGAAGGTTTTCAAGGATTCTCGAAATAGAATCTCTTACATCATTTGCAGCTTCATTTATATTTTTTTCTGCGATGAATTCAATTGTAACTTTTGACCTTCCATCTCGGCTTACTGAAGAGATTGATTCAATTCCATCTACTCCACTTATTTGTCCTTCAACAATTTCTGTAATTTTAGTTTCAACAATATTTGAAGAAGCACCTGGATAAACTGTATCAATTGTTATTTCTGATCTTTCAATATCAGGAAATTGTCTTAATGGTATTTTAGATAGTGATAATAAACCAAGAATTATTAAGAAACTTGCTAGTACTATGCAAGAAACGGGTTTTTTTATGAAAAATTCTGATATATTCATTGAACCTTTACTAAAGCACCAGGCTTGATCTTGTTAATACCTTCAAAAATTATTAAGTCATTTTTAGTAATGCCATTTTGTATTTCAACAAGGCCATTTTTTCTTGAACCAATTATTATTTTTCTTTTAAAGACTTCATTTTTATTATTTACTACATATAAAAAGGATATATCATCTTGATTAAGAATGGCATTTTCTCTTACTAATAATGCCTCTCTCTCTTTAAATTTAAATATTAGATTTATCATTAACCCTGGTTTAAGAGTGTAATTAGGGTTATCAATAATTCCAATTATTTTAAATGTTCTAGTCTGTTCATTTACAATTGGGTCAATAATTGAGATTTTTCCAGTAATTTTTTTTTTATCTAAAAGTTCAGATGATAAAATAAATTTTGTCTTATTTGAGAATTTATTAATAAATATTTCTGGAACTCTTGCTTCAATTCTAACCTTTTTAATATCAAATATATTAGTAACAATATCACCAGGTTTTAATAATGAGCCCTCGCTAAAATTTTTAATACTTATAAAACCATCAAATGGTGCTTTAATTTTTAAATCATCTAATTCTGCATCAATTTCCTCAAGTGTTGCTTGAAGTTTTTTTTTTTTCATTAACCTATTTTCAAGTATTGTTTGAGAAATATTGCCTTTAACAGATAACTTTTCTGCTCGTTCAAAATTTAATTCCGCCTCTTGTAATTCAGCTAAAATTTGTTTTCTGATTGCTTGTTCCTTGTCATTTACTAATTGAACTAAAAGATCATTTTTTTTTACAAAACTACCTTCTTTAAAATAAATTTTTCTGATTTTTTCAGCAATAACAGTTGTTATTTGAACACTTTCATTAGCAAAAACATTTGCAGGAATCTCAAGTGAATCAGATATTATTTTTTTTTTTGCAAGTTCAGCTCGAACTGAAATTGCATCTTGAGAATTTGAATGATTGACATTAACAAACCATACGATAAAAAAAACTAAAAACCTCATATGGATTTCAAATCATGAATAATTGTTTCATAATCATTAGAACTAAATATTGTTGAACCAGATACAAGAACATTTGCACCAGCATCTTTTACAATTTTTGCATTTTTTAAATTAATACCTCCATCAACTTCAATTTCAATATTCCTGGAACCAATCATTTTTTTTATTTCAGTAATTTTTTTTACTTGGTTATCCATAAATTTTTGTCCTCCAAAACCTGGTTCAACGGTCATAATTAAAACTAAGTCTAAATAGTCTAAGTATTTTTCAATTGATTTTGCAGAAGTTTTTGGTTTTATGCATAATCCTGACTTAACGTTATTTTTTTTGATTATACTAATACAATCCATTACATCTTCAGAGATTTCTTGGTGAATAGTAATTATATCAGAGCCAGCATCAATAAATTCAGGGATATATTTTTTAACTGGATCAATCATTAAATGGACATCAAAGATTTTATTTGTGTACTTTCTAAGTGATTTCACTACATCGGGGCCTATTGTAATGTTTGGAACAAAGTGTCCATCCATTACATCAATGTGTATGTAATCACATTGACATTTATCCAGTTTGACTATCTCTTTTCCTAAAGATGAAAAATCTGCTGATAATATTGAAGGAGCAATTTTAACTTCGCTTAACATGGCATTTGTTTTTCATCATTTGATGAATAGTTACCAAGCGTAGCATTGGAATTTAATTTACTTCTGAGGTAAAGAGCATCTTGAGCATTCTTTACATTTTCTTTCTTACCTTGCCAAAGGCTTAATGATGGTTGTTGTAAGGCCCTACCATATGAAAAACTAAGTTTCCATGGTATTTTTTTTTTTAATTTATTCATTTCATTTAAGTGCTTAGTAGCTAATTCATTACTTTGGCCACCTGATAAAAAAACAATACCTGGAACTTCTTGTGAAACATTTTCTTCCAAACAACTAAGAGTCATCTTCGCTACTTCTTGTATGCTAGCTTGCGAACTGCATTTTTTACCTGAAATCACCATATTAGGTTTTAGTAACATACCTCCTAAGAATACGCCATGAGAACTTAATTGATTAAAAAGTAGTTTAAGAGTTTTTCCAGTAACTTCAAAGCAATCATTTATTGAATGATCTCCATCCATTAATACCTCAGGTTCAACAATTGGTACCATACCATTATCTTGGACAATTCTAGCATATCTTGCAAGCATAAAAACATTGGAGTGAATACAATAGTCAGAGGGAATTTTTTTTTCATTATTAATTTCTATGATTGCACGCCATTTTGTGAATTTGGCACCTAGAGACTTGTATTCAGTCAATCTATTCGATAGTCCGTCTAATCCCTCTGTAATTTTTTCATCAGAACCTGAGGAGAGTGGGAGAGCACCTTTGTCAACTTTTATACCTGGTATTATGTTATTATTTGATAAGAATTTTGTAAAAGGAATTCCATCAGATCCTTCTTGCTTGATTGTTTCATCATAAAGAATGACCCCGCTTATATAATCTTTAATACCTTTGGCTTTAAATAATAGTTCTCTATAATCTCTTCTAGACTCAAAGTTTGACGCAACTTTTATCGAATCAAGTCTTTTCTTAATTGTGTTAGTACTTTCATCTGCAGCTAAAATTCCTTTTGGAGCTTGACAAAGTTTTTTTGCAATCTGACTAATCTTTTCTTTTTCCATTATATACTCCTAATAAAAACTCATTCGTTTAAACTATCTAATCCTGGTAAACCATGCCCTTGAATAAATTCAAGAAAAGCACCGCCACCTGTTGATATGAATGAAAAGTGTTTAGAGGCACCAGCCTGCTTAACTACAGATATAGTATCACCTCCTCCTGCTACAGAAAAGAAATTTTTATTTTTGTTATTTTTAACGGCTTTTATAACAAAATTTGTTCCTTCATTAAATGGCTTTTTTTCATAATAACCAAGTGGTCCATTCCACAAAAGGTGTGAACAATTTATTACATAATTATAAAATTCCATTCGAGCTTGAGGACCTATGTCTAGAATTTTTTCATCTTTTTTTACGTTACTTATAGTTTTAACTGATATCTTTTTATTTTTATCTTCAACAATCAAGTCTTTTGGTAAAACAATTTCATCTTGGAAGTTTTTTAGGAAATCTTTAGCAACCTTAATCATCGATTTTTCATATAATGAGGTTCCTATGACATTGTCCATAGCAGCAATAAATGTGTTTGCCATTGCACCTCCAATAAGAACTTTTTTAAATTTGTTTAAATAGAATTCTAAAATTTTAATTTTTGTGGAAACTTTTGAACCACCAAAAACAGCAACAGAAGAAGTTTCACTATCAATTGTGATTAAATTTTTAAGAGTTGAGACCTCATTTTCTAATAAGGTACCAGGAAATGAGGGAAGAAATTTTGGTATTCCAACTATTGATGAGTGTTTTCTGTGAGATGTTGAAAAGCATTCATTTACATAAATATCCCCAAAAGAAGCTAATTTTTTGGAGAATATTTCGTCATTATTGATTTCTTCGGAATAAAACCTTAGATTTTCTAATAAAACTATCTTGTTATTCAATAATGCTTTATCAATTTTATCTTTTTTGATAGTTTTTAAGTTTTCTTGAATGAAAAATATTTTATGGTCTAAAATATTTTTGATTTTTTCAAGGATAATGTTAAGTGAAAAATTAGTATCTTTTAAACCATCTGGACGGCCAAAGTGCGATAGAATTATTATTTTCGCATTATTTTTAAGAAGATAATTTATTGTAGGTAAAATTTTTTCCAGTCTGGTGAAATCAGTTACTTCACCATTAAAAATTGGTAGGTTTAAATCGATTCTCAGTAATACCTTTTTATTGTATACAAGGCTATCAAGATCAGAGAATTTTTTTTTTAAAGTAATCATAATATTTTATTTTTAATTTGTTTATATATTTTTCCACTACTAAATCCAAAATATTCAAATAGATCCTCTCCTTTTCCTGATTCACCAAATTTATCTATACTTATGATTAAATCGTTTTCATTTGTATATTTATGCCATCCAAAACTGCTTGCTGCTTCAATGAATACTTTTGGTTTATTCCCTAATATTTTTCTTTTGAATTTTTCATTTTTTTTGTCAAAAATTTCCATTGATGGTAGTGAAACAAGATTACATTTAATTTTATCATTAAGATTAAATTCATCATGTACTTTTTTTGCAAGTGAAACTTCAGAGCCAGTTGAAATTATTGTAAATTTAAATTTTGAATATTTTTTTAAGAAATATGCTCCTTCTAATAATTTATTTTTTTTAAAATCATTTCTTTGTAGAGGTAAACTTTGTCTTGATAAAATTAGTGCCGTTGGTGAATTATTATGAATTGCAAACTCCCATGCCTCAAAAGTTTCAATTGCGTCACATGGTCTTAAGACAGTCAAGTTTGGAATTGATCTAAGGCTAGCTAAATGTTCAATTGGTTGATGTGTTGGACCGTCCTCACCAAGTCCAATTGAGTCATGAGTAAATACGTAAATTACTTTTTGCTTCATCATTGCAGATAATCTTATTGCATTTTTACAATAATCTGAAAATACTAAAAATGTTCCACCATATGGAATAAATCCGCCGTGTACTGCAATACCATTCATTGCAGCTACCATTAAATGTTCTCTTACACCGTAGTGTATATAATTTGTTTTCTTACCCACTTTTGAAAATTTAGTTTTAGTTAGGTTGGAAGAAGTTAGATCTGCTGAGCCACCTAAGAAATTTGAAACTTTGCTAGCAAAAAATTCAAGTGAGTTTTGAGAAGATTTTCTTGACGCTTCACTTGTTTTATTCTTAATTACATTTTTTAAAAAATTATAGGTATCATTATCTCTTTTAATTAATGTTTTGTTGAATTGTTTTTTGAGGTTTAATGATTTTTTTGTTTTTTGGCTTTTGATTTCCCATAATTTTCTTCGGTTTTTTCCTTTATTCCCAACTTTTAACCATTTTTTTTTTATAAAGTTTGGTATCTCAAATTTTTTGGATTTCCAATTTAATTTTTCTTTTGTAAGTTCTGCCTCTTTTTTACCAAGTGGTGAACCATGAGAAGAAGATTTTCCTGCCTTGTTGGGTGAGCCATAACCAATTGTAGTTTTACATATTATTAGGTTAGGTTTATTTGATTCTAATGAAAATTTTAATCCTTTCCTAATATCATTGAAGTTATGGCCGTCAACAATAAATGTATTCCAATTACTTGCTTCAAATCTTTTTTGTTGATCATCTGAACAAGTTAAATTAGTTGGGCCATCAATTGAGATATTATTGTCATCAAATATTACAGTTAATTTTTTAAGACCTAAATGACCAGCTAGTGAAATTGCTTCTTGAGATATACCCTCCATTAAACAACCGTCTCCTGCTATAACCCAAGTTCTGTGATTAATTATATTTCCATACTTTTCATTTAATACCTTTTCAGCAATAGCCATACCCACAGAATTTGCAAGTCCTTGACCGAGAGGCCCTGTTGTTGTTTCAATACTTTTAAGGAGTCCATATTCTGGATGACCTGCTGTTTTACTTCCTAATTGTCTGAATTTTTTTATTTGTGCTAAACTACAATCTTTATAACCTGTTAAATAAGAAATTGCATATAACAGCATAGAACCATGACCAGCAGATAAGATAAATCTGTCTCTATCAATCCATTCAGGTTTAGATGGGTCAAATTTAAGAAATTCAGAGAATAATACAGTAGCTAAATCTGACATGCCTAATGGCATACCGGGGTGCCCAGAATTGGCCTTTTCTATGGAGTCTATGGCAAGTGCTCTCACTGCATTAGACATAAATTTTAAATCTATATTACTGAACATATGTATCTAATATAAATTTACCAAAGGACCTTGGTCCTCCTGAAACACTAATTTTCTTAACGAAGTTATTGTTGTATAAATCTAATAAAATAATATTATCTTCAAACCAACAAGCAACAACTATTAAATTTTCATTATAGCTAATATCTATACCTTCTGGATATTCACAAACATCAACTAATGTTTCTATTACTTTTTTTTTTATTACATCAATAATTGTTATACTATTATCTCTTTGATTGGTGACATAAATTTTGTTATTTTTTTTGTTAATTGCAATTTGATAAGGCCAATTACCAACTTTAATTTCATCTACCACGGTTAAATTTACTTTATCAATAATTGAAATTGAATTTGATTGAACATTTGTAACAAATACATAATCAGACTCAGGTTCTGAAAAAATTCCATATGGTGCTTTTCCAACTTTTATTTTCTTTATTTTTTTAAAATTTTTTAAATTAATAACTAAAACATCATTATCTTCCTTGTTGGCAACAAATAATTCTTGATTTTCTTCAACTACTAGAATTCCAGCCGGACTTTTTCCAACTTTTATTTTTTTTTCTAATTTATTCTTTTCCAAGTTGAAAACACTTACTTCATTTTGAAACCAATTACTCACTAATAAGTTGTTATTAGAAAAAACAACTCCCATGGGACTTTTTCCAACTTCTAAAAAACTTTGAGTTTTTTTTCTGAAATTAAATTTAGAAATATTATGACTTCCTGGATTAGAAATAAAAATATTTTTTGATTTTTTGTCAATAAATATTCCAGCAGGATTTTTTCCAACATTAACTTCAAAAACTTTTTCTTTTTTTCTTAGGTCAATGATATCAAGCTTATCCGATTCCTGATTAGTAATAAATGCAAAATCACTGAAAGCGTTTTCTGGCAACGATGAAAGTAATAAAAATGCTATGATATTGATCACATAGTAGTTATTTGCTCTCAGCAATTTTTTTTAATCCTTTCAATGATTCTTTTATAAAATCAGTAACTTTTTTTTTTGAATTTTCATCATTGAGCTCTGCTGGAGGGTCATTACCCATGAATCCTCTGTAAAAACCAGCTTTGTAATTCACTAAAGTTTTTCCTCCCTCGCCATCTTTTACAAAAATTTTTGCAGAGTAACTATTTACTGGCATTACATCATTATTTGTTTCAATTATTCTCCAGCCAATTAATTTTTTATTATTATCTAATTTTTCCAGTTTTTGTTTGACTATTTTTGTATCACCAAAATTTAATTCTCTCACAGAATCGATTTTTTCACCTTGAGCTTTTACTTCTTTTACACTGGGGTTCCATTTAAAATTTGAGAATTTTTTTACAATTGACCATACTTTTTCTGGGCTAGCATTAATTTCAATTTTTTCTGACACTTTTTGTCTTGAAGGACCATGACTATGTGCAGTGCTGAATAAAATTGATATACCTAAGAAAAGAAAAAAAATTTTGAATAAATTCATTATCACACCTACTTACTTTCTTTGATTAATTTAAACTTACTTTTATCTTGTAAAATGGATAATGCAACTAACATTTCAGTCTTTTCATCATCTAAATCAACTATTACTGCATGAATATTGTTGTTAATAGTTTTGAGTCTTTTAATCATAAATCTTTTTGATTCAAAGCCTCCATCTGATAATTTTTCTAAAATATCATTGATATATATATCCATTATGTATTTAAGTACTAAAAAGTGTTATTTTTTTAAACAAAAAAAAAAAAAAAAGTTACTAATCAATAATTTTATAATGAAAAATTTTATAACTAAATTACTAAATTATCCAAAAAGCATGATTATATGTTTTTCAGTTTTAAGTTTAATCTCAGTTTTAATGGCTATTTGTTTTTTAAAAATTGAAACCTCAACAGATTCACTCATCAATGAAGAATTACAATTTAAAAAAGATCAAAAACAATTAAAAAATAATTTTAAATACCTTAATAACAATATTTTAGTTAGAATATCCGGAGGGGAAAAGAAAAATATTGATCGGCTATCAATTGAATTAATAAATTTTCTTAAAAAAAGAGACGACATATACTTTGTTTATTCGCCAAGTATAGACCCTATTTTTAAAAAAAATTTCTTTAATTTCATAGATCAAAATGAAAAAGAAAAATTAATTTCAAATTTATTTGAATACCAACCATTTTTTTCTGAAATCAATAGTAACCCACGTTTAAAAGGCTTTAATAATCTTTTATCACTTGCTCTTAAAAGTGATGATTCAGAATCAATAAGGAAATTTATTCCCTTACTTAGTAGTTTTAATCAATCGTTAGAATTTGAGAAAAATGTTGATTGGTTGGATGCACTAAATACATCAAACCCTGAAAACTATGTATTACTAGGGTATAAGAATGATCGTTTAAATGATTTTGGTAGTTTTTATTTATTTTTAGATAAATTTAAAGAAAAAAACCTAAATCATTCAATAGAATTTACTGGTGGACTTATAATTGACTTTGAAGAAATTAAATCTGTTGCAGATGGATCATCTATTTCAGGTATTTTAAGTTTAATATTTGTTTCAATCTTACTTTGGATAGCATTTAGAAATATTGGAATAATTTTTTATTTAGTTCTTACTGTTTTAGTTGGCTTGTCGATTACCATAGGTCTTACATCAATCACGGTTGGAAGGCTAAATTTAATTTCAGTTGCATTTGCAGTATTATTTATTGGATTATCTGTGGATTATGGTATTCAAATTTTCTCAAGAATTTTAGAAACAAAAAAGTCTGAAGTTAAATCATTAATTAATGAAGTTGTTAGAATAAGTAAAACACTTCTTTTAGCTTCAATTCCATCTATGATTGGTTTTTTGTCTTTTACTATAACTGACTACAAAGGGCTCTCTGAATTAGGTGTGATTTCTTTTATAGGTTTGATAGTAGGGTTATTAACAAATTTAATTTTTTTACCCTCACTGTTGGTTGTATTTAAACTTGATTTGAAACAAAGTATGGGAATTAAAGTCAATTATTATGAAAAAATTTATTCATATTTTGTGAAAAATAAGAATCCTACTTTTGTTATTATTATTATAATAAGTCTTTTCACTTTTTTTTCTATCAACAAAATAAAATTTGATAGTGATGCAATGAATTTAAAAGACCAGAGCTTAAATTCTGTTAAATTAGCAAAACAATTAATAGAAAAAAACCCAACTTCTGATTACATAATCTCAATTATTGTCAATAAAGAAGAATTAGATGACAATAATAAACTAAATAACTTGTTAAAAAAAGACAGCGTGAAGTCATATTTTTCCTATTTAGATTTGAAAAAGGATTACATTAATCAAGATTTAGATTACTTGAAATTTCTCATTGAAACACAAAAATCAGAAGCCTTTTTTTCTGAACCCGAAGAATTCTCAAGATTGTTTCAATATCTTAAGATTCTGACCAAAGAAAAAGATGAAGATTTATCATCTATTTCTCAAAAATTATTAAATAAATTAGATGGAAATCAATTGTCTAACAGTCAAATGAAAGAAATAGAAAAAATATTTTTTATTGGTTTTAATGATTTAATGTCTCAAATTCAAAATTTTGGGATAAAAAATGAAGATTTTATAAATCAATTACCTCCATATTATGTTAATAGATATCTTTCAGAGACAGGTCAATATAGATTAGAGGTTTTTCCTTCTAAAGATGTTACCAAGAAGGAAAATTTAAAAGAATTTGTAGAGGATGTTACATATTTTTTTCCTAAAGCGTCTGGAATGCCAGTTGTTCAATATAAAGCAGGAGAGATAGTGGTTAAATCATTTTTAACCGCTTTTGCATTGTCGGTTACGTTCCTTCTAATTTTTGTATATTTGATTTTTAGGAACCTTTACTCCGTAGTGGTCTCGTTTTTATGTTTACTTATTGCTTCTGTATTATCTGTTTTTTTCATGATAGCTTTTAAAATTAATTTTAATTTTGCTAATATGATTGCACTACCATTATTATATAGTCTTGGCATCTCATTTCCAATTTATTATATCAAAAGGTTTTTTGAATTTAATGGAAGTATAATCGAAGTTATTAAAAGTAACACTCCAAAAGCGGTTTTTTTTAGCGGTTTTACTACAATGTCTTCTTTCTCTACACTTGCAATTTCAAATCATAATGGAACATCATCTATGGGGATATTATTATTTATATGCTTGTCTATGACAATTGTATCTTCATTAGTTTTTTTACCGTTAATTTTAAGGTTTCTTAAAATTTCGATTAAATAACTCTCCAGTTTCCATTTTCATCTCTACATGCAGTTGATTCTTCTTCAACTGTTTTATTACCTTTTGTTACTATTTGAACGAAATCTCTACATGTTTCATTGTCAACCTGATATTTATTTAATGGTACAATTTCTGCTTGGATATCTGATGACTTTTTACTAGACCAATTTTTGGATACATTATCATGAATTTAACTAAGAGATTGATTAATTGTATCATTAAGTTCTGATTTTT
>JBJKUQ010000023.1:0-69403 GCA_045563015.1 Alphaproteobacteria bacterium | reverse complement strand
ATTGATGCCGATATAGAAGTAAGAGCAAAAAGAAGACAGGTACAATTGAAACTTAATGATAATTCATTTAATGAAATCTTAAAAATGTTGGAAGTTAGAGACTCTCAAGATAAAAATAGAAAATTATCTCCACTAATAAAAACTCAAGATAGTCATTACATAAATACTACTGATTTAAATGAAAATGAAGTTTTTGAGATAGCTATTAAATATATTAAAAACGCGGAAATTAATTTGTGATTGCATATACTATCAAAATTTTGTAAACCATACAGAATTAAAAGATGAGGAAATTATATTGGAAGAAAATTTTAGTCAACTATTAGAACAAAGTCTGTCTGAGTTTAAGTATAAAGAGGGACAGATTGTCAAAGGCACAGTATTGTCGATTACTAAAGACACGGTAATAGTTGATGTTGGACTTAAGTCAGAAGGGCGTATTCCAATAAAAGAATTCCATTCTCCAGGTGAAAATCATAACATCGAAGTTGGAGAAAAATATGATGTTTACCTAGAAAAACTTGAAAATAAAGAGGGAGAAGCTCTTCTCAGTAGAGAAAGAGCAAGAAAAGAAGAATCTTGGAATAACCTTGAAAAAATTCAAGACTCAAATCAACAAGTTACTGGTATAATTACAGAGAGAGTTAAGGGTGGATTTGCAGTAGATATAAATGGAGCGTTAGCATTTCTTCCTGGAAGTCAAGTTGATCTTAAACCTGTCAAGGATATTTCACCACTATTAAACAAGCCTCAACCAATGGTTATACTAAAAATGGACAAACTCAGAGGTAATATTGTGGTTTCTAGAAGAGCATTACTTGAAGAATCAAGAAAAGCAGATAGAAGTAAACTATTATCCGATATATCAGAGGGAGATAAACTTAAAGGAACTATAAAAAACATAACAGATTATGGAGTTTTTGTTGATCTTGGCGGTATGGATGGACTTATTCATGTTACAGACTTGTCATGGGAAAGAGTAAATCATCCATCTGAAAAATTTAGCGTTGGAGATGACATTGAAGTAATTGTCACAAAGTACGATAAAGAAAATAATCGTATAAGCTTAGGTTTGAAACAATTAACTGACGATCCTTGGAAAAATGTCGACGAAGTTTATAAAGTTGGCTCAAAGATTAAATCAAAAATTTCAAATGTAGCTGATTATGGAGCCTTTGTTCAACTTGAGAAGGGGGTAGAGGGATTGATACACAATTCTGAATTGTCATGGGTAAATAAAAATGTTCATCCTAATAATCTTGTTAGTGTAGGTGATGATATTGAAGTAATGATATTAGAAGTAGATCACGAAAAAAGAAGAATTAGTCTTGGAAGAAAACAATGCACAGAAAACCCTTGGAAAAAATTTGAAAGCAAAAATAGTAAAGGAGATATTGTTGAGGGTAAAATTAAAAATATCACAGATTTTGGTATTTTTGTTGAACTTTCTGAAGAACTTGATGGACTTATCCACCTTTCAGACATTTCTTGGAATGATTCTGGTGAAAATGAAATTAAAAAGTTTAAGGTAGATCAAGCAATAAAGTTTAAAGTATTAGAAATTGACCTTGAGAAAGAAAGGGTATCTCTTGGAATAAAGCAATTAGAAAAAAATCCAACTAAATCAGATGAATCAATAAATAAAATAGTTACTGGCATTGTTGAAAAAATTGAAAAAGATAAAATTACAGTGATTTTTGAAGAAAATAAAAAAGGGTTCATTAAAAGGACAAATCTAGCAAAACTTAAAACCGAGCAAAATACAGATAGATTTGCCGTAAAAGAAAAAATAGATGCTAAAGTAATAAAAAAATCATCTAAGGATGATATGTATGAACTTTCTGTTAAAGACTTAGAGATTCAGGAAGAAAAAGCAGCCTTAAAAGAATATGGCTCGTCCTCCTCTGGAGCAAGTATTGGTGATATTATTGGAGCTGCTTTGGATAAAGATAAAGAAAAAACCACTGATAATTCTAAAGATGAAAAAAAATGATTTCTTAATTCATCACTTTGAAAAAAGAAAATCTCTACTTTTTAAATACTTTATATTTTTCTTATTACTCACTTCATTATTTTGGTCTTTTCATAATAATAAAAAAAATACTGATTTTATTGCAAAAGTTCACCTTGAGGGTCTCATAAGTGATAGATTTGATGTTTTAGAAAAACTTGATAAAATTTATGAAAACAAAAATCTCAAAGGACTTCTTTTAGTTACTAATAGTCCTGGCGGCACTTTTGTAAGCAGTAAAGAGATATTTGATTCTCTTAGAAAAATTTCTGAAAAAGTGCCCGCAACAACATATATCAGAGAAGTAGGAACATCAGGAGCCTATTTAGCGTCATTAGGGACTGAAAAAATTTTTGTTAATAATGGAACTATTACTGGCTCCATAGGAGTTATACTTCAATCAGCAGATTTAACATCTCTTCTTGAAAATTTAGGCATCGAACCAGTTATTGTGAAAAGTGGTGAACTTAAAACTGTTCCAAATCCATTAGAGAAGATTAATGATGAAAAACTAAAATATATGAACAACATCATTAATAAAATGCAAAATCAGTTTGTAAATTTAGTAAAAGAAAGAAGAAACTTGAATCAAACTTCAATAGAACTAATTTCGGATGGAAGGATATTTACTGGTGAAGAAGCAAAAAAAATTAATCTTGTAGACTTCATAGGTAATGAAAGAGACGCTATTAATTGGATTAAAAATGAGGGAAATCTTGACGAAAACATTGAAATTATTGAATTTAACGATAAAGAAAATTTCTTAAACTTTTTAAATACAAGCTTGTTAAAAAAAACCTTTAAAACTTTTAATTTAAATATAAATAGTGGTATACTTGCTATTTGGATGCCCGGACTATGAAAAAATCTGATTTACAAGAAAAACTAGAGAAAAAATTTGATTATCTGCCCAAAAGAGAAGTTGAAAGAACTTTGGAAAAAATACTGCAATATTTTATATCTAATCTCTCAAAAGGTAATAGAATTGAAATAAGAGATTTTGGAACTTTTTCTCTCAGATTAAGAAAAGCTAGAGTTGGGAGAAACCCATCAACAGGTAAAAAAATTGAAATTGATAAAAAATTCTTTGTCCACTTCAAGCCTGGAAAAAAAATGAAACAATTGGTAAATGAAAAATAATTTGAAAAATTTATTTACTATTTTTTTTTTTTTTTTTTTTAATTTTTTTTGTACTTTTTTCTATTTCTAACAAATACACAATAAAAATTAACCTTTTTCCGATGCCATTTGTTTTTGAAACACCTTTTTATATTTATTCAATTCTAATATTTTTCCTTGGTTTTTTTCTTGGTATAATTTTTAAATTTTTTAGAAATTTTTTTAAATGAGTCAAAAAAAACATATATTTTGTGCTTTAGATTTTAGCGATTTGAAAAAAACAATTGAATTTACAAATATTATTAAAGATCATGTTGGTGGAATTAAATTAGGCCTTGAATTTTTTTGTAAATATGGGCCAAATGGTATTGAAAAACTTAAAAAATTTCACCTACCTATCTTTTTGGACCTTAAACTTCACGATATCCCAAATACAGTAAAATCAACAGTAAGAAATTTAATGGACTTGTCACCAGAATATTTAACTGTTCATATTAGTGGGGGAAGTAAAATGATTAATGAACTAAAAGAAATTAAAAATAAAACCAAAATCATAGGGGTAACAATGCTTACGAGCCTTGATAAATCTGACTTAAATGAATTTGGAATTAATTTAGATGAACAAACTTATGTAAATAACCTTGTTAGGATTGGAATGAAATCAGGGATTGACGGTGTTGTAGCCTCGCCAATTGAAATAAAAAATATAAAATTAAATTTTAGTGACCTAATATATGTAACACCTGGTATTAGATTACCAAATCAAAGTACAGATGACCAAAAAAGAGTAAATACTCCGGGTTTTGCAATAAAATCTGGTTCATCAATTCTAGTTATTGGAAGACCAATTACACAATCAGAAAACCCAATATCAACAATTAATCAAATTCTTTTAAATATCGATAATGAGAAAAAAATTAAAAATTAAAATTTGTGGTATTAATGACACCAAATCGGCAAAAGCTTCCAAGGGAGCTGATTTTATTGGTTTTGTATTTTATCAAAAATCATCAAGGTTTGTCACTTCATTTGAAGCTAGAAAATTAAGTGAATGTCTTGAAAAAAATCAAAAGAAGGTTGGTTTATTTGTAAACTCTGATATTAACCTGATAAAACATATCTCAGATTATGTAAAGCTTGATATGATCCAACTTCATGGAAATGAATCTGTAGATGCAATAAAATCAATCAGACAGATTATAAGTAAACCAATTATTAAAGCAATTCACGTATCGAGTGAAACAGATATTCAGTCATCAAAAAAATATGAAAACGTTTGCGATATTTTACTTTTTGATACAAAAGTATCTGATAATAATGTATTTGGAGGTAGTGGCCTTTCATTTGATTGGGAAATGTTGAAAAACTTCAGAAGTAAAAAAAAATGGATACTTGCTGGAGGATTAAATATTGATAATGTTAAGGATGCAATTACAAAAACAGGTGCAGAAATAATTGATATTTCAAGTGGTGTAGAAAAAGAAAAAGGTGTTAAATGTACTACAAAAATAAAGAAACTAATTCAATATGTTAAAGAAAGTAACTTCCAATAAGTCTAAAAAAATAAATTACCATAAATTTCCAGATAAATTTGGAAGATTTGGTAATTTCGGAGGTAGGTTTGTCGCAGAAACTCTAATGCCACTTCTTTTGGAAGTTGAACAAGAGTATAAAATAGCAAAGAAAACTAAAGCGTTTAAAAAAGAACTTAATTATTATTTTGAAAACTATATTGGTAGACCAAGTCCCCTGTACTTTGCTAAAAGTGTGTCTGAAATAATAGGCGGTCCAAAAGTCTACTTCAAAAGAGATGAATTGAATCATACAGGAGCTCATAAAATTAATAACTGTATTGGACAAATTCTATTAGCCAAGAGAATGGGGAAAAAAAGAATAGTAGCAGAAACTGGTGCTGGACAACATGGACTTGCCACTGCGACTGTATGTGCACTATTTAATCTAGAGTGTATCGTATATATGGGTGAAAAAGATATAAAAAGACAATCACCAAATGTTTTTAAAATGAAACTTCTAGGTGCAGAAATTAAAACTGTAAAATCTGGTACTGCCACTCTTAAAGATGCAATGAACGAGGCTCTCAGGGATTGGGTATCAAATGTATCTGATACATTTTATGTAATAGGTACAGTCGCAGGACCTCATCCATATCCAATGATGGTTAGGGACTTCCAATCCATCATTGGATATGAAGCAAAAAAACAAATTCTTAAGGCCGAAAATAAATTGCCTGATTTACTAGTAGCATGTATTGGTGGTGGTTCAAATGCATTAGGTTTATTCTATCCTTTTCTAAATGATGAAAAAATTGAAATCATAGGTGTTGAAGCTGCAGGTAAAGGCGTGACTTCAGGACAACACGCAGCATCATTATCAAAAGGTAAACCAGGATTTCTTCATGGCAATTATACTTATTTACTTCAAGACAAAAACGGACAAATTTTAGATGCACATTCAATTTCTGCTGGTTTAGATTACCCTGGAATTGGTCCAGAACATTCTTGGTTAAAAGAAAATGGTAGAGTTCAATATTTTAGCTCAACAGATCAAGAAGCACTTAAAGCCTTTAAATTGTGTTGTAAACTTGAAGGAATAATTCCAGCACTTGAACCATCACATGCACTTGCTTATTTGCTAAAAAATAAAAAAAAACTAAAAGATAAAAAATTAATAATAATGAATATGTGTGGCAGAGGAGATAAAGACATTTTTGCGATTTCAAAATATCTTGATGTGAAGCTTTAATTAAAAATGAAAAATAGAATTGAACAAAAATTTTTTGAGCTATCAAAAAAACAAAAAAAAGCCCTTGCATGCTTTATTACTTCAGGTGATCCAACAGAAAAAATTTTTGAACAAATCTTGTTTTCATTACCTCATCATGGCGCTGATATTATTGAAGTAGGCCTGCCATTCTCAGATCCTATGGCAGATGGTCCAACAATACAAAAATCAAGTCAAAGAGCAATAAAATCAGGAATAAATATTAATAAAACTCTAAAAATTATTTCAAAATTTAGAGAAAATGACCTTCAAACACCTATTATATTAATGGGTTATTTTAACCCTATTTTTCAATATGGTTTAAACAATTTTTTTTCTCATGGTAAAAGAGCAGGTATTGACGGTTTAATTATTGTTGATTTACCACCAGAAGAAGATTACTTGATAGAAAATTTTACAGAAAAATTTGACATTCATAACATCAGATTAATCACACCAACTACAGATAAAAAGAGAATCAAAAAAATATCTTCAGTATCAAAAGGTTTTTTATATTATGTTTCAGTTTTAGGTATAACAGGTACAAAGAAGCCGAGTATAAAAGAAGTAAAAAAATCTATAATGAAAATAAAAAGAATTACTAATCTGCCCGTACTTGTAGGTTTTGGTATAGATAGTAACAAACAAATATCTCAATTAAATACCTTTTCTGATGGATGTGTAGTTGGATCAGCTTTAATAAAAATAATTGAGTCTTATTCAACAAATAAAGTTTCAAAAACAACCTTATTAAAAAAAATAAAAGATTTTTTGAAATTTTTAAAAAAAAAATGATATTTTTTAATTATGAATTGGATTACAAATTACGTTAAACCCAAATTACAGGCCTTTGTAGGTAAAAAGGAAGTCCCAGATAACCTATGGGAAACCTGTCCAAAGTGCTCCCAGATGCTTTTAAAAAAAGATTTAGAGATAACTTTGTATGTATGTAAACATTGTGATTTTCATTTTAGAGTAAGTGCAAAAAAAAGATTAGAACTCTTGTTTGGAAGTAATTATATAATTATTGAAACTCCAAAAATTAAACCTGATCCATTAAATTTTAAAGATAACAAAAAATATACAGAACGACTTAAAGATGCGCAAAAAAAAAATAATTCCAATGACTCTGTGATAGTTGCATCTGGAACATTAGGAAAAATTAAACTTACTGCTGCTATATTCGATTTCAACTTCATGGGTGGATCAATGGGAATGGCTGCTGGTGAAGCTATAATTTCTGCTTGTGAGCATTCAAGAAAAAATAAATTACCGTTAGTTATATTTAGTTCATCAGGAGGAGCCCGAATGCAAGAGGGTATTCTTTCATTAATGCAAATGCCGAGGACTGTTATAGCAGTTAATTCTCTATCAAAACTTAATTTACCATTTATTTCCGTGTTAACAGACCCAACAACAGGAGGGGTTTCTGCATCTTTTGCCATGCTGGGTGATATTATAATTGCTGAAAGAAATGCCACCATAGGCTTTGCTGGGAGTAGAGTTATTGAGGAAACCATAAAAGAAAAACTTCCTCAAAATTTCCAGAAATCTGAATATCTTGTTGAAAAAGGTATGATTGATATTGTTGTTCATAGAAATGAATTAAATAAAAAAATACAAAATATTTTAGAATTCTTGCTTTAAAAAATCATCACTGTGGATAAATCAAATAACATTTTGAGAAGGTTAGAGCTACTACATCCAAAAAAAATAGATTTATCACTTAACAGACTAAAAAGACTTTTAAGAAGACTTGATAACCCTCATTTAAATTTACCACCTGTAATTCATATTGCAGGAACAAATGGCAAAGGGTCTGTTACGTCATACCTAAGATCTATTTATGAAAAAAATAATTTAAAAGTTCATACTTACACATCACCTCATTTAATAAAATTTAATGAAAGAATAAGGATCGATTCTCGTTTGATAAGTAATAAATACCTATCTGAACTCCTCGAGGAATGTGAAAAAAAAAATAATGGAAGTCCAATTACTTTTTTTGAAATTACAACAGCAGCAGCTTTTCTTGCTTTTTCAAGGAAAAAGTCTGATTTAGTTCTTCTAGAAACTGGACTTGGAGGAAGATTCGATGCAACCAATGTTATAAAAAACCCAATTTGTTGTATTCTTACACCAATCTCCATGGACCATATGAATTTTCTTGGTAACAATATCGAAAAAATTTCTTATGAAAAAGTTGGTATTCTCAAAAATAATTCCTTAATTATATTATCAAAACAAGAGCAATCAGTAAGAAGAATTATTCGAAAAGAGGTTAAAAAAAAGAATGCAATACTTCTTGAAGAAGAAAAGGATTGGAAAGTTCAAAAAAAAGAAAAATCATTCATTTTAAATTTTCAGAATCAAACATATGAATTTCCATTACCAAACTTATATGGTGATCACCAAATTGATAACGCTGCAACTGCAATATCAGCATCTTTGGCAATTAAAAATTTTGATGTCAAAAAAGAAAAAACTGCTAATGCAATAAGAAATGTTTATTGGCCAGCAAGAATGCAGAAATTGAATAAAGGCAAACTTTCAAAAAAGATCGGAAAAAAATTTGAGATTTGGATTGATGGTGGTCATAACATTCATGCTGCCGAGATGATATCATCAATAATGCAAAACTGGGGTGATTCAAAAATTGTCCTAATTTTAGGGATGGTTTATGGTAAAGATCCGATAAGTTTTCTGGAAAAAATAATTGATAAAATTTCTCTTCTAATTTTATTGCCAATTAATGATCATCAATATATTCATCCTTATAAAATAAGAGAGAGTTTAAAAAAAAAATTTGAAGAACTTCATGTTGTTACTTTAATTAATATTGATGAGGCATTAGTGTATATTCCAAGAAAAATTAGTTGTGGAAAAGTGTTAATTTGTGGATCATTATATTTGGCAGGGCAAATTCTCAAAAATGATGGTTTTAAGATTAACTAGAAACTAAACTTTTGAGTTTAACCAATTAACAATATCATTTTTCGGTATGAGTCCAACCTTAGTATCAATTAATTCACCATTGCTAAACAATAAAAGTGTTGGAATACTTCTAATTGAATATTTCATGGCTAAATCTTGATTTTCATCCAGATTTACTTTGACGACTTGTACCTTTTGATTCAATTCTTGAGAAATTTCCTCTAATATTGGTGTAAGCATTTTACATGGCCCACACCACTCTGCCCAAAAATCAACAAGAACAGGTATTTTACTTTCGTTAATTTCATTATCAAAATTATCTAGATTTAAGTTTTTAATTTCAGTCATAATTTTCTCCAAAAAATTTTATCCAAATAATTCTTTTGATAAAGTTGAATCAAATGCTAGTGGCTTTGGATTTTGTTGTTTATAATAATCATTTAAAAAATTTATGTAAATATTATATTGTTCTAATTGTTCATTCAAACAAACATCATTTTTTTTTTCCTCTAACTCAAGTGAAATGTTATCTGCTTCATTCATTGCTTCAGGAATTGTCAAATAATGTTGTTTTTCCAAAGAACATAATCTCTCAGAAACTTTTTGATGAAAGTGTGTGAAGATCTTTCGTGGTAGCTGATCTGGATAATTTCTAAATATATGCTTTGCAGCAAAAAATCTTAATCTTTGGTCTCTAAATCTTTCTGCAAAACTCCATTTATTCTCCCATGCTTCAGTATGAAATTTTTGCATAATTTGTGAATCATTAAAATTTATATTTTGTGAGTAAATTGTATCTTCTTCTAATTTCAATTCCTGACTTTGGTTCTCAAGATATTCGGTGGATTCTTTCTCAAAGATATTATTTATTTTTTTTAGGAAATCTTCATTCTCAAGATATTTGCATTTAATACGTATTTCCTCTTCTGAAAAATCTTCATAGGGTTTAAATTTTAACGCAAATCTTTTATCTAAAATATTAGGTTGTTTGTTAAGTTTTATTTTTCTAAAAAAACTCTTCTTTCTGTATTCCTCTTTTAATTCTTTTTCTGATAACATTGAAAGTTCTCTCGCATCATACTTCATATCAAAACCTATATATTGATTTTTGTAAGATGGATGCTTTAAAAGTTTTTTAACCAAATATACTCTATGTGAACTAAACATATAATTATGAAGTGTAAATAAATCATTTTCTGAAATAGTATTCTCGACATTTCTAGCAGTTGCATTATTAATAAAAATTTTGAAAAAATCTTTTTTCTTTTTTGCCAAAAGTTCAAGCAACTTCATCGTTACTTCAACATCTGCAATAGCTTCATGTGAATTAGATGAATCAAAATTATTTGCCTTTGCTAGTTTCTCAAGTTTAAAAGATAATTTACCATCATCATTTTTTTCAACATTAAGAATATCTTGATTGAATGCATGTGTCATTGTAACAAAATGATATAAATCACCTCTTAAGTTTCCGTTTGTATTTGAAATATATGGAAAATAAAAATGCTCCCAAAATAATTGTCTTAAGAATTCTTCGTCAAATGCAATAGAGTTAAATCCTATATAAAAACTATCTTTAAAGCTGGATAAAAAATTTTTTATTTTTATTGCAGCCTCATATATACTGTTTTTTTCAGATAGTAATTCTGACATTCTTAGTCTATTAACTCTCAAAGCATTAATTGATGGAATAACATCTGGGCTTAACCTTGATTTAATATTTCTTTTGTCAATTTCATTGAAATCATTATTGTAAACTATAAACCCCGCCTGAAGGATTTGATCAAACCTTGCAGATCTTCCTGTTGTCTCAAAGTCATAAATTATATACTTCATTATCTAAAATACTCATTAACTTGTTTAAGATCGTGGACATTGCTTAAGTGAAACCAATCGTTTTTATCACAATATCCAAATATTTTTTTTCCAATATTTTTAAAAAAAACTTCTCTCATAGAAAATTTTTTTTTTTTTATCTCAAAAATAGTTTCTGGTTTAATTATCTGCAAACCAGTAAAAACAAATTTTTTTTCATCTTTTATATTAATTCTTGAAAATTTTTCTCTCGTAGAATCAAGGTTAAAATCTCCTTTACCCTGATGACCCAAAAAGTTGGCTTTGTCTTTAAGACATAGTAATATGTCCATTTTTTCTTCGTGCCAATTTTTTAAAATTTTATCTATTGGGGAATGCATCTTTTCTTTCCAAATAATGTCACCATTAATAAGTATTTTTGGAGTTTTTGTATTATAAAAAAAACCTTTATTTAATGCGTTAAGAATTCCACCACCTGTATCCAATATTTCTTTTTCAAAAATAAACTTAACTTTTGGCGAAAAAACCTGTAACTCATCGAGGATTTTATTTGGTAAATGATGACAATTAACAACAATATTTTTAAAATCATTATTAAGTAATTCTTCAATTAGATAAGTGATAATTGATTTCCCTTGAATTTTAAGAAGAGGTTTTGGGGTGTTTTTTGTTAGAGGTAACATCCTTTTGCCAAAACCTGCTGCAAATATCATTGCTTCATTAATTTCAGTCATTAGTCTATCAGTGGAGATAATAGTTCCTTTAATTCCTTAAAATCACCAAACATTAAATTAGATTGAAGCATTTTTTTCACTCTGGGTATATGACAAATATAACTATCCTTTTTATCTCTCACCAGTAATCTGCAAAAAATTCCTAAAACTTTAAGGTGCCTTTGAATTGCTAATATCTTATAACAAGAAAAAAAAAGTTTATTATCAATTAAATTATTTTCATTCAAATAATAATCGATTAAAAAATTTTCTAATTTTTCTGGAACATCTACTCTTGCATCTTGTGTCAAGGAGACTAAATCATATGCGCAAGGACCAATGAGTGCATCCTGATAATCAATTAGACCACATTTAAAAATTGCTTTTCTTTTAGAAAGAAAAAAGAGATTATCAATATGAAAGTCCCTATGTACGAATGTTTTTGGAAGAATTTCAAGTTTTTTTAGAAAATTTGGAAAAATTAGATTAAATTTTTTCTGCTCTTTGTTAAATTTTTTTTTTTTAAAAAATGGTAAATACCAATCAAAAAAAAGATTCGATTCATTTAAAAATATTTCATCTGAATATTTCGGTAGTTTAAATTTTTTTTTCTGTAAATAAATTAATGTTTTCGTAGCTAGAAGATATAAAAATTTCTTATTTTTATTATCAAGAATTTTTCCATATTTTTCATCACCAAAATCTTCTAAAATTAAAATGTTATGTTTGTAAAAATTAAAAATTATTTTGGGAACAGAAACTTCTTTTTCTAAATACTTTGATACCTTAATAAATTTTTCTAAATTAATATTATCATCATCATACATTAACACTAATTTTTTCTTTGAAAGAGTTACATTAAAATATTTTCTATTTGAGGCATCACCTGCTAAGAAAGATATCTTTGCATTTTTAATTTTATTAATATAAAAACAATTCTCTATTTCTTTTTCAATGTTTTGCATAGTTTATCTTTGATTTTTGATAATTCACCAAAAAAGCTTATTGTTAATTTTTTTTGATTGTTTTTTTCATCATGAAACATAATTTCTACTCTACTTTTAGGTAAATATTTCTTGAAAACATCAGGCCACTCTACAATAACTAAATCATTTAATGCAATATCAAAATCCAGGTTATAATATTCTTTTTCATTATTTATTCTGTATAAATCGTAATGCCAAACATTTATTTTTTTTAAGTTATAAATTTGTAATATAGGAAAGGTTGGACTTAAAACTTTTATTTTTTTTGATGATAGTTCATTTATCAAATAACGCGCAAATGTGGTTTTTCCAGTTCCTAACTCACCATTCAAACATACAAAAAAGGGGGCTTTAATAAATTTTGAAAATTTATTAGCAAATTTTTTTGTTTCATTCAAATTTTCTATGCTTATATTTATTTTTGAATTCATTATTATCTAATTATCTAATATAAATCTAATTAATATTATTGTATTCAATTATTTAGAAGAAATGAAAAAAATTAATACCGACGTAATCATTGTAGGTGCAGGTCCTGTTGGTCTCTTTGCTGTTTTTCAATTAGGTCAGCTTGGCTTAAAATCCTGTTTAGTTGATTCTCTTGAAGATTTAGGTGGCCAGTGCTCAGCATTGTACCCAGAAAAGCCAATTTATGATATCCCAGCCTTTAAAGAAATTAAAGCTGATATGCTAATAAAAAACCTAAAAGAACAAATTAAACCCTTTAAACCTCAAATTCTTCTAAATCAAAGTGTTGATAAAATTAATGAATCAAACAATTCATTTAAAATTACTACTTCCAAAAATAATGAGATAACTGCTAAATGTATATTTATTGCTGCTGGAAATGGAGTTTTTGGGCCAAATAAACCTCCTCTAAAGGATATTGAAAGATTTGAAAATACCTCAGTCTTTTATAATATAAAAAAAAAATCAATTTTTTATGATAAAAATGTTGCAATAGCAGGTGGAGGTGATTCAGCAGTTGATTGGGCTATTGAACTCTCAGAAATAACAAGAAAAATTTTTTTTATCCATAGAAGAGAAAAATTACGTGCAATTCCGAAAAATGTTGAAAAACTCTATGATCTTCAAAAAAAGAAGAAAATAGAAATGGTTATTCCTTTCCAATTAGACTCTATTCATGGCAATAATGGAATGATTGATAAACTTATTGTTAGAGACTTAAATAATAATACTAAAGAAATTAATACTGACTATTTTTTACCTTTCTTTGGCCTATCTACGAATCTTGGGCCAATAAAGGATTGGGAGTTACAATTAGAAAAAAATATTTTAACTGTAGATCAAGAAACTTGCCTAACATCAAGAGATAAGATATTTGCAATAGGTGACATCTGTACTTACCCAGGAAAGTTAAAACTTATACTCACTGGTTTTTCGGAAGCAGCAATAGCATCTCATAATTGCTATAAGAAAGTATATCCAGATAAACCACTTCATTTTGAATATTCTACGACAAAGGGAATAAAAAAAATTTAATATCTATATTCGTCGCTTTTATAAGGCCCATTTACTGGAACATTTATATATTCACCCTGCTTATCAGATAATTTAGTAAGCATGGCACCAATTTTATCTAAATGAATGAGTGCAACTTTTTCATCCAAGTGCTTAGGTAAAACATAAACTTTATTTTCATACTTAGAATAATTATTCCATAACTCAATCTGAGCAAGAACTTGATTACAAAAAGAAGCTGACATTACAAAGCTTGGATGACCAGTAGCACAACCCAAATTTACTAGCCTTCCTTCCGCCAATACAATTATTTTTTTCCCGTCTGGAAATTCAATTTCATCAACCTGGGGTTTTATGTTGTTCCATTTGAAATTTCTTAATGATTCTATTTGAATCTCTGAGTCAAAATGCCCAATATTACAAACAATACTTCTGTCTTTCATTTCTCTCATATGATCGACTGTTATTACATCTATGTTACCAGTTGCAGTAACAAATATATCAGCTTTTTTACAAGCGTCATCCATTTTAATTACTTCATATCCATCCATGGCAGCTTGTAGAGCACATATTGGGTCAATTTCGGTAATCATTACTCTGCATCCTGCATTTCTTAGACTTTCTGCGGATCCTTTTCCTACATCTCCATATCCTGCAACAACCGCAACTTTTCCTGCCATCATAACATCTGTAGCTCGTCTAATTCCATCAACCAAACTTTCCCTACAACCATATTTATTATCAAACTTAGACTTAGTTACTGAATCATTAACATTAATTGCTGGAACTTTTAATATTTTACTCTTTTCCATTTCAATTAATCTATGAACTCCTGTAGTGGTCTCCTCAGACAAGCCTTTTACATCACTCAACAACTCAGGATATTTATCGTGTAAAATCTTTGTAAGATCACCTCCATCATCAAGAATGAGGTTTGGCTTCCATCCATTTGGACCAGTTATCGTCTGTTCAATACACCACCAAAACTCTTCTTCAGTCTCTCCCTTCCATGCAAACACTGGAATATTTTTTTTAGCTACAGCTGCAGCAGCTTGGTCTTGAGTTGAATATATATTACATGAACTCCAACGAACTGAGGCACCAAGTTCTATTAATGTTTCAATAAGTACAGCTGTTTGAATTGTCATGTGTAAACAACCCACAATCCTGGAACCCTCTAACGGCTTTTTGCCTGCATATTCCTCTCTCAATTTCATTAGCCCCGGCATTTCCGTTTCAGCTATTTCAATTTCCTTTCTTCCCCAATCAGCTAGTTTAATATCCTTAACTTTAAAATCATTCATTTAATCAACTCTTTCCTTTATAATTTAACCCAACTCACTGTAGATTCTATCATAGTAAGCCTTAAGTTTATTCTTTATTAGCAAATTATCGTTCTCTTGCAAAATTTTATTACAAATTATAGATACTTCTTTTGAATTTATCTTTGTTAAAAATTGTTTTACTTTTAATATTCTTGAAATACTCATTGATAATGTATCAATTCCCATACCCAATAAAAGAGATGTAAACATTGTATCACCAGCCATTTCTCCGCAAACACTTATAGGTATTTTAAATTTTCTAGCTGAATCTGATGACATCTTTATTAATCTTAAAACTGACAAATGAGCAGGATCGTAAATTTTTGCAACTTCTTCATCACCCCTATCAATGGCAAGGGTATACATTGTCAAATCATTGGTACCAATTGCCAAAAAATCGCAATTCTGTGCTAATGATTCTGAAATTAACGCAGCAGCAGGAGTTTCAATTAAGGCACCAATTTTCAGAGTATCCGCTGAAACCTTTATTTTTTTTTTATTAAGTTCCTTCTCTACTTCACTAATTAATTTTCTCACCTCTAATAGTTCTGATACATTTGAAATCATCGGTAACATTATTCTTATATTTCCGAATTTACTTGCCCTTAATATTGCGGAGATTTGTCTTTTAAAAATTTTTGGAAACGCCAGAGTTAATCTAATTGCTCTCAAGCCAAGAGCTGGGTTAGGAGATTTAGATAAAAACTTGTCTATTGATGGAACCTTTTTATCATTTCCAACGTCAAGTGTTCTAATGGTAAGTGGCCTTCCTTTTAGATAATTTAAAGTTTTTTTTATATAAGAAAATTGTTCATTCTCAGAAGGGATTCTTTTTTTATTCATAAACAAATATTCACTTCTAAATAATCCAATTCCGTCAACACCAATTTTCATTGATTCCTTTGCCTCATTTGGGCTATCAATATTTGCTTCTATTCGAATTCTTTGTCTATCTTTTGTAAATGGTATAGTATTTTTGAGAAAATTTAATTTTTTATCAGATGTCTTTTGATCTTCAATTTTTTTTTTATAGTAATTTATTGTTGGAATTGACGGATTTTTAATTATTAATCCTTTTTCCCCATCCAATACTATATTTTCATTATCTTTTAAGTCCCTCAGTAAATTTTTGACACCAACAATAGTTGGAATAGAAAGAGACCTAGCTACAATTGCAAAGTGACCTTCAGGACCACCCAAAGCGCTTACTAAGCCTGATAACTTTGTTTTTGAATATGATAATAAATCTGCTGTACTTAATTCATTTGAGATTAAAATCTGATTTTGCTTAACAGTTTTATATCTTTTTTTTTTTTTTTGAAGATTATCTAGGATTCTTCTACAAGCATCTCTTACATCATCGAACCTGTCTCTAAGATAATCGTCTTTAATTTTTGAAAAAACTTTCAAATGTTTATTCATTTCCTCAATTATTGCATGCTCAGCATTAATCAACTCTAATTCTATTTTCTTTTTTGCATCAGGTACAAGAGAGGATGAAGAAATTATAGATATATTTGCCTCAAGGATAAATTTCATTTCTTTGTATATATCATTTTTATTATCCTTTATTTTTTTCACAATTTTTTTAAGATCTATAATTGAATTATTTACAGCAGTACTAAGTCTAGAGATTTCATTTTTTACTTCATGGATTGGAATATTATATTTTGAGTAAGAAAAGTCACTGCTCTTGGCTATGGCACAATTTCCAATTACAAACCCATAAGAAACAGCTATACCCTTATAAACTTTCTCTGTATTTAAATTTTCTGAAAGAGGCTTTTCTTCACCAAAATTATTTTTAATTAGATCTACTAACTTGTTTAAATCTGCTTGCGCATTTTTTCCAATACACTGAATCTTAATCTCTGTTCCCTTTGATGCTGCTAAAGTTATAAGGCCCAATAAGGAAGAACCATTGACAGAATTTCTTCCCTTTTTTACTAAAAACTTTGAACTACACTTTGAAGTTAATCCAACAAATTTTGCTGCTGCCCTTGCATGAAGGCCTAGTTTATTTGTTATTAATATTTTTCTTTCTAATTTTTTTTCTTGCAACTGTTTGATTCTCCGAAGAAAGCAGAAGCTACATTCATGTACTTTCTTCCAGACTCTTGGGAAATTTTTATTAATTCTTTAATTTCACATTCATTTCTGAGCGAAGAAATTTTTATTAACATTGGCAAATTTACACCTGCGACAACTTCAACTTTTTCTTCTTCCATCACTGATATAGCTAAATTTGAAGGGGTGCCACCAAACATATCTGTTAAAATAATTACACCCTTATTTTTATTTACCTTTTTAACAGCTTCAATTATTTCATTGCGTTTTGCTTCAACGTCATCACTAGGTAAAATTGAAATTGCAATCATATTATCTTGTTTACCAACAATATGTTCTAAAGCAACTAGAAACTCCTTGGAAATATTTGAATGACTTACTATAACTATACCAATCATTTTTTTAAATCCCTATGATCAATGAATACTTCAAAATCTTTATTATCTTTAAAAAGAGAATAAAAATTGTCTGAACTAACCACAGATCTATGTATTCCTCCTGTACAACCAAACGCTATCGTTATATAGTCTTTGCCTTCATCTTTAAAACCATTCAATATTTCAGGCATCACGTTGTTAATTTTATCAAAAAAGGACTCAAAATACTTCTGGTTTTTAACAAATTTTACAATTTCTTTATCTTTGCCATTAAGATTTTTTAATTTTTTAAAATAGAACGGATTTTTAAGGAATCTCATATCAAAAACAAAATCTGCTTCCCTTGGCAAACCATTTTTATATCCAAAAGATATAATCCTTATAGCTGTCTTAACTGAAATATTTTTGTGAAATAAAGCCCTAATTTTTTTTCTCAGGAGATTAATAGATAGGTCAGTGGTATTTATGTAATAATTACTTATTTGCTTTAGTGGAGCTAGCCATATTCTTTCTCTATCAATTATATCGCCTATTGGAAGATCTAGTTTTAAAGGATGTAGTCTTCTACTCTCTTTAAATCTATTAATTAATTTTTGATCATCACAATCAAAAAATACAACAGAAATATCAATTTTTTTTTTACCTTTAATAAGTTTTATCATTTTCTTTGCATCAAAATCTCTACTTCTTATATCAATTCCAACCGCAAGGTTTTTTTTTATATTACTTTGAATTATATTAGATAATAAAAAAAAAGGAAGATTGTCAATTGCTTCAAAACCAAAATCCTCTAAGATTTTGAGTGCAGAGGTTCTCCCAGCTCCAGACAAACCTGTAATAATTAGAATTCTTTTAGGCATAATGTCTCATTTTATTCAGTTTAATTTTTACATTAGCTGCTAATTCTGAACTTTTGGAATTTACTATTATTTTAGGTATTCTAACACCCATAATTTTACAACTACAATTCTCAGATTGATCTGAGACATTATCATTTGATAATTCAACAACTAATGACAACTTTATTCCATCTATATATGGTACCGTTAACAAACCCTCTTCTTTAATTTCAATAAGACCCTTGATTTCGGGAGGAGTATATAAATATAATATTGAATTATTAATTTTTTTACAAATTGTTAAGTCATCTGAAATTAATGTTGCACCAGAATCTATAAGGCGCATTGCTAAATCTGACTTTCCAGCACCGGGTTCACCAATTATAAGCACCCCAATATCTTCAATAACTATTGAAGTTGAGTGTAATCTTTTTGATTTCATAATACTAATTTAAAAAATTTTTCCTCAATTCCTTACTCAAGATCATTATTTTTGTCTTTAGCACTCTCCCATCTTTTAAGTGCACGTTTAAAGTAAAATCTTCTTTATCGTTTAGTTTTCTATTTAAATCAAAAAGCATTATATGTTTTCCACCAGGCTGAAGAAATAATTCACTTTTTGCTTTAATTTTAATGTCCTGTAACGGAAACATTTTTAAAATATCATTCTCCATCTTCACATCGTGAAGTTCTGTTTTATTAGCCACTTTTGTACTAAATGAATTGATAAATATATCCTTATTTGAATTATTAAAAAAGCTTATATAAAGAGCTGCATTTTTTTGTTTTTTACTAGTTTCAAAAGCATATCCCCCATGCAAAGCTATGTCCCCAGACTCATTTGAGTACAATAAAAATGGTACTAAAAATATTAAAAATAAAAAAAATATAGAATTGACTTTTTGTTTTATTATGAACATCTAATAACTAGTACATATAAATCAAAATTTGTAAATATATGAAGATTAATTTTATTACTAGGCAGCTCATAAGATCAGCACAAAAAGGTTTTTTAGCAACTAATTTTAACCCTAAGAACTTTGACAAAATCAACACCACCATGCGTAACACTTTCCCCTACAGTACTTTCACACTTACTGCATTTGATTACGATTTATCACCAATAATTTTACTGTCAGATCTATCTGAACATACGACTAACATTTTAGAGGATTCTTCAGCCTCTATTATGTTAAGCGAGGACAAGAAACTTCATGAATTATTTCCAAAATTTAACAAGATTAAGCTTGAATATGAAGATCCTATGTCTAGGCCAAGAGTAACTCTTATTGGTAAAATCAAGAAATCTACTAATAAAAATCATAAGAAAAGGTTTTTATCTAGACATCCCGTATCCTCACTTTATGCTAATTTTAAGGATATGAATATTTACAAAATGAATGTTAAGAGTGCTCACCTAATTGGAGGCTTTGCTCATGTAAAATGGTTTAAATATCAAGAACTAGTTTCTAATAAATTTGTAAATTTTCAGGAAATGGAGACTGACATCATTGACCACATGAATAGCCATCACACCAAAAGTATTCATCTATATGTTAATAAACTAATGACTGATCAATTATCAGCAAAAGAGCGTAATGGTAAATGGAGAATAACTGGGGTCGATCCCGATGGGTTTGATCTTAGAAAAAGAAATTTACTATCAAGATTTTATTTTGAAAAAGAATTAACTGATGCAAAAAAATTACGAGGAATGTTCGTTAGCTTACATAAAAAATCTATAAGTAAATTTAATTAGCATCGTCCCAATTATTTCCATAACCTGTATCAACTACAATTGGAACTTTTAAATTAAGATAATCTTTATATGAAGTTGTCATAATTTTTGGAATTTGATCCTTTATTTCATTCATTTCTGAATTGGGTACTTCAAAAATTAACTCATCATGTACTTGAATAAGCATTCTTGTTTTTAGTTTTTTTTCACATAAAAAGTCAAAAACCTTTGGCATAACTAGTTTTATTAAATCTGCAGCTCCACCTTGTATTGGAGCATTAATTGATGAACGTTCAGCAAAATTTCTTCGAGCAGCAGTTTTATCATTAATAAAAGGAATGAAAATTCTTCGCCCAAATGGAGTTTTTACAAAACCATTTTCTCTGCAACCCTCAATCGTTTCATTCATGTATTCCCTAATTCCAGGGTATCTTGAAAAATAATTTTCTATGTACTCTTTAGCCTCTGAGTTTGCTATGTCCAATTGATTTGCTAATCCATATGGTGAAATTCCATATATAATACCAAAGTTAATTGTTTTAGCTTTTCTCCTCAGTTCTGAGGTAACTTGATCTTTTTTTACACTAAAAACGTCCATTGCTGTAACACTATGAATATCTTGGTTATTTGAGAATGCATCTATTAAAGAATTAACGTTAGCAACATGCGCAAGTATTCTTAGTTCAATTTGTGAATAATCAAAAGACACAATTTGAAAATTTGGATCAGATATAAAAGCTTTTCTTATTTGCCTACCTTCACTTGTTTTAATAGGAATATTTTGCAAATTTGGATCATTAGAGGATAGTCTGCCTGTCAATGTACTTGCCATTCCATAAGAAGTATGGATACGAGAAGTTTTTTTACTCTCTCTTGAAAGAAGACCTTCGCAATAAGTATTCTTTAATTTAGAAAAATGTCTCCAATCAAGAATTAAGCTAGCAATTTCAATTTTTTCCGATTTGAGTTTTTCAAGTATTTTTACATCAGTCCGAAAATTCCCACTTTTTCCTTTTTTACCATAGGGCAATTTCATGTGCAAAAATAAGACTTCCCCTAATTGTTTGGGAGACCCAATATTAAAGTTAGTATCTGATATATCAAAAATTTTTTTTTCTATTGAACAAATTCTCTCAGAAAACTGTTTTGTTAAATTCACCAACTGATCATTATCTATTTTACACCCATTAATCTCCATCATAGCAATTATTTCAATTAAAGGTTTCTCAACATAAGAATAAAAATCGTATAACTTATTTTTTATAAGCTCAATTTTAAGTATTTCCCATAGACGAAAAGTTACATCAGAATCTTCTGCTGCATAATTTAAAGCAGATTCTAAATCAACTTCTGCAAAAGAAATCTTTTTTTTTTCAACTGTTGTAACATCTGAAAACTTTTGAGTATTATGTGACAAAAAATCTGAAGACAGTTCATCTAAATTATGTCCTCTAAAACCTGTTCTTAAAACATAGGACATAAGCATAGTATCATCCATATTAACCACTCTAATTCCCAAGTTTTTCATGATAATAAAGTCATACTTAATATTTTGACCAATCTTCAATATTGATGAATCTTCTAAAATCGGTTTTATTAATGAAATAAAATCATCAAGATTTATTTGCTTTATTTTTTTACCTAAGTGACCTAGGGGGATATAACAGGATTTACTCTTTTCAAGTGACATTGAGAAACCAACAATGCTAGCATCAACAGCATTCAAAGAGTTTGTTTCACAATCTACTGCAACAGTCCCGACCTCCTCAATCAAGCTACACCATACTTTTAAATCACTATAATTATCAATCAATTCGTAGTTTTTTTTTTCTATTGGATTTTGATTAATCGCCAAATAGTTGCCAATTTTTTTTATATCTTTCGTATCTTCTTTGTTTTTATAGTCAGTTGATTTGATTCCAAACCTAGAAATAACGTTTGACTTAATCTTATTAAATTCCATTTCATCTAAAAATTCTATTAACTTTTTAACCTCCATCGGTTTGAAATTTAAATCTTCAATTGGCAATGGTAACTCTACATCATTTTTTAATGTTACAAGTTTTTTAGAAATCATTATAAGGTCTTTATTTTCCTCAAGAGATAACCTTCTTTTTTCTTGTTTTATATGCTGTGTATTGGCCAATAAGTTTTCTACAGTATTATACTCATTAATGAGTTGGGATGCTATCTTTGGACCAATTCCAGGTGCACCAGGAATATTGTCAGAGGAGTCACCTGCCAAAGATTGAACTTCAATAACTTTTTCTGGGTATACACCAAACTTTTCAAGAACATTTTCCTTTGAAATTTCCTTCTTTTTTAAAGGATCTATCATTGTGGTATTGTCATTTATTAGTTGCATCAAATCTTTATCCGAAGAAATTATTGTTACATTTTTGCCGTTTTCATTGGCAATTTTTGCATATGATGCTATTAAATCATCCGCTTCAAAACCTTTAAGTTGAATTGATTGCAAATTAAAGAAATTTGGAACATTTTTAATTATTTCAAATTGAGGCTTAAGATCATCCGGAGGATCAGATCTATTTGCTTTGTAATTTGGATAAATCTCATTTCTAAATGTTTTTCTTGCAGCATCAAAAATAACAGCAATTGAGACGTTACCCTCATTCTCAATTTGAATTTCCTCTATTAATTTAAGAAGCATGTTACAAAACCCAAAAACAGCGTTAACCGGCAACCCATCTGACCTATTCATTGGAGGTAGAGCATAATATGCTCTAAAGATATACCCCGATCCATCAACGAGTACTAGTTTCTCATTATCAGAACTTTTCATTTTTTTTTGAATTTTTCATTGCAGTATGGACAAATTACAACATCACCTTTTGAAAGATCTAAATATACTCTAGGGTGTGAGTCAAAAGATTCTTTACCTTGACAGCTAACTGTATTTTCTTCGATTAACTTTAAATTATTCATAAAATTAAGAGACATATAAAAAATTAATTACAATATATTCTAATTCAAATATAACTATATTCTAAAAAAATGAAAAATAAAATTATTGATGTTATAGCTTTAACTAAAAAATATGGCAAAAATGAAAACTTAGCTCTGGATAATGTAAATTTATCTATTGAAGAAGGTTGTATATTTGGTTTATTAGGGCCCAATGGTGCAGGGAAAAGTACTTTTATAAATATTCTATCAGGATTATCTAACAAATCATCTGGTAAAGTAAATGTTTGTGGTATTGACCTTGATTCAGATCCAAAAACTATCAAAGGAAATATTGGTGTTGTTCCTCAAGAGATAAATATTGACCCATTTTTTTCACCAATAGAAATAATGAATATCCAAGCTGGGATGTACGGAGTCAATAGTAAGAATAATATTAATAATGAAATCTTAAGGAATCTGGATTTACATGAAAAAGCTAATTCATATTCCAGGAGTCTGTCAGGGGGAATGAAAAGAAGGTTGATGGTTGCAAAAGCAATGGTACATAACCCTCCTTTGTTAATACTTGATGAACCAACGGCAGGCGTTGATGTGGAGCTAAGGAAAAATTTATGGTCTTATATAAGAAAACTGAATAAAAAAGGTGTTACAATTATTTTAACAACACACTACCTGAAAGAAGCTGAAATTTTATGCGATAATATAGCAGTAATAAATAAGGGTAAAGTGATCGCCTGTGATAAAAAAATTAATTTATTAAGCTTGCTTGATGAAAAAGAGCTAATTATAGAACTTTCTGAACCTGTAAAATCAATACCTAAAAAAATTATAAAATATTGCATAAAAAAAATAGGTAAAAAAATTATTCTTAGATTCAAAAAAAGTGAGATTAGTACTGCAGAAATAATAAAAGAGTTTGTTTCCAAAAGTTATAAACTTAAAGATATATCAACCAAAGAATCTGATTTAGAGGACATATTTTTAAAATTGTTAAAAGATTAACTTTTTTGTTTTTTCTTAGTAGTTGCTCAATGACTAGTAACAAAGGTAATTTATCTGGAAATTCAATTAGCAATGAAAAGTTTTACTATGAATGGGGGGATAAAAATAATTGTGAGGAA
Organism: Alphaproteobacteria bacterium; assembly: GCA_045563015.1. Taxonomy (GTDB): domain Bacteria; phylum Pseudomonadota; class Alphaproteobacteria; order Methylaequorales; family Methylaequoraceae. Next base: position 45,167 of record JBJKUQ010000023.1, on the reverse strand, counting down.
ATTATTTTAGCAGTACACGGTTATAATGATTACGGAAATTCTTTTGAAAAGCCCGGACTTTTTTTAGAAAAGCATAACGTTTGCACACTTGCTTTTGATTTGAATGGTTTTGGTAAAAATAAAAATAGAGGTAATTGGTTTAATGTTAATACTCAAATCACTGATATAGAATCAGAAATTATTAAACTGAAAGAAAAAAACCCTAAAAAAAAAATATATCTTTTAGGTGAAAGTATGGGAGGAGCAATTGCTTTAAGTCTAATATCTGAAAAAAAATCTTTACCAATTGACGGTATAATATTAATTGCACCTGCAATATGGAACTTTACAGAAAAAAATCCATTAAAAAGTTTTTTGATGAATTTTTTTTCAAGAATATTTCCTTACTTTCAAGTTGATGGTGATAGTTTGATTGAAGTAAAAGCAACAGACAACCTTGAAATATTGAGGCAACTCTCAAAAGATCCTTTTTTTATTCACAAACCAAACTTAGAAAGTCTTTACGGCATAATTAAACTCATGGATCATAGTTACAAGATTACAAGAGGTTATATTGTTAACCCTTCATATAATACTCTGATATTAGTTCCAATAAAAGATCAAATAGTTCCAAGAAAACCATTGATAGAATTGTTGAAAGAGTCTAAAGTTGAAATAAACAAATCAAGAAAAATTAATCTTTTGGTTTATAAAGATAGCTATCATATGATGCTTAGAGATATAAATGGCGATCATATTTCAGAAAAAATAAAGCTTTGGATTTCTAAAAAAAATAAAAGCCAAAAGAAATATCTATTTTCTGATGAGTATAAAAAACTAGAAAACTCTGAATTTCATCATATGTTAGAAAAATGAAAAATATAAGTTTTACAATCTTTCTAATTTTTATTCTTATATCTAATGTTTCTGCCAACGAAATTATTAAAGATAAGGATGGCAATTATTTTTTAATAAGAAGCAATGGAACTTTTGAAAAACTACCAAAACCAAAGCCAGGAAATAAATATATTTTAAAAAAAAAATTAATAGAAAAAAAAATCAAAAGAGTAAAAAAAAAGGCAAGAAGGAGAACTGACACTGGTTTTAGATAATGAATGAAAAAAATAGAAAACTTTTATGGGGATTAATTCAAAATCGTGGTGATCAACTCAAAGGTAAACTAGGGTCTCACCCCTCACACCCAAAAGGTAGAAATTCTTATGCTCATATATGCAGTGTAATTAAAAGTAATTTTGGATGCTCATATAAAGAGATTTCCGATAACGATTTTGACAGATTGGTAATATTTATTAAAAATATTAAGTAGATGAGAAGGTCTCTTTATCTTATAAGGGAGGAAATATTATGTTGTTAGACCTTCCCATCTTTCAAATTTTTGACACTAATCAAAAACCTATTATGAATAAGCAATTTGTGTGCCAAATGATTTAATTTTTTTTTCCTTTCACTAGAAATCCAATTATCCTGATAGTTTTAATGTGATATAATTCTGATTATGTATAACTTCAAATTAACGTATGCTGCATTTTTATTCCCTGCAATTCCATTGATGATGATATCTTTTGGAAATAGATATACCTCCTTGAGTAGATTAATTAGAAAAATTTATGATGAATTTATTAATAAAAAAATTTCTATAAATGATAAATCTGCCACTAGATATTTTGCACAAATACAAATTTTAAACAAAAGACTTTTCTATGTTAAACTAATGCAAATTTTTTCAGCATTATCCTTTTTTTTTAATCTCCTAACAATTCTTATTGGAATATATGATTTAAAATCTTCACTTTTAATTTTTAAAATAGCTTTGTTTTTCTTTTCAATTGCTATCATAGTTTTTTTATTTGAAATACATCTAAGTAGCAAAGCATTAAAAATGCATATTCAAGATTTAGAAAATCTTGATAAGAAAAAAAGATTTTAAAAATGATTTTTTTATTCAAAGAAATTAAAAATCATCCTCATGGTTTAGCTACACTTTTTTTTACTGAGCTTTGGGAACGTTTTAGTTATTATGGAATGCGAGCAATCCTGGTTCTCTATTTAGTTTCAGACGTCGATAAAAGTAACCCTGGTCTTGGTTGGTCAAATAGTGAAGCATTAACCTTGTACGGATGGTATACAGCTTTAGTTTATATTTCTTGTATTCCTGGAGGAATAATTGGAGATAAATTTATTTCTAGAGAAAACTCTATATTATTAGGAGGGTTTTTATTGTGTATAGGTCATTTATCATTAGCGATTAGGCAAGAATTTTTTTTTTTCCTGGGTTTAAGCTTAATAATTCTTGGCGTAGGTTTATTAAAACCAAATATATCTACTCTTGTTGGAAGTTTATATAAAAAAGATGACGAAAAACGTGATCAAGGTTTTACAATATTTTATATAGGAATAAACGTTGGTGCTTTTTTAGCAAGTATCTTAGTTGGTTTTGTTGGTGAAGTGTTTGGATGGCACTTTGGTTTTTCCTTGGCGGGAATTGGAATGATTATTGGTCAATTCTTCTTTATTAAAGGTAAGAGAAATTTAGAGCTTTATTCAAATATCTCATATAAAAGAATAAAACCAATCAAAAGTACACTCAAATTTTCCTATAAAGAAATTGATAGAATCAAATTAATTATTATAGCATCTTTAATATTAATTATATTTTGGGCTTCATTTGAACAAGCAGGTGGGTTAATGAATATCTATGCTTATGAAAAAACAAATAGATACATAGGTTTCATTGATTTTGAAATACCTGCTAGCTGGTTCCAATCAGTAAATCCTTTATTAATAATAATACTTGGTTATTCAATTTCAGAGTTTTGGATTTATCTAAAAAAAAGGGGTATTATTTGTTCTTCAATATTAAAGATAGCACTTGGATTAATCATAATGGGACTTGGTTTCGTTTTTATGACTTTTGCATCCAACGAAGCAAATGTTTTTGGTAAATCGTCAATGCACTGGTTATATCTAGCATATCTATTCCACACGGTTGGTGAATTATGCGCTTCGCCAACAATACTCTCATACATAACTAAATTATCTCCCCAAAAGATGATTGCAAGCATAATGGGGATATATTTTGCTGCCATAGGTCTAGGTAATAAACTTGCAGGTTTAATTGGTCAGTATTCCGAGAGATTTGGAGAAAAAAGTATTTTTTTAGGTATAACAATTATTTGTTTATTAGTTGGAATTATAATAATAATAATGAAAAGTAAACTTAATAAACTTTCTCATGGTATAGAAAATTAAAAGTTTCTAAACGCGCCCGTAGCTCAACTGGATAGAGCATTTGATTTCGGCTCAAAAGGTTAAGGGTTCGAATCCTTTCGGGCGCACCAAAATCTTAATAATGTAATACATATGATGAAATTAATTTTTAAAAGTAACAATATTGTTGAAATAAGTTGGGTTAAACATATTCTGGAATCACATAAAATTACTTTTTTTATTTTAGATGAATCTATGTCTATGGTTGAAGGAAATATCTCTGCTATACCGATAAGAATTCTGGTAGAAAAAAATGCAGCACATAAAGCAAAAAAATTAATCCAACGTGAACAAGAAAATCTTAAAAATTAATATTTAATTAAACTTTATAATCTCATGTCCTTTTTCTTTTAACCAACTTTTTTTAACTCTAAAACTTGCATCATTTTTTTCTACTAATGTCCAGAATAATTTCGAATGATTAGGTACAATTACATGAGATAATTCATGAATTATCACATAATCTATAATATGCTTTGGAAGTAAAATTAATTTCCAATTTAAAAAAATTTCTGACTTATTATTACAACACCCCCACCTAGCCTTATAACTTTTTACATAAATAGCTTTGTAATCAATTTTCAATTTTTTAGAAATAATTTCTGTTCTTTGAGATAAATAACTATTGGCTTTTTCTTTTAGCCAACAGACGAATAGAATCTTTATCCTATTTTCTGATTCATATAAAACATTAATAGTATTCCTCTTTATTTTTATAATTTCACAATTTGAGTGAATCATTTTTATTTTGAAATTATTTCCAAAAACAGGGAAATATGAACCATCTTTAAATACTATTTCTTTATTTTTAGTTATTTTGTTTTTAGTTATTTTTATTTTTATCCATGCCTTTTTTTTATTAATTAATGTTCTTAAATAATTATCAGAGACAAATAAAGGACAATTTATCACGGCTATTCCATTTTTTACTTGTAAGGAAATTGTCTTAAGCCTTTTTTGGGATCTATTAATTCTTACACCATCAATTTCATAAAAATTATCTTTTCTTTTAAAGAAATTAAACATTAATTATTGTCCTCTAAGTTTAATTTTTTGAATGTTCTTGGCAAATACTCACCAAAATAATCTCTTAACACAGGCAAGTTTTCTGTTAATAACTTAAAACTACTTGTATCAATTCTTAGGACAAGTGAGTCAGTTTTTGCTCTAATTGTTCCAGTTCTTCTTCCACCTTCTAACAAAACTCTAGACCCAAAGTGAGAACCTTTTTTATATTTTTTCTTAAATATCTTTCTATTTTTTGTCCTTTTATAAGTATTCTCGAACTCTCCTTCTTTAACTATATAAAAACCATCTGCTATCATGCCTTCTTCAAAAACAATATCTCCTTTTTTAAATACTAAATATGAAACTGAGTTTTTAACATGAGGTTCTGTTAAAACAGCATTTCTAGGAATAAAAAATTCTAAAATCCAATTGAAAAAAACTCTTACCTTCGTAGGAAAAGAAGGAATAAATGATAGATAAAATGTTCGCCAAATTATCCATGCTAACAAACCTTTAACATTAAAAAAATATACCCTTCCTACCCCTTTTTTTGAACCCAAAGATGCAAGAGCTCCTTTTGATTTATATTCAAATTTTTTTAATTTTTGATTATGAATCTTAAAAAAAATATTTTTAGACAGAAATTTTGCCTGCCTAACAGCAAATTGAGCTGTGGGTGGAGAGTATACCAAACCTTCTTGTCCATTGGGAACTAACGCTGCATCTCCTAAGGCCCAAATATTATCAAAATTACAAACCTCTAAAAATTCATTTGTTATTATTTTACCATTTTTTAGAGGTAACCCTGAGCTTTTTATTACTTTAGATACTGTTGATCCAATCGTTGAAATAATTGTATTAGTCTCTATTGATTTTCCATTACTAAGGTAAGCTTTATTTGAGGAGACATCCTCCAAACTAGTCTTCAAATAAATTTTTATATTTCTTTTTTTGAATATTTTGTGAGTATATTGACTAATATGGTCATTTAACTCTGGTAATAGTCTTTCAGAATACTCAACAATATAAAATTTAATTTCTTCCTTTGTTATATTTTTATAATAGGGAAGTAACCTATCAGACATTTCTTTTAATTCACCGATGGTCTCTACACCTGAAAATCCTCCACCTATAACAACAATGTTTAAAAGTTTTGTTTTTAAGTTTTTGTCTCTTGTTACATCAGCTAACTCTAAACATCCTAATAAATGATTCCTAACATTATAGGCATCTTTAAGTGTTCTCATTGTAAATGAATGGTGTTTTAGACCAGGAATAATTTCTTTATTGCTATCTTGTCCCAATGCAACTATTAAATGATCATAATTTAAATGATGTTCTCTTCTTCTAAGGCCTTGGACAACAACAACTTTTTTTTTATGATAATTTATCTCTTTTATTTCTGCATTTCTAAACTTTACATTTGGTAGCATCTGTCTTATTGGAGTTACAGCATCACCTGCAGATATTGTTCCGGATGCTACCTCCGGTAATAAAGGTTGAAATATAAAATAGTTATTATTGCTTATTAACTCTATTTCAAAAGACTTTAGGTTAAACTTTTGTAGTGTTCTCGCACAGTATACACCTCCAAATCCTCCCCCGAGAATAAGGATTCTTTTCATTATTGACTACTTTCCAACATATTTTATTTTAAATGAAGAATCTCTAAATTCAACTAAAGACAGTGAGCCGTACCCGATTTTCTCCCAATATTTTTTTAACAATTTATCGAAAGGTTGGCTAGTTAAAATTGAAATCATTCCATTTATAGATCCTGCATGGGCAACAACGAGTAAATCTTTTTCTAATTTTCTCTTTTCATCGATAAAACTTTTCAATCTTTTTATAAATTTTTTATTACTCTCACCATTTGGTATACGAAACGTCATAATGTTGTTTTCCCATTCTTCAATAAATTTCTTGGGAATTTGGTTTTTAGGTTTCATTTCCCAATCTCCTAAATCAAGCTCTTTTAATCTATCATCAAAATTTATATTTTCTGAAATACTTGAGGCCAATTTTTTACATCTAATTAATGGACTTGAGAAAATACCAATATTTTTAAAGTTCGGGATATTATTATCAATTTTTATTCTAATTTTTTTCAATTCATATTCGAATTTTTCTGATACATCTAGATCTGTTTGACCATAAAAAATATCCTGATCTACATTTAAAGATGTATGCCTTAAAAAAAAGAATCTCATTAATATAAAATTTCAAAATTATGGTATTTTTGGTATTTTTTTCTCAATATATCAATCTTTTCAACTTTACTAAAGATTGGTCCTTTATAACATTGCTTTATAAATTTGTTTACCTTTTCTTCTGCTCCAAACACCTCTAGTTCAACAGATCCATCATGACAATTTTTAACCCATCCATTTAGTCCATAATATTCAGCAGTTTTTTTTGTCCATGCTCTATAACCAACTCCTTGAACTCTTCCTGAAACTTTTCCAAAAAAATTTGTAAAATCATTTTTCATCCAAATCCTTATACTCAACCTCTATTATATCTTCATCTTTTTTTTTGTTTTTATCGTAATATGCAGATTTTGAAATTATTAATTTCCAAACAAATCTTCTTAGAGTTTTTATTAGCATTACTAATCCCAGAAAATCAGTCACAAAACCTGGAATTAGCAAGAGAATACCGGCTATTTTTTTATAAACCCACTCATTTGGCTCTTTCACCAAATCTTCAAGCTTATTTAAATTCAAATTTGACTTGATTAATATTAATCCTATGAATCCAGTAAAAATAATTAAAAAAATTACTGGAAAGAAACCAAAAAAATCCCCAAATAAAATGAAAGTAAATATTTCTAGAAAAGGAATTAATAATATAAATTTAAAATTCATTAACTAAAATTAACATTTGTAATAAAATATTTAAATAAAATTAATAAAGTAAATTATGGAAAATATAACTATTCTAATTGTAAAATTCTTGATTCCATTCCTCGTGGGTGGGTTAGTTTTCTTTTCTTCAGTTGTTGCTCCTAACACATTCCAAAGCCTTGATAAAAAAAACTCCCGGTTATTTATTAGAAGTATCTTTCCAAAAATTTATTCTTATTCAGGAATTATGAGCTTTATTATTTTTCTACTTCTTCTCATAATTGATTCTTTTCTATCTTCCATATTTCTAATTATTACACTAGGTTATGTTTTCTCTGGAAAATTTTTGATGAAAAAAATAAATTATGCAGCTGATATGAAAAAAGATAAAACGTTCAAAAAACTGCACAGCTTCAGTGTAATTATCTTTTTAAGCCAGCTTCTATTAATGATTGGTGTTTATTTACTAATTCAAGCTTGACTTATTTTTTCAAGCAATTCAACTGTTACATAATTAAAGCCAAAGTCATTGCCTGAAATGTTCGTAAATGGTTTACTTTCCTCACCTAGATCAGAAACAACCAAATCAGCCAATTTAAAACTTTCATTCTTAGTGAAATTGGAAGGCGTAATAAGAGTCTTCAGGCTTGCGCCCTTGGCTGATTCAAGTCCCTTAGGTGAATCTTCAATTGCAATACAACCCTCAGCAGGAAGCTGTAATTTCTCTAGAGCCCATTCATAAATTTCGGGTGACGGTTTCTTAAGTTTTGTACAATCTCCATGAGCAATCAAATCAAATTTTTTAGTTGGGTTAATTTTTAAACCTTTTTTAAACAAATTCATTAAATTAACCTCAGACGTAGAAGAAACTATTCCAATTTTTACATTTTTTTCTTTCAGCTCGTTCATTAATCTTATAATACCAGTCCTAGTTTCAATTTTTGATTCAATTATATAGTCTTCATAAATTTCATTTTTCACTTTATGAATTGAATTAATATAATTAGATAAATTTTTATAATTTAACATTTCAGGCCAAGCTTTTTTTATGTGGTACATTATTCTTTCTTTACCTCCGCCAATATTTATCAACTCCTTATAAATTGCTTCATCCCAAAACCAATCAAGACTGAACTCTCTAAAAGATTCATTAAAAGATTTCCTATGAAGATCTTCAGTTTCCGCAACAGTTCCATCTAAATCAAATAAAACAGCACTAAGTTCCATTTTGAATTCTTTCAATGATTTTTGATGTGGATTTACCTTTTAAATAATTAATTAATATAACTTTTCCTCCCCATTTTTTTATCTCTTTACTTCCAACAACTTGCTCTCTTTTATAATCACTACCTTTAAATAAATAAATTGGCTTAATTTTTTTGATTAAATTAATCGGCGTGCGTTCATTGAAGATCACTATTCTGTCGATAAAATCAAAATTTGACAATATCTCTGCTCTTTCTTTTTGTTTTATTATTGGTCTTTTTTTTCCTTTCAATATTTTTACCGATAAATCACTATTTAGTCCAAGTATTAAAAAATCACATTTGTCTCTTGACTGTTTTAAATAATCAAGATGTCCCTGATGTAAAAGGTCAAAGCAACCATTAGTAAACCCAACTTTTTTGAGATCACTATTTTTTATTTCTTCAATAAGTTCAGATAATGAACATACCTTTTTACTTTTGTAAATTTTCTTATTCACTTCAATTCTTTTTACCGTAGCTGTGCCAAACTTAGCCACTGCTATACTAGCAGCTTCGTTCGCTAATTTAACCGATTCACCTAAACTCTTATCTCTGAGAATTCCTGATGCTAAATATGAAACCACTGTATCACCTGCACCCGACACGTCAAAAACCTCTTTAGCTTTTGAAGGAAGATGTAATGTTTTTGCTTTTTTGCTAATGATCGAAATTCCATCTGCACTTCTTGTTGTTATAATTGTATCAATTTTATATTTGCTAATTAATCTCTTTGAGAGAACTTCAATATTTTTATTAGTTGGAGAATCATGTGATCTAGTCGCCTTAAGAAGTTCTTTTAAATTAGGAGTAATGATATTAGCATTCCCATATATACTGAAGTCGTCATTTTTTGGATCTACAATTACAATCTTATTTTTTTTTTTTGAAAAAGTAATAATTTTTTTTAATAAACTTTTTGTCAGCATTCCCTTGTTATAATCTGAGATGACAACAACCTTGAATTCAGAAATTTTAGCTTCAAATCTTTTAATTATCTCCTTTTCTATACTGATATCAATTGAGTGATTTTTTTCTTCATCAACTCTCAAAATTTGTTGGCTTCCTGATACAAATCTTTTTTTAAAAGTTGTTGGTCTGTTTTTATCTTTAATCAAGTCAACGCTCAAGTTTGGTATTTCCTTACATAGTTTTCTGAGTGTAATTGCATTTTCATCCACCCCTATGACAGATATTAAATGGCAAGACTCTCCAGCTGCTGATATGTTTCTTGCTACATTTCCGCTACCCCCAATAAACTTTTTATCTTTCCGAAGGATTTTTAATACTGGAATTGGAGCCTCAGGCGAAATTCTATCGATCTTTCCATCTTGATAAGAATCTAAAATAATATCTCCAACACATAAAATAGATTTTTTAATTTGATTTTTCTTCATTTTCAATTAGTTCTTTGAAGTATTTCACAGTTTTTTTTAGTCCCTCAATTCTTTCAAATTTAGGTTGCCATTCAAGCTTTTCATTTGCAAGTGTTATATCTGGACACCTTTGTTTCGGGTCATCTTCTGGTAGATTATAATTAATTAATTTAGATCCACTTGATGTTAAATTTATTATTTCTTTAGCTAATTCTGTAATGCTAATCTCTGATGGATTTCCTAAATTTACTGGCCCTGGAAAATTTTCTTTTTTCATCATAAGAAATATCCCATTTACAAGGTCATCAACGTAACAAAAAGATCTAGTTTGTTTACCATCACCATAAACAGTAATATCTTTATTAGATAATGCTTGAACAATGAAGTTTGAAACAACCCTTCCATCATTTTTTTGCATTCGTGGTCCATATGTATTAAAAATTCTTACAACTTTGACATTAATATTATGTTGTCTTTTATAATCCCAAAAAATAGTTTCTGCACACCTCTTACCCTCATCATAGCAAGCTCTCGGCCCCCTAATACTTACTGCGCCTTTATAGTCCTCTTTTTGTGGATGCACTTCTGGGTCTCCATATATTTCAGATGTGGAGGCTTGCATGATCTTAGCCCCTGTTTTTTTTGCTAAACCCAACATGTTAATTGCACCATGAACACATGTTTTTACAGTTTTAACAGGATCGTTTTGGTAATGAACCGGTGATGCTGGACAGGCAAAGTTATAGATCTCATCGACATTTAATTCTATGGGAAACGTTATATCATGATTAATTAATTTAAAATTCTTGTTACTAATAATATTCTTAAGATTTTTTTCACTGCCAGTATAAAAGTTATCACAACATATTACATAATAACCCTCAGCAATTAATTTTTCACAAATGTGTGATCCAATAAATCCCGCTCCTCCTGTTACTAAAACTTTTTTCATCTAGATTATCTCAAATTGATTTCCATTATCAAAAACTGATCATTTTTTAAAAAAATGATGCGTCGTCAAAACTTGGGGGACCAAAAAAGACAGGTGCATCATTACTAAAACCATATTTTTCTTTAGGAATTGAAAAGAAAGTATCAAATTTATTATTTGAGTTTTTATCGTGGAATATTGCCAAGGCATATCTGGATTCTTTAAGATCATTTATGATTACACCGGAATTAATAATCTTTTTAACATCTATTTTCAAACCCAGTTTCTTTCCCTCTTCCTCAGGAAATAAAGTAGGGTCATCATATAGTGCAATATGTATTAATCCAACTTTTTCTTCAATATTTATTACCTTTATTAATATTTCACCAGCATTTACAGTTGAGAACCAAAAGAATAATAATACTGTAATAACTTTGTTTATTTTCATATTCATTAATTTTATGATAAGTATAATAAAAGTATATTTAATTAACAGTACTTATTCATGAGAGTTTTGTTTAAACTAGTAATTTTTTCAATTTTTTATTTTTTTGCTACAACTGTTTCAGCAAACAACGAAAAAAAATTAATAGTCGCTGATCTAATTCAATCCTCTGAATTTACTTTAAAAAAACTCCACAAAAATACAGATATTAAAAGTTTTGAAAGTTATCTAAAAAAATGTAGAGCTATCTTAATTTTTCCTGAAGTATATGAAGGTAGTTTCCTTTTTGGTGCAAAAGGAGGAAATGGATTGTTATTAATAAAAAAAGGAGATAACTTTACGGGGCCATTTTTTTATTCAATTGGAGGGTTAAGTTTCGGATTACAAGTAGGTGCAAAGTCTGGAAAGGTCGTTATGACAATAATGACACACAGAGGATTAAAGTCTATTTTAAAGGAAAGAGTAAAATTAGGTGTCGATGTTGATGCAGTAATAGTATCTGGTGGAACGGGATATTCTGCTGAAAGTACATTGAGGCTCGCAGACGTTTATTCTTTTTCAGATAATGAAGGTTTATTCCTTGGAACATCTGTAGAAGGGTCCTATTTGCAGCCAAGAAATGATTTAAATAGGGTTATTCATGGCTCATCACTAAATCCTGATGATATAATTAGAAATACCGAAAATAAAAAAGAAGCAAATAACTTAATCAAAATTATTAATAGAATTACAAAGGATAATAACAATTAATTCAAATGCCTTAATAATTTGCTCACATGGTTCCTCGGCAATTGCACATAGAAAAAATCTAGAAGATTTAACAGAATATATTAATAAAAATATTAAAAGTATTAAATGTTATTACTGCTTTTTAGAAAAAAGTGAACCATCAATTGATAATTGTATTTCATCTGTGATAAAAAAATTTGATAAAATCTTCTTTTTCCCACTTTTTCTTTTTAAAGGTCGACATTTTAAAAGTGATATCACTAATAGACTGAAAAAATTCTCAAATATAAAAAAAATTCGGCTTATTAAAAAATTATCTCTTCAAGAAGACTTTTTGCCAATTGTCGTCAAAAATATGAAAAAAAAAATTAAAAAGAATCAAAAGAATATATTGATTACATTAAGTTCAATGAGTAAAGAAAATTGTGTTATTAAGGAACTAGAGGAATATACAAAAAAATTAGCCTCAGAATTAAATATTAAAGATTATCATTTCGATTTTATAACTAATAGCAAAGGACTTGTTGAAAAAATCCATAACATTAGTAATTCCAACATTTTTTTTCTTATACATCCAGTAATATATTTTGATGGTTTTTTGCAAAAGAATATCATGAAATTCTTCAAAACAATTAAAAAAGAAAAGGTATTTATTTCAAGCCCGTTAATCAATATTAGGGAGTTGAAAATATATTTAGTAAAAAAGTTAAAAGCTAACCTCAAAATCTTTGATTAATTCACTTATATAAATGTTTCTTGAGTTTTTTGCATAATCAAAAATTGTTTTTCCTGCATAATCATTTAGTTTTGTTTCAAAATCATATTTAATTAAAATTTTTACTGCATTCAAGTTCATACTTTCAATAGCATGCATTAAAGCTGTCATTCCAGTACTATCTTGAAAATTAATGTTAGCTCCATTCTTAATTAATTGCTCAATTAATTCAGTTCTTTGACTTTTAATGTAAAAAGAAAGTAAAGAAGTTTTATCTAAAATTGTCTCGTTAACATTAGCCCCATTTTTTAATAAAAGTTCAAACATTTGTTCATCATCATTAGCTAATGCATAAGCAAGAAGTGACATATTCTCACTATCAAAAATATTTAATGATATCCCCTTTTCAATAAGTTCACTTGCTTTGTCGTAATTAGATTTTTTAACAGCTGTAAAAAAAACAGACTCAAAAAAAATATCACTATCATCAAGTGCCAAAACCTTAAAATTCAATAATATAAAACTTAAGTAAATAAAAATAAATTTACAGTTTTTTTTTGTCATTTAATCATTATTCTAACACATGTATGATTATGTATGGTAAAAAAAAAATTCTATATCATCGGATCTAACCCAAATGATTTTTTTGATTTAACATTAGAAAGTTTTAAAAAAATATCAGATAGTGATATCATAATCTTTTCGCATTTATATCACAAAAATTTCCGTAAAATTTTCATAAAAAATAAAAAGAATTTTTTTTATGTTGAATATCTTTCTCAAAACTTAGAAAATTTATTAAATAAAATTTGGATACTATTTAATGATTTCAATACTATTTCATATCTAATACCTGATGACCCTCTATTAAATACTAACAAGGAAATTGATATCTTTTTTAAAGAAAAAAAAATAAAAGTTGAAAGGATTTTAGGTATTATCGATGTAGTTAATACACTGAACAAAAAAAAACATTTTCTAACTAACAGAAAAACTAATTCATCTTTCAGCTTTTTTACCCCGTCTTCAAAAGATAAGCTAAAAAAGTTTCTTAACAAAGGTAAATTCGAGAAGCTAATCTTAAAAGTTTTAAACAAATCAATTCTGATTGAAATTGAAAAATATATTCATTGTAAAAAATCAAAAAAATTTAAATATACGATTTTTAGTGACGGAAAAAATCTGAAATTCTTCCGACAAATAAAATTAGAAAAAAAACTCCTCAGTACTTATATTATTATTGAAGATGCCAAAATATAAAAGAATATTTAAGAAAAATATTAATTCAATGATCCTGCTTATTCTGTTTATAGGGATTAGCTTGTTTGTTATTAATCAAATAGCGTCAAAAAAAAATTATCCAAAAGAAAACATTGGGGGAAGCTTTAAATTGATAGATCAAAATGGTGAAGTTTTTAACTCAAAAGATTTTAATAAAAAAAAGTTAATTTATTTTGGTTACACTTATTGCCCTGATATTTGTCCCTTTGATTTACTTAAAATTTCAACAATATTTAAAAATGACAAAAAAATTAGAGAAAATATTATACCTTTATTTATAACAGTTGACCCTTCTAGAGACACGATTGATGTAATAAAAGATTTTTTAAATAATTTTGATAATTCACTTACTGGACTTACAGGTTCTGAAGATGAAATAAAAAAAATTATAAAAAAATTTAAAATTTATGTAAAACTCAATAAATCAGGTAGAGATGATGTTGATTATCTTGTAGATCACAGTTCGTTAATTTTCCTATTAAATGAAAAGGATCAATATTTAACTTTTTTGAGACCTGCTGAATTAAATCAAGATTCATTTAATACATATCTAAAATAAGCTCTCTAATATTTTTTCAAATACGTTTTTCTGACTTTTGTACTTATCAGCCTTATTAATAATATTTCTTATTCTTTCATCACGTCTTAATATTTTTTTATTTTTTTCACTAGCATAATTTAAAACTTTAACGGGTATACCAGAATGTGCCTTTTTCATAAAGTTACTCCAAAGTATTGCTGGTGCTGTTCCTCCTGTAATGTTTTCCATTGGGGAATCATCATCATTACCAAACCAAACGCCGACAACCAAATCTGAAGTAAATCCAATAAACCACGCATCTCTAAGTGATTGACTAGTTCCAGTCTTGCCTGCTGCAGGTCTATTAATTTTTGCTTTTCTTCCAGTACCACTTTCTATTGTAGATTCCATCATCTTTGTCATTATTGAAACTACAGTATCATCAAGTATCTTTCCAGGACCTTGTCCTTCTCTCATAAAAAGAACTTTTCCTGAAGTATTTTCTATTGATCTTATGCCATGAACAAATACTCCATTCCCATTATTTGCTAGTATATTGTAGGCAGATGTTAATTCTAGTAAGTTTACCTCAGAAGTACCCAGTGCTAAAGATGGAGAATTCAAAATTGGACTATTTACACCCATTGCTCTTGCCATTTTTATAACATTTTCCCTGCCAATTCCCTCTGACAATTTTACCGCAACTGTGTTAATTGATTTTGAAAAAGCTTCATTCAAAGAAACTTCTCCTTTATATTCCTTTTTATAATTTTGAGGGGACCAACCATTAATATCTATTTCTGAGTCAACAATCAAATCACTAGGAGAATAACCACTTAAAATACCTGCTAAATAAACAAAAATTTTAAATGCTGATCCAGGTTGTCTTTGGGCTTGAGTAACTCTATTGAATTGAGAGTCTCCATAATCTCTACCACCAATCATTGCTAAAACTCCTCCATTCATCCCTAATGTTACAAGTGCAGACTGATCAGCAGACTTGAACTTTTCAGTTACGTTATTTACGGATTCCTCAGCTATACCTTGAAGCTTAACATCTAAAGTTGTTCTAACTATTAAATCCTCATTTATTTCTCCAAGATATAATTTAACTCTAGGTAACAGCCAATCAACAAAATATCTTGTACTTTTTGGTGCTGAAGTAAATTTATCATATTTTTTGTTACTTAACTTTGCATCAGAAACACTCTTTAGGCTTATTAATTTGTTCTTTGCCATATTTTCTAAAACTTTTGAGGTTCTAACTCTAGATAATTTTTGGTTAGCTATTGGATTATATCTAGAAGGTGCCTTAAGTAAACTTGCTATGAGTGCACACTCATATAAGTTAAGTTCTTCAACTTTTTTATTAAAATATTTTTCTGAAGCAGCTTGAACACCATATGTTCCCGAACCAAGATAAACTCTATTTAAGTAAATACTTAAAATTTGTTCTTTGGAAAATCTCATCTCTAACCAAAAACTTAAAATTAATTCGTGAAGTTTTCTTGTAAAGGACCTTTCAGGAGTTAAAAAAAGGTTTTTTGCAAGTTGTTGAGTAATAGTACTTCCACCCTGAACAATTTTTCCAGCTTTTAAATTAACATAAACTGCTCTTGCTATACCTTTCGGATCAACACCAAAATGGGAGAAAAAACTTTGATCTTCTGTAACGATTACAGCATTAATAAGATTTTTTGGTAGATTTTTAAATTGAATTGTCTGTCCATATATATCTCCATATGAGGCTATAATTCTTCCCTGTTTATCTAAAAATGTAATACTTGGCTGTCTTGAAATCTGAATTGATTCCGTTTCTGGAAGATTTAATAAAGACCAAGTTACAGCGATACTAAGGAAAAGTATCATCCAAATAATTAATAAAAAAGACCATTTTATTAATTTCACAGAGTGGTCATTTCATAATGTTTATCTTACAAATTTTCATTCTATACATCTAGATTTACAACCTTTTGTGCATTTGATTGAATGAAAATCTTTCTTTTTTCAACATCGTCACCCATTAGCTCCTCAAAAATCTCATCAGCTCTTTGAGCGTCACTAATATTTACTTGAAGAATCGACCTATACTCCGGATCAAGAGTTGTTTCCCAAAGTTGGTCAGGGTTCATTTCACCAAGCCCTTTATACCTTTGAAAAGTCATACCTTTTTTTGAAAGATCCATACCTTTTGAGAGAAAGTCTTTGGGAGAGAAAATATCAAATTGATCTTCATTCACTTTAAGAGTTGAAGGGCTTAAAAAGTATTCTTGAATTAATGAGCTAAATTTTTTCAAATTAGAAAAATTTATACTCTCAAACTCGCTTATATTTAGGGTAAACTCCTCAGTTACTTTATTTTCTTTTTTTGAAAAAATTAATGAATTCTCATCTTTAATTTTTGCTGACCACGTTTGATCACGAAAGTTTAATCTTTTCAAAAGATAATCAATTGTCTCTTCAGACTTTTTAACGCTACTAAAGTTTTCAATATTAAAAAGATTGCTAATGGTTGCTTGTTCTAATAAGAAGTAAAAACTATCATTGCCAGCTGATATCATACTTATCAACTTATCCAAATTAATCAAAGAACTAAAAATTGTCCCAAGGTCTTTGCCTTTAACTGATGAACCATTTTTTTGAACTAGAATTGATTGTTCAACAAGATCATTAACAAAAAAATTCTCGAGCTCTTGATCATCTTTTAAATAAAGCTCCATTTTTCCTTTCTTAATTCTATAAAGAGGAGGCTGTGCGATATACACATAGCCGTTTTTAATTAATTCTGGCATGTGTCTATAAAAAAAAGTAAGTAATAACGTTCTTATATGGGATCCATCGACATCTGCATCAGTCATAATAATGATTTTATGATATCTTAAATTCTCTAATTTAAAATCAGGTGTGTAGCCAGCACCAATTGCTTGTATAAGGGTAGCTATTTCTGCAGAACTGACAATCTTATCATCTCGAGCCTTCTCAGTATTAAGTATCTTTCCTTTTAATGGCAAAACTGCTTGATTTTTTCTATCTCTCGCTTGTTTTGCTGAACCACCTGCAGAATCTCCTTCAACAATGAATAATTCACAATTTTCAGCAGACTTGTCCTGACAGTCTGCAAGCTTTCCAGGCAATGAGCTTATCTCCGAACCTGTATTTTTTCTTGAAACTTCTCTAGCTTTCCTCGCTGCTTCTCGTGCTGTAGCAGCCTCAAAGACTTTTGTTATAACTAATTTTGCATCCTTAGGATTTTCTTCAAACCAATTTGTTAAGTTTTCTGAAACAAGTGATTCAACAACGGGTCTTACTTCAGATGAAACTAGCTTATCTTTCGTTTGAGAAGAAAATTTTGGGTCTGGAACCTTTACAGATAATATACAAGTAAGCCCTTCACGTGCATCCTCACCAGATAGCGCTATCTTCTCTCTTTTTTGAAGGCTCAAATTATTAACAGCAGAATTTACAGTTCTCGTGAGAGCTGACCTAAAACCCGCAAGATGTGTCCCTCCATCTCTTTGAGGAATATTATTAGTAAAAACCAGACAGTGTTCGTAATAAGATTTATTCCATTGTAAAGCCATTTCTATATTAATATTCTCACTAACACCCTTAAAATAAATAACATCATTAATCACTGAATCTCTTGATTTATCAAGAAATTTTACGTAAGCCTTGAGTCCACCCCTTGAGGATAATTCAGAAACTCTTGGTTCTGTACCTCTGTCATCAATAAGCTTAATATTAACCCCTGAGTTAAGAAATGCTAACTCACGAAGCCTTGACTCAAGTTTATTGAAATCAAATTTTGTTAGACTAAAAGTCTCTTCTGATGGAAAAAATGTAATCTCCGTTCCACTCTCACTTGCATCACCAATTTCTTTAAGTGGTGATTCTGGTTTTCCATCTAAGAATTTAAGGAAATACTTTTTTCCTTCCCTATTAATTGTTAATTCTAACTTTTTAGATAAAGCATTTACAACAGATACGCCAACACCATGTAACCCACCGGATACCTTGTAGGAATTTTGATCAAACTTTCCACCTGCGTGTAATTGTGTCATTATTACTTCTGCAGCTGATACACCTTCACCTTTATGAATATTTATGGGTATACCTCTTCCATTATCAGTAACCGTAACTGAGTTATCAATATTAAGCTTAACTGTTATTTTATCACAAAAACCAGCTAAAGCTTCGTCAATTGAATTGTCTACAACTTCATATACCATGTGATGAAGGCCAGAACCATCATCCGTATCTCCAATATACATACCAGGCCTTTTTCTTACTGCATCAAGACCCTTAAGAACCTTTATTGATTCGGCATCATAATCTGGGGAATTTTCTTTAATATTTTTTGCTTCCAAAACTTAACCTAATCTTTTTTGTAAGCATAGTATAACTAAATATTATCAACTTTAAACCTTTTATCATCAATATTTATCTTATGAATAATCTTTCCAAATTTCTTATCTTTTAATATCCAATCTCCTTTTACATCTGTTAAAAAAGTTTGGACATTTAATTGATGTAACTTTTCTAAAACAATCAAAATATGTTTGTCATCAAGAAAAGAAAAAACATCATCTAATAAAAAAACAATATTTAAGTTAGACTTTGATTCTAAGAATTTAATGAAAGAAAAAATAATTGAAAAAATAATTACTTTTTGTTCGCCAGTTGAAAAACTTCTAGCATCTACCATTGAATTTACTTCAAATGCTATTAAATCTGTTTTATTAACACTGAAATTTGTTTTACCCATGAGGGTGTCTTTATTTCTATTTTCTTCTAGTTTTCTTAAGAAAAAATCCTCCACTTCAACAGCAGGACTTTTTAAAAGAAGTCTGTCTAATTCACCACTTAATTCCAGTTGTAAACTTGGAAATATAGAACTAAAGGTCTCTAAGTTTTGATTTAATTCTTTTAAAAAATTTCTTCTTGCATCACAAATGATTACTCCGTAGGAAGCAAGCTTCTTTTCAATGAGTTTAACCCACTCTAACTGGTTATTATTCCATCTTTTAAGTATTTTTATTCTTTCGCTTTTAAATTTATCATAATTACTCAGACTTTTTTTATAATCACTATCTACGGATGAAATCATATTATCAAGAAAGCCTCTTCTATCCTCTGAATTATTCTGAAAAAGAAAAGTGGTTTTGGGTACAATCCAAAATGTATTAATTATATCTTCAACTTTATCTTTATACTTATCACTTTGAATCCTTAAAACCTTCTTAAAACTTTCATTATTTTTTTTTATTCCCATACCTATTTTTATTTTTTTTTTATTCACATTACATTGAACATTTACTCCAAATAATTCAATTGGGCCATCTAGTTTATCATTAATAATTTCCTTTAAATTAGATTTTTTTAATCCGGTATTTGAATTTAAAAGAGAAATTGATTCCAATATATTTGTCTTGCCTGAGCCATTCTTACCACAAAGTAAAACCATATTTTTTTTCAAGATCCAAATCAAGGAATTTATGATTCCGGTAATAGTGCAATATTAGTTTTTCAATTCTAATATTCGAACCCATATATAAATCTAAGATCTCATTTGCATTATCAAAAAAAGATTGTTTTTGACAACATCACTTTCAAGAATTGTAGGAGCAGTTTTTTGAGAAAAATGAAACTTGACCTTCCCAGTTTTTATTATCCCGAGAACATCAAGAATATAACGTGCGTTAAAATTGATTGATACTTGTGATCCCGAAAACGCAACTGTAACATTTTCCGTTCCAATTGATTTATCATTGCCAAATGAACTAACTGTACAATTGTTATTTGAAATCTCGAATTTAACCGTTCTAAACTTTTCATCTGATATTGTCGAAACTCTGTCAATTGTCTCACTAAAGCTTTTGCAATCAACAACCATTATCTGGTCATTATCTTTTGGAATCACACTCTCATAATCAGGAAATGATGCATTAATAAGTTTAGACACCATTTGAACACTACCAAAAATAATTTTAATTCTTGTTTTAGAAAAATTTATAGTAACTGCACCATCATAACTTTCAAGTATCTTTGAAATTTCAATAACTGCCTTCTTAGGAATTATAATTCCATCAAATGATTGGCTAATATTCTCGTTAACCGTACATTTTGATAATCTATGGCCATCTGTAGCTACTGCTAATACCGATTCTCCATTTGTGTGTAAATAAATTCCATTAAGATATTGTCTCGACTCATCAAGACCCATACAAAATTTACTATTATTTATTAATTTTTTAAAATCTCCAGCTTTCATATTGACATTAACATCTAAATTATTTGAATCCATAATTGGAAAGTCCTCAACAGGAAGAATTGGCAGAGAAAATTTAGAGTCACCAAAAAGTATATAAACCAAACTATTCTTTTCATCTAATTTTAAAGTTATATCTGAGGTCTCCGGTGCTTTTCTTATTATGTCAAAAAACATCAAAGACGGTATAGTTATTCCTCCAACTTGAGAAACTTTTGCTGATAAGCTTTCAGACATTTCAATAGCAAGGTCAGTGGCCGTTAAATTCAAACCACCTTCAATTACATTGATCTTGATATTTGACAATATTGGAATTGTATTTCTTCTTTCAACAACACTTTGAAAATGGCTAAGACAATCAAGGAGAGATTTTTTTTGATACAGTAAATTCCATTTTAAGATTCCAACATTCTTATAAGTAGCTGAACGTCCTCATCAAAACTGGCATCCTTATCTCTTAATTCCTCAACTTTTCTAACAGCATGAATAACTGTGGTGTGATCTCTGTTTCCAAATCTTCTTCCAATCTCTGGAAGTGATCTGGAGGTCAAATTCTTAGAAAGGTACATAGCAACTTGTCTTGGTCTTGCGACTGTTCTAGATCTTCTTGCCGAACTCATGTCCGACATTTTAATATTAAAATGTTGAGAGACTTTTTTTTGAATTTCTTCTATGTTAACTTTCTTTTGAGATGATTTAAGAAGGTCTTTAAGTAAATCCTTAACCATGTCTAAATTTATTTCTCTACCAATTAGCGAAGAAAATGCTGATAATCTATTCAAAGCACCTTCTAATTCTCGAACATTTGTTGTAATTTTATGAGCCAGAAAATCTAGAATATTTTGTGGTATTTTGGAGCTTAATCTTTCGGATTTGGCTTGAAGTATTCCCAACCTTAATTCATATGTCAATGGATGAATATCTGCTACCAAACCCCATCCTAATCTAGATCTCATTCTTTCTTCAATCCCCTCAAGGTCCTGAGGTGATTTATCCGCTGATATTATTAATTGTTTGTTCTGATCAATTAGAGCATTAAAAGTGTGAAAAAATTCTTCTTGAGTTGAGTCTTTTCCAGATATAAATTGAACATCATCAATCATTAAAACATCAACATTTCTAAACTGCTCTTTGAATGCCACAGTATTTTTAAATCTTAAGGCTTTAATGAAATGATACATAAATTTTTCTGCTGACATGTAAATAACTCTTCTTATTGGATTTCTGGTTTTAATTTCATGAGCTATCGCATGCATCAAGTGCGTTTTGCCTAATCCAACACCACCATATAAAAACAAAGGGTTGAAAGGAACATCTTCTGCCTCTGAGACTCTTCTAGCAGCGGCAAAAGCAAGCTCATTAGGTTTTCCTACAATAAAGTTTGAAAAAGTGAACCTTGCATCTAAATCTGAGTTGATTGATTTGAAAACATCTCTTTCGGTATTAGGTAAATTAGTGTCTGTATGTGAAGAAGATTTCTGAGTTATATTCTTTTTCTCTGCTTTTTCAGATACAGTTATAAAAATATCATTTATTTTTACGTTTTGAACTAACCAATAACTTTTAATAATATCTAGGTATTGCTCAATGATTCTCGTTCTTACAAAGTTACTTGGTGCACTTAGAACCACTTTATTATCCTTATAATCCTCAAGAACTAAAATCTTTATCCAACTTCTAAACTGTGCATCACCTATCTTTTGTCTAATTCTTCCTCTGACAGTGACCCATTGAGCTTGAATTTCAGAAAGATTTTTTTTTAAAGCATCGTTCATTTAATCATCCTTGATTCCAAGGTAAATCTGCAAATTTCCAACCGTTTTGCTTTCCTCTTTGCCCAAATTCGTTGTGTGAACCCTCAAAACCCTCCATACAATTGTAACACTCTTTGTAACCATGAGAAGTTAAGAATTCTGCTGCTGACCTCGATCTTGCCCCAGATCTACATAAAAAAATAATTTTTGAATCTTTATTAATGCCAGATTCAGATATTTCTTGAAGAAATTTAGAATTTTTTTCCATAGTTGGGTAAATTTGCCACTCAACAAATACAACCTTCTTTCCAATTGAATCTAAATTCGGAACACCAGTTAGTGACCACTCAGCAGAGCTTCTACAGTCAACTAGGAAGCAGTTATCATCGTTTTTAACTTCATCCCAAGTATTTTGTGGTGAAAGGTCACCAGCATAATTGAATTCCATAATAATTTCCTACAATAGACTAACAAGACTAGCTAATAAAAAATATTGAATCAACACAAACAAAAAATAATTTATTTGGAATTTTGTTTTTGTTTATTAGAAAGTTTTGAAATCATGCGAGAAGCTGTATTTTTCTTTATGAAACCTTTAGTTGAAGCTCTTGAAATTTCTGCTTCTAGCTCTAAAAACTTTTTTTTCAAAATATTCTTATCGTCTTTTGACAGGTACGTATTAAATGACTTAATTCCTGTTCTAATTCTGGATAATCTCAGATTATTAACGTTTGAACGTCTTTGATTTTGTAATATTCTTTTTTTTGCTGATTTTAAATTAGCCATTGCCAGACTTTTATACGTTTGTATTGTGTAACGGTCAAGAATATTCTCAATTTTTTTTTGGAAAAATACTGAAAATAACCTTGGTTTTATTTTCTTTTATAAAATACTTTATTTCTAAGTTTTCATTCCCTCTTTTAAATAAATTTTTTTTTTTTTTTTTCCACCCAAGATTAGGTAAGACTGTATTGTAGAATTTTTCAATCTCTTTAACCGTATATTCACCAATAATTTCTGAATAAGCAAACCTTCCTTCCGCTTTGTCAAACAAAACCAAAGAATCTTCTTCATTTTGCATATCTTTAAAAATCGGAATATCCCCTAGTCCATGAACAAAATCGTTTGCTGGAGAACCAAAGGAAAAAAAAATAAAGAAAATACAAAATGCATAATTTATTGTCTTATATCTGGCAGTTAGAACAAAAAAAAGTTGATCTACCTTTTTGTTTAATTTTCTCAACATAATTAGAATCTCCACATCTTAAACATTCACATCCCACTCTTGCGTATACTTTCAATTCATTTTTAAAGTACCCAATTTTTTCGTCTGAGACAATGAAGTTTTTAATTGTCGTGCCACCACGAAGAATTGATTGCTTCAAGATTTTTTTTATTGAAATTATTAACCTTTTCATTTCATCATCATTTATTGTTTTTGATATTCTAGTTGGTTTAATTCTAGAACTGTAAAGAATTTCTGAACAATATATATTTCCAAGACCTGCTATAAAAGATTGATTCATTAACAAAGTCTTTATATCAATAGTTTTGTTGCAATTTTTTTTAAAATATTCGTAATTCAAATTATCAGAAAGTGGTTCGACACCAATTTTTTTTAAATGTTGTGAATTAAATATTTGTTTGCTTTTAAACATCTTAACAAAACCAAACTTTCTAATATCATTATATATTAAGTATTTATTCCTAAAATAAATAAACAAATGATCATGTTTAATGATTTCTTTCTTTTTTTTTATTCTAAAATATCCAGTCATTCCAAGGTGCACCAAAAGACAAAAATTATTAGAGAAGAAAAGTATTAAGTATTTACCCCTTCTTGAAATTTTTGTTATTATTGTATGTGAAAATGTTTTATTAAGATTATTGGGAATATGATAACGTAAATTTTTATTAACTATTCTGATCTCTAATATTTTTTTTTTGAGAATAGTAGATTTTAAAAAATTTTTTACAACTTCAACTTCTGGGAGTTCTGGCATGATTAAAGATAACCTAAAAAAAAAAAAAAATAATGAAAAATCTATTAAATCAAATTTTGTAAGTCAAATTTTTTCATCGGTATCTAAAAACTATGACTTAATGAATGATATAATGAGTTTTGGGTTTCACCGTTTATGGAAAAAAGAGTTAGTTGAATTATTAAACCCTTCTCAAGAATCTTTAGTTCTAGATCTAGCTGCGGGATCTGGTGATATTACCAAACTTATTAAAGAGAAAAATTGTAACTGCATCGCTTATGATGAAAACATTGATATGCTTAATGAAGCTAAAAAGAAATTGGCTAATTATCAAGTAGATTTTGTAAATGGCACAGCGGAAAATTTACCATTCCAGAATAGCTCTTTTGATTTTGTAATTGCAAGCTTCGGAATAAGAAATTTTTCTGATATGGAAACCGCACTTATCGAAATTAATAGAATTTTGAAAAAAAAAGGAAAATTTCTATGTTTAGAGTTTAGTGAAGTTAATAACCCCGTCTTGAGAAAAGTCATTAAATTTTACTATAAAGTTATTCCAAGGTATGGAAAATTTTTTGTGAATAATAAATTGGCCTACTCATATTTAATAAAAAGCATCGAGGAGTTTCCAAATCAGATTCAATTTACCAAAAAATTAAAAAAAACTCATTTTAAAAACATCAAAGTTATTGATATACTTGATGGAGTTGCCTCAATACATATTTCAGAAAAATAAATGAATTTTTTAAAAAAAAAAAAAATTCTTGTTATCGTTACTGGAGGAATATCTTGTTATAAAACCTTGGATTTAATAAGAAGGCTTCAGGAGATGGAAGTAGATATTGAGTGCATACTCACTCAAAATACTCAAGAGTTTGTTAAACCAATTACATTTGAAAGTCTTTTAGGCAAAAAGATTCATCTTAACCTTTTTTCCTTAGATCAAGAAAGAAATATGAACCATATCAAACTTGCAAATAGTTGTGACGCAATTATTGTAGTTCCATGTACAGCAAATTTCATATCTAAACTATCTAATGGCTCAGCTGACGATCTGGCAACAAATGTTTTGTTAGCATCAAAAAAAATAAAAATAATTGCTCCAGCAATGAATACAAATATGTGGCAAAATAAAGCTGTTAGAAATAATCTGAAGAATCTCAGTAAAATGGGTATTAAAGTTTTAAACCCGGAAATTGGAAAGCTTGCCTGTAAAACAAAAGGAGTAGGCAAACTTATGGAAGTAAATACTATTGTTTACGAGTTAAATCTACTTTTCTCGGAAAGGTTTTTACACGGTAAAAAAGCTATAATTACGGCAGGACCATCAATTGAAAAAATTGACCCAGTTCGTTTTATAAGTAATTTTTCATCAGGTATTCAAGGATATGAAATTGCTAAGATCTTATCGTACTATGGCGCAAAAACATTGTTAATTAGCGGACCAACAAACCTGCAACCGCCACCAAATGTTGACTTAATTTCAGTAAACTCTGGGGATCAGTTTTTAAAAGAATCAATTAAAAATCTTCCTGCAGATATATATATATCTGTTGCTGCAATTTCAGACTGGAAATCTAATAAAATTAATTCAAGAAAAATTAAAAAAAAAAAAAATACTCATAGTGTTGATTTAATCTTAAACCCTGATGTACTCAATAATATAAGTGTTCATAAGAAAAGACCAAGACTAGTAATTGGATTTTCAGCTGAGACCACAAATTTAAAAACAAATTCAAAAAAAAAGTTTTTTCAAAAAAAATGTGATTGGATGTTAGCTAACCTAATCTCAAAGAAGTCAGGTTTTGACAACACTAAAAATAAAATATTTTTTTATTTCCAAGGAAATTGAAGAGGAATGGCCTCTTGCAAGTAAAAAAATAATAGCAACAAAACTAGTAAAAAAAATTGTTTCTTTTTTTAAAAAGAATAAATTAATAAAAGTATGAATAAAATTTTATTTAAAACACTTAATAATGGTAAAACGCTTTACAATCTTCATAAAGCCACAAGCGGCAGCGCTGGCTTTGATTTAGTTGCTGCTATTGAGCAAGAAATTATTATTAAACCAAGTGAAACAAAATTAATTCCAGCAGGTTTTTCGTTAGAAATGCCAAATAATTTCGAGGCTCAGGTTAGGCCTCGCTCTGGCATTGCTCTCAAAAACTCTGTAACTGTTCTTAATAGTCCAGGAACTATAGATTCTGATTATAGAGGTGAAGTAGGTGTGATTTTAATTAATCATGGTTTTGAAAAATTTAGTATTTTACGTGGTATGAGAATAGCCCAAATTATTTTTTTAAAATTGCCTGAAATAGAAATTGTTGAATCTCAAAAACTTTCAAAAACTAAAAGAAATGATGGGGGCTTTGGTTCAACAGGAATATGAATATAACTGAAAGAATGGTTTGTTTAAAATTCAAAAAAGAATAATCTATGCTATCGAAGCTGTTTTAGATATTGCATTGAATGCAGGAAACTTACCTGTTCAGAATATTTCCATTGCTAAAAGACAGGGGATTCCTAAAAGATATCTTGAACAGACACTTCAAGTGCTTGTTAAATGCAGTATACTGGTTGCATCTAGAGGCCCTAGAGGTGGTTATAGACTTGCAAAAGAAAGAAGAAAAATTAAGATTTCAGACATTATTAAGTCCGTATCTGATAACAACGAGACCAATGATTTTTATAAGTCGACTCTATCAAAACTATATATTGAGCCAATCATAAGTAATGTTTTTGATAAGTGCATGATTGGCCTTGATGAAATTTCAATTGAAGATGTTTACAATAAAGTAAAAAAAAATAAAAATTCTATTCCTAAAAAAAAGAACGTTGACTTTGTTATCTAAAAAAAATGTCTTTAACTCAATAAGTGAAACAATTGGCAACACCCCAATGGTAAGACTAAAAAATTTAAAAAAAAACCTTAAATTTCATGGTGAAATTATTGCTAAACTTGAGTTTTTTAATCCTCTGGGTTCTGTAAAAGACAGAATTGGCCTTGCAATGATTAATAAGGCTGAAGAAGAAAAGAAAATCAATAATAAATCCACTATTATCGAAGCTACTTCAGGGAATACTGGTATTGCCTTAGCTTTCATATGTGCTACGAAAGGCTATAAACTAATTCTAACTATGCCCAGCAGTATGTCTGTTGAGAGAAAAAAAATGCTTTCATTTTTGGGAGCCAAAATAATACTTACACCCAAGGATTTGGGTATGAATGGAGCATTAAAAAAAGCAAAAGAAATTCATGAAAATACAAAAAATAGTATAATCTTAAATCAATTTACAAATGATGCAAATCCAAGAATTCATTATAATACAACTGCACAAGAAATTTGGTCAGACTTAAATGGAAATATTGATAATTTTATTTCTGGTGTTGGTACTGGAGGGACGATAACTGGTGTTGGAACATTCCTAAAAAAAAAAAAAAAGAATATAAACATAATTGCTGTTGAACCAGAAGATTCTGCAGTAATAAGTGGATGTGAGGCAGGCTCACATTCTATCCAAGGAATTGGGGCTGGTTTTATACCTGAGAACCTTGATACTAAGATAATTGATAAAATATTATCTATAAGTAATAGTTCTGCTTTCAATTTTTCTAAGCTTCTTGCTAGATCAGAGGGGATAGCTGGAGGAATTTCTACTGGGGCTGTGCTTGCAGCAGCAGTTGAACTTCATGAAAACACAAAAATGGATAATAAAATAAGTGTAATCATAGTGCCTTCATTTGCTGAAAGGTATTTATCTACAGAATTATTTAATGAGTTTTAATTAATGAGAAATTTAAATAGTAGAGATCTTGAAAAATTTTCACGTCAGATAATTATTGATAAAATTGGAATTACTGGTCAAAAAAAAATTATTGATTCCTCAGTTTGTGTTATTGGTTGTGGAGGTTTAGGAACATCGGCATCTCAATATCTTGCCATGACGGGAATTGGGGAAATAATGTTAATAGATAATGACATAATTGATTTAAGCAACTTGAATAGACAAGCCTTATTTTTTGAAAAAGATATTGGGAAATCAAAAGTTAAAGTTTTAAGTGAAAATTTGAAAAAAATTAACAACACAATCAAAATTAAATATTTAAAAAAAAAAATTACCAAAAAAATATAGTTGAACTTTTACCTAACTTTAAATTTATTCTTGACTGCACTGATAATTTTAAATCTAAATATATCATTAATGAATATTGTTTTAAAAAAAAGAAAACACTAGTTTCCTGTGCTATTCAAAATTTTGATGTACAGGCTTCTGTATTTTCATCATGGAAAAAAGATTTTCCATGTTATGAATGTGTATTTCCAAATACAAAAAATTTTGAAAATAAAAATTGCGATTCTATGGGTATAACAGCTCCTGTTGCTGGAATTGGTGGACTATTTCAGGCAATGTTAACATTAAATGTAATAATTGATAATTCTAATGGGCTATTTAAGGAACTCATTTTATTTGATTCCTTCAATAGAACATTCAAAAAAATCAAGATAAAAAAGAATCCTAAATGTAAAATATGTGGCAAATAATTTTATTCACTCATATCTGTTATTTTATCTGGTGGGCATTTACCTTTAATAAAAAAATTAATATTTTTTAAAACTCTTTCACCCATGGCAATTCTACTTTCTTTCGTTGCTGAACTTATGTGAGGAAGTAAAACAACATTGGGGGATTCAAGAATTTTTTGTGATATTTGAGGTTCATGTTCAAAAACATCTAAACCTGCACCACCAATTTTTTTGTTTATTAGTAAGTCAGCTAATGCGCCTTCATCAATTATTTCTCCCCTAGACGTATTTATTATTATGGAATTTTTTTTCAGAAGATTAAGCCTTTTTTTTGACAAAAGATGAAATGTTTCTGGCGTATGAGGACAATGAATCGATAAAACGTCAACATATGAAATCATAGAATCTAAATCATCCCAAAATCTTGCACTATATTTTTTTTCACTGACTTTATTAAGTCTATCTCTATTGTGATAATTAATTTCCATACCTAAAACCCTAAGTCTTTTTGCAACAGCACACCCAATTCTTCCCATTCCTATAATACCAACTTTTTTACCAAAAACCCTTTCTCCTAATGTTTCGCTTGGCCCCCAGCCATTCCATTCTCCCTTCAAAAGTTTTTTTCTTGCAGTCAATATTTTTCTAAATAACATTAGAAGCATTGTTAATACAACATCAGCTGTATCTTCAGTTAATACGTCTGGTGTATTTGTTACAACAATTTTTTTCTCTTTTGCTGTAATTAAATCTAGGTTATCAACACCGTTACCAAAGTTAGCTATCAACTTTAATTTTTTTGCTGCTTTTATAATGGATGCGTCAATGGTATCTGAAATGCATGGTATTAAAATATCTATATTTTCAATTCTCTTCTTCAAATCTTTATACGAATATTTCTTATCCTTTTTATTCTGAATTACTGAATAATTTTCTTCTAGCTTTTTCTCTATCTTTTCTGGTAGTTTTCGAGTTATGAGAATCAAGGAATTTTTTAAGTTAGCACTTTTCATTTGTATCTTCATTATACCATCCGAAAGTTTTGATGCTCTGAAAAAAAAATATTTTTTAACAACTAAATATAATGAAGTTAATGTTAGAAATGGTCCTGGACTAGATAATCTAATTGTTTTTAAAATATTGAGAAAAGGTTATCCTTTATTGACCATTGAAAGATTTGAAGATTGGTTAAGGATAATAGATTATAAAGATAGAACAGGCTGGATTTCCAAAACTCAACTAAATAATGATAGTTATGCAATTACTTTAAAATCCTCTCAAGAAATACATAAATTTCCATCCTATAAGTCAAAGACTTTAGCATATGTTAAAGATAATTTTATATTACGTATTTTAAAATGCAGGGATTTATGGTGCAAGGTGACAAATGAGGAAATTACTGGTTGGGTTTCAAAAATTAATTTATGGGGTGTTGAATAAATTAAATGTTAAAATCATCAAAAAGGGCTTCTTTAGTTTCAGAAGATAGCTCACTTAAATGTTTATAATTTTTATGATCAAAACCAAGCATAATTTTAAAGTTGATATCTTTAAATTTTAGAATCTGATCGTCTGTAAAATCAAAGTGAACAAAATGAACTGACGATGCCTTACCATCTTCATTGGTTCTTTCTGTATCATCTTCTGGTCTAGAGTAAATAATATCATTGCCAACTTGAAGGAATGTTTTATTTTCGATACCACCAATTGAACTTAGGAACTCTTTGCGTCTAATTTCATTATCGATTTCAAACATTAATGTTGCAACTAGTTCCTTTCCTTTAGGTACCAATGGGTTATATGCTTTTATCTCATCCTTCATTTGTTCAATTCCACCTCTTTCAATATACAGCATCTCCTGAACTTGATAGATCATTGTATCATAACATTCAAAATAAAAAGTCGAATATGGTCCAACCTGGACTCTACGATTTTTTTTAATATTAGAAATATCTTTTTTGATTTCATCTCTTTTGATGATGTAGTTATCTATATCAATTACATCCGTTTTATCTATTTCAAATTTTTTCATAAATACCCGATTTATATATTGATTGACATTTCAATAATTTCAAGAGGATGAGAGAGAACTTTTACTTCATTATTTTTGTTAATCTTGTCCATCCCTTGTTTAATATGAGTTCCAGCTAATGGGCATTCAGAAATCAATACTTTATTTTCATTTTGAATAGCTTTTCTGGCAACCGGCTTTCCAACCTTAAGTGCCATTTCGAAATTATCTTTTTTAACACCCCAGGACCCACCATGACCTGAACATCTCTCAATAACATCTATGTTTAATCCTGGAACTAGTCTTAAAAGTTCTGTTGCTTTTTGTCCAATATTCTGTGCGCGAGAATGACAAGAAATGTGCAAAGATACATTGTTATCCTCTTGGACTGGATTAAGAAGTTTTCTTGAATTTTCTTCCTGAAATTGATCAACAAGAAATTCACAAATATCTTTTGTATTAAGAGATAATAATTTAACGTCATCATTTTCAGGTACCAGTAATGGCCATTCAAATTTAAACATTAAACTACATGATGGCACCAAAGTTATAATTATATAACCATCTGCAATTAATTTTTTTAATTTCCTACTTGTTTGTATTGCTTTATTTGTAACAGATTTTATGTCTCCACCCTCAAGTTGCGGCATGCCACAACAGCCATCGTATACGAATTTATTCTCAATATTAAGTTTATCTAATATTTTTTTTGTTGATAACCCTAGATCAGGGTTATTATAATTTATAAAACAAGTAGGAAATATGGCTACTTTTTGCTTTGTGTTTATTTTTTGCACCTTATTTGAATTATTACTAATTGTATCCATTAAAGTTTTTTTGTAAAATTTAGGCAGTTCCGCCTCTTTATCAATTTTTAGTAATAGCTCCATAATTGGTCTAGTAATTTTATTAGTGGTTTTAGTTGACCAATTAGTTAGGTTAGAAAATTTTGAGAAAAATTTTCCATTTCTATCAGTTTTTGTTAATTGATCATCAATTTTATTGTGATTATTTTTTTTTCTCTCAAGTGCTCTATAACGAAGCATAAGGTGAGGAAAATCAATATTGAATTCATGCGGAGGTACATATGGGCATTTTGTCAAAAAACACATGTCACATAGTGTACAAGCTTCAACAACATCTTTAAAAGAATCACTCGATACTGAGTCAAGTTCACCTGTTTTTGATTCATCGATAAAGTCAAAGAGTTTAGGAAAACTTTCGCACAAATTAAAGCAACGTCTACAACCATGACATATATCGAAGACTCTTCTTAATTCGTCGTCAACAAGTTCTTCATTGAGAAAATTCGGATTTTCCCAATCAATTGGATGCCGAGTTGGTGCACCCAAACTACCTTCTTTAATGCTCATAAATATTTACCGAATAAATTCTAAGGGGGTATTAACCCCCTTAAATATTGTTAAACCATTTCGTCAAGCGTGCGTTGAAATTTTCCGGCATGAGACTTTTCTGCTTTTGCAAGAGTTTCAAACCAATCTGCAATTTCCTCAAAGCCTTCGTCTCGGGCTGTTTTTGCCATACCCGGGTACATATCTGTATATTCATGAGTTTCACCGGCAATGGCTGCTTTTAAATTTTCTGAAGTATTACCAATTGGTTCACCAGTTGCGGGATCTCCAACTTCTTCTAAAAATTCAAGGTGTCCATGAGCATGACCAGTTTCGCCTTCTGCAGTGGAACGAAAGACCGCTGCAACATCGTTATGACCCTCAACATCTGCTTTCTGTGCAAAATATAAATATCTCCTATTAGCCTGAGACTCTCCAGCAAATGCCGCTTTCAAATTCTCTTCAGTTTTACTTCCTTTTAATGACATAGTTTCTCTCCATATAATGTTATAATTCATAATAATAAAAATTTATTGATACTTCAATAATAATTTAGAAAGATTCTAATTTAAGATAATAATAATTAATATCACTTAGTGATATTAATTACGACTTCAATAGATTCAAGTTTTTTGCCTTTCGGAAGTTTAGGAAACTTTGAAATCAAAACATCGGATGACTTTATATCACTAATTTTTTCTGTGCTTTTACAAAAAAAGTGATGATGTTTATCAACATTTGTATCAAAATAAATTTTATCATTTGAAACTTTAACTGATTGCAATAATTTATACCGGGTAAACTGATTTAAACAATTATAAATCGTAGCTAATGATATTTTAAAACCATTTTTTTCAACTTCGTTGAAAACATCTTCAACTGTGAAATGACAGTCTCCATTCTTGAAAAGAATTTCAATCAATCGAAGTCTTTGTCTAGTAAGCTTAAGGGGGGATTTTTTAAGTTTACCGATTGCTTTTTGAACATAGCTTTTATTTTTCATTCTTTTAAGATAATAAAAAAAATTGAATATTACAATCCCTTCATAATTCTATCAATTAGTTGATTAACCTTGGGAACAAAACCACCTTTATAAAACGGGTCCAACGCAAATCGATACACCGAATGACCAGCAAACATTAGTTCATTCTCGAGACTTGATATTCCATGACTTATTCTTTGTAAAGTCTTCTGAATACAGAATGATCGAGGGTCAGCCTTTTTACCAGTTGAACCTTTCTCATCTTGAGACCAATTACTAAAAAGGCACTGTGAAAGACACCCCATACAATCAATTTGATCCTTAACTATTTGACTAGCTTTTTTAATAGTTACCCAAATTAATGTATTGTTTGGTGTTGTCATTGGCTTTGAAAAACCTTTTTTAATCCACTCAATAATCTTTGATTTGTCAGAGTGTTTTACATAAAATGCTCTATTTCTTGGGCCTATCTCAATCTTTTCATTGAACTCATTTGTTTGTTCTTTTAAAAAAGGAGTCTGTCTTTTTGATCTTTGTTCAAGTTCAAGGAGAAAATCATTATTTACAGCAGAAGAATAAAACCCAGTTGGACTAAATTTATGAAGACTAACTTCTCCTTTTTTTATAGTTAAAAGTTTCTTTTTCCATGCATTTGGAATTGGACTTTCCTCTGTTAACAGTGGCCTTGTTCCAAATTGAAAAGCAATCTTGCCTATTTCTTTGTTTCCAATCCAATCAGACCATTCACTTAATTGCCAAACTCCACCAGCCATTATTATCGGAGTTTCATTTAAACCAAATTGGTTCATCAATGACCTTAGTTCTTTTACTCTTGGATATGGAGCTTGTGGTTTTAATGGATCTTCACTATTTGATAAACCATTATGCCCTCCAGCTAACCATGGGTCTTCATATACAACTCCACCTAAAAATTCTGAGGTTTTTTTATATGATCTCTTCCAAAGTGCATTAAATGCTCTTGCAGAGGAAACAATAGGGTAGTAATAAATTCCAAAACTTGCAGCAATCTCAGAGAGTTTATATGGCATCCCTGCTCCACAAGTTACACCGTCAATTATATTACTAGCTTTCTCAAGGGTTCTAGATAATATTTCTTCTGCCCCAGCCATCTCCCACAATATATTAATATGAATTGGGGCTTTGGGCCCCGCAATATCTCTTGCAATTCTTGCTTGTTCAATTGCACCAGAAACGGAAAAATCAACTAATTCTCTGTGCCTACCTTTTCTTGTTTTCTGCTTATAAACTTGGGGAATTATGTTACCATCTTCATCGTAAGAATCTGCATTTACACCAGAAAAAGTTCCAACTCCGCCTGCTTTAGCCCAGGCCCCAGAGCTTTCTCCACTAGTAATAGCAATGCCTTTACCACCTTCTATTAATGGTAAAGATTCTTTACCTGACAAAATGATAGAATCTATTTTTTTCATATCAAACGTCTTTAATGCTTAACTTTACCTTTCCTCTATCATCAATACCAATTACTTTTACCTTAACTTGGTCACCTTCATTTACCACATCAGTCGTCTTTTCAACTCTCTCCTCTTTTAATTGGCTAATATGGACTAGACCATCTTTGGAACCAAGAAAATTAACAAAAGCGCCAAAATCAGTTGTTTTAACAACTTTACCTTCGTAAATTTTTCCAATTTCTGGTTCAGCAACAATATCATTAATCATTTCTTTAGCTATCTCAACTTCCTCAAGCTTTGAAGCAAAAACTGATATTAATCCGTCATCATCTATTTCTACTTTTGCACCTGACTTTTCACATATGTCTTTTATAACTTTACCACCAGAGCCAATAACTTCTCTAATCTTAGATTTATTAATCTTAATATTAATTATTCTTGGAGCATGAGGTTTTGTAGTTTCCCTTGGCTTTTTTATAACCTTGTCCATCTCACTTAAGATGGTTTTTCTTGCTTTTAAGGCTTTAGATAAAGCTACATCCATTATTTCTTGAGTAATTCCATCCACCTTTATATCCATTTGTAATGATGTTATTCCATCAGTTGTTCCAGCAACTTTAAAGTCCATATCACCCAAATGATCCTCATCACCTAAAATATCTGTCAACACAACAAATTTTTCGGCTTCTTTTATCAAACCCATTGCTACACCAGCAACAGATTTCTCAATTGGTACACCAGCATCCATTAATGATAAGGAGGTTCCGCATACTGTTGCCATAGATGATGATCCATTTGATTCAGTGATTTCTGATACAACTCGAAGAGTGTAAGGGAAATCATTAACCTTTCTTAATATAGGGTTAATTGCCCTCCATGCTAGTTTTCCGTGCCCAACTTCTCTTCTACCCGTTGAACCAATTCTACCTACCTCACCAACAGAAAACGGTGGAAAGTTATAATGCAAAAGAAATTTTTCTTTTTTATCCCCGTCCAATGTGTCGAGCATCTGTTCATCGGAACTAGTTCCTAAAGTAGTTGTAACCAATGCCTGGGTTTCTCCTCGAGTAAACAAGGCACTTCCATGTACATTATTCAAAATATCAACCCTAACATCAATATCACGAACAGTGTCGAGAGTTCGCCCATCAATTCTCTTTTCGGTCTTCAAAATTGAACCTCTAACAATATCCTTCTCAACATTCTTTACAAAATCATTCACAACTTGTGCATCTTCCTCCGCGATTTCAAAAGATTCTAATATTTTGGATCGAGCATCATTTAATGAGTCATTTCTTTTCTTTTTTTCTTTGATTTTATACAATGGCTCAAATTTAGTTTTTGCAATTTTTTCAAGATCTTTAAAATATTTTGGTTTGTCTTTTTTTTCAATTATCCATGAATCTTTAGCTGCTTTCTCAGCCAATTCAATAATCTTATCTATAACACATTGAAATTCATTAAAACCAAATTGAACTGCACCTAACATTATATCTTCAGGAAGTTCTTTTGCTTCTGACTCAACCATTAGCACTCCTCCTTTTGTTCCTGCTACCACAAGGTCAAGTTCCGTGTCGTTTAATTCTTCTTTTGTTGGATTAAGAATAAATTCTCCGTCACTGTATCCAACTCTTGCCGCTGCAATTGGACCTAAAAATGGGAGGCCTGCTATGGTAATCGCAGCTGAAGCACCTATCAGTGCACAAATGGATGGATCATTTTCCCCATCATAATTTATAACAGTACATATGACCTGTGTTTCATTCTTAAAATCTTTATGAAAAAGTGGTCTAATTGGCCTATCTATCAACCTTGAATTTAAAATTTCAATTTCAGATGGCCTAGCTTCTCTCTTGAAAAACCCTCCTGGAATTTTTCCCGCTGAATAGGCCTTTTCTATATAATGAACTGAAAGCGGAAAGAAATCTTTTCCATAGTCAGCAGTCCTTGCAGCAGTAACTGTACACAGGACACTTGTTGAACCCAATGTTGCTAAAACAGCACCGTCTGCTTGCCTTGCAATTATTCCTGTTTCTAGTTTTAAATTTAGACCCTGCCAGTCTAACTGAACGCTCGATGATTTAAACATATAACCTCCTGTATTTTTTAACGTCTTAGTCCAAGAGATTTAATGATCGCTTCATACTTATCGTTACTTTTTTTCTTAACATAGTTCAAAAGTTTTTTTCTCTTTCCAACCATTTTCATTAATCCTCTTCGAGTATTTTCATCTTTCTTATTAATTTTTAAATGTTCTGTAAGTTGCTTAATTCTCGTAGTGAAATTAGTAATTTGAAATTCACTAGTACCAGTACTTTCAGATTTTTTTGTAGTTTCTTTATTTGACATTATTTTGATTCCTTTCAGACAAAAAGTTATTTAGCAGATTTTTGGGGTAAAAACTTTTATCCTTCAAATATCCGACGGCTATAATGACGTCTTTAAACTTAGCGAATGTATATCCCTTATATAAGTTATTATCATTTTCTAAACCATTTTTCATTTTTACTGGTCTTCCATTCAATATGTGGTCTACCTCATTTTCATCTAAGCAAATTTGATTAAATTCATTAAAAACTAAATTAAGTGGTTTTACAACACCTAAAAGATCCTCAATATGCACTAAACTTAATAAATAATCTAGTGAAATAAGTTTTTTATCAAAATTTCCAAATCCAACTCTCCTAAGCGAAGTAACAACCCCATATGTTTTCATATATTTCGCGATATCCTCTGCAAGACTTCTTACATAAGTACCAGAGCTACACTTTACAAAAAAACTTGCTTTTGCTTTTGAAACTAAATTAACTATTTTCAAATCATAAATTTTTTTTCTTTCTTTTTTTAGCTCAAAATTTATTTTTTTTTTTGCAAGCTTGTAAGCACGTAAGCCATTAATTTTTTTTGAAGAAAATTTAGGAGGAGTTTGATGATAAATACCTACAAAGTTGTCGATTGTTTCTCTGATTTCATTTTCATTAGGTATAATTTTTGTTTTTTCTTTTAGCTCACCTTCAAGGTCACCAGTCATTGAAGATTCTCCCCATTTAACCTCAAAAATATATTCTTTACAAGAATCCTCAATAAGCTTAATTGTCTTGGTTGCACTACCTAAGGCAATAGGTAAAAATCCTGAAGCAAGTGGGTCTAAAGTTCCAACGTATCCTGCTTTAATATTACCAAAAATTTTTCTAACCTTTTGTAAAATGTAATTAGAAGA
Source organism: Alphaproteobacteria bacterium (assembly GCA_045563015.1). GTDB lineage: Bacteria > Pseudomonadota > Alphaproteobacteria > Methylaequorales > Methylaequoraceae. The sequence goes on along the minus strand of JBJKUQ010000023.1, from coordinate 7,277 downwards.
AGCTCCAATTGGTTTATCAATAAAAATCCATCCGTTATAACAATTATTAATCATATATATAATTAATTCTTTGAAAGATTGTTAATTAGTTCATCTAACCTAAAAGATTTATTTCTTTGACTATCAGTTCTAAATTTTAATTTTGGAGTATAGCGCAAATCAATTTTTTTAGAGAATTCTCTTTTAATCTTAAGGATATTATCATCAATTGATTTCAAAATTTCCTCATCGGTAATTTTTTCATTCTTAGAAAAATTGGTCACGAAAACATTAGCTGTCCTGATATCTCTGGAGAGAGCAACATCATCGATAAATATAATTAAAGATTTACCTTTTGAATTTCTAAAATCATGAGAAACGAATATCTCTCCGAGCACCCTTTTGATTAATTGTTTAATTTTTTGGGTTCTTGGGCTCTCTTTTTTTATTTTATAGAGATTAAGATCATTTTGATTTCTCATTTTTAACTCTTATAAAAAACTCAGCCTTATCGCCTTCCTCAATTTCGTTGAACTTTTGGAAGCTTATGCCACATTCTAAACCAGAAATAACATCTTTTACTTGATTTTTTTCTCTCTTTAAATTTTCAACGAAAGCCTCATCAACTAAATTACCATTTCTATAAATTTTAGCTAATGATTTTGAAGTTACTTTTCCCTCTTCAACTAAGCAACCTGCTACCTTTGTTGAATTAGAAAGCTCAAAAACTTTTTTTATTAACGCCTTACCGATAAACTCATCGACAAACTCCTCTTCAGATAATCCTTCTATTATCTTTTTTGCCTCATCAATAATTTCATATATTATTGAAAAATACTTCATAGAGATCTTTTCTCTTTTTGAAAGACTCTTAGCCTGAACATTTGCCTTTACATTGAAACCAAATATTTTAGCGTTTGAAGCTGTAGCAAGAGTTACATCAGATTCATTGATTTCTCCTACACCAGAATGTATTATCTTTAAATCAACTTTTTCTGATTCCATTTTAATCAAACTTTGCTCAATTGCTTCTTTTGAGCCATGAACGTCAGCTTTAACAATAATTGGTACCTCAACTTTTTTCTCCACTGAAGCATCTTGCATCATCTGATCTAAAGACACTCTTTTAATTAGTGAGTTTTCTTCAACTCTTTTTATTCTTGATCTATATAAAGTTACCTCTCTGGCTCTTGACTCACTATCAACTACTACTAGTTTTTCTCCTGACTCAGGCGCTCCGGAAAGACCTACAAGCTCTACTGGATAACTAGGAAGTGCTTTTTCTAATCTATTGCCTTGATCATCATTTAATGCTTTTACTTTACCCCACTCTTTTCCAACAACAACAATATCCCCAACATTTAGTGTGCCTTTTTGTATTAAAACAGACACTACTGTTCCTTTACCTTTCTCAACTTTCGATTCAATAACCGAGCCTTCTCCACTTCTTAAAGGATTTGCTTTTAATTCTAAAATTTCTGATTGTAGCAAAATTGCTTCGAGCAATGAGTCTAATCCTTCTTTAGTTTTTGCTGAGACATTAACAAAAACATTTTCACCCCCCATTTTTTCACTTATAATCTCATGTTTCATCAAATCATTTTCAACTTTTTGAGGGTTTGCCGTATCAAGATCAATCTTATTGACAGCGACGACAATAGGACAACCTGATGCCTTTGCATGGCTTATGGCTTCAATAGTTTGTTCATTAACACTATCATCTGCTGCAACAACTAAAATTATTATATCGGTTATATTCGAACCTCTTGCTCTCATTTGACTAAATGCAGCATGCCCAGGTGTATCAATAAATGTAATTTTTTTTCCTTTTTTAGTTTCAACAATGTATGAACCTATGTGTTGAGTTATTCCCCCGGCCTCAGAGGCGGCAACTTTTTTTTGTCTTATTGCATCTAAAATAGAGGTTTTTCCATGGTCAACATGTCCCATTATAGTAACAACAGGAGGGCGTAACTTCATCTCAGATTCTATATCTTTTTTTCCGTCTAATCCTAATTCAACGTCTGACTCACTTACCCTTTTTGGTGTATGTCCTAGTTCTATTACTAAAAGTTCTGCTGTATCACCATCAATTGTCTCATTTAATGTCGTCATTACACCAAGTTTCATTAATGTTTTTATTAATGAGGATGATTTTTCTGCCATTCTTGATGCTAGCTCACTGACTGCAATTAAATCAGGAATTATAATTTCTTTTTTTTTTCTTTCTTTATTGTCAAAAGTTTCTTTGTTTTCAAGATTATTCAAGCTTCTCAATTTTGCCTTTTCTCTTGCTCGCCTTACTGCTGCCAAAGACCGTACTTTTTCATTCTCATCATTGAGAGCTTCAGAAATTGTCAATTTTCCTTGTCTTCTGTTTTCAAAACTTTTTGGGACTTTTGTGAATTTTGCTTTTTTTAATTTATCATCTTTTTCATTGATATTGTTTCCAATATTTTTTTTAGTTTCATTCGCAAGAGGAAACTTTTTTTGAACTTTTTTTTCAACTTTATTATCCTCTTTTAATTTGGTGTCTTTAACATTTTCAGAAATTTCTTTTGGACTTCTATTTGAATTATCCCTAGTTTTAAATTCCTCTTTTTTTTTTTCAATCAAATTTTCTTTTGTTTCTTCAACATCAGATTTAGGAGGAACAGTAATCTCTGCTTCTTTGAAACTGCTTAATACTCTCTTTTTTTTCACCTCTACGGAAACTGACCTAGTTCTGCCATGAGAAAAACTTTGTTTAATTTGACCTATGTTAAATGTCTTCTTTAATTGAAGCTTCCCAGAACTTTGACTTTTTTTATCTTTATTTTCTTCCATATTAATCCTTGAACCAGTGTTTTCTTGAATCTAAGATTATTTCATCGGCCTTGTCATTTTCCATTTCACTTAGGATATCTATTAGCTCAAAATTGGATAAATCTGCAAGTTCGTCTCTAGTTGTAATTTTATTTTCTTTAAGTTTCATTAATTGATTTATTGTTAAAACTTTGTGATTGAGTAAATAATCATCAACACCTTCTGATTTAAGTGTTGCAATATTTTCTTTTTTCACTTTTTCCAGATGACTTGTAGCTCTTTTTATTAGTTCTTTTGACAACTCATCATCAAAACCTTCAATAGAAGCCAAATCATCTGGCGTTACCATCGAAATTTCTTCTATAGATGAGAATCCTTCTGTAACTAACAAATGTGCAATTACTTCGTCAACATCTAAATCACTTATGAACATTTGAGATAAGTTTTTAAACTCTTCACTTCTTTTTTCAGATTCCTGAGTTGTTGTTAATATGTCAATATTCCAACCCGACAATGAACTTGCAAGTCGAACATTTTGTCCTTTTCTTCCAATAGCTAGGCTAAGTTGTTCATCGGGCACAATAACATCAATTTTTTTAGAGTCTTCGTCAATCACTACTTTTTCTACTTCAGCTGGCCCTAAAGCATTAACAATAAATGTTGCAATGTCCTCTGACCAAAGAACTATGTCTATTTTTTCACCCTGTAATTCATTAACGACAGCTTGAACTCTACTTCCTCTCATACCAACACATGCTCCAACTGGATCAATGCTTTTTTCTATTGTATAAACAGCAATTTTAGCCCTGCTACCTGGATCTCTTGCAACAGATTTAACTTCTATTACACCATCATATATTTCAGGTACCTCTTGCTCAAAAAGTTTAACTAAAAAATTATTATGAGCCCTTGATAGAAAAATTTGAGGACCCTTCAGATCATGTTTTACTTCAGTAATAAAAGCTCTAATCCTATCAGAACGCCTAAAAATTTCTCTATTTAATAATTCGTCTTTTTTAAGAATTGCTTCACCCTTACCTAAGTCAACTATTAAGTTTCCGAATTCAACTCTTTTCACAACGCCATTTACTATTTCACCAACTCTATCTTTAAATTCATTAAACTGAACAATTCTCTCAGCTTCTTTTACTTTTTGGAAAATAACATGTTTTGCAGTCTGAACAGCAATTCTACCAAAGTCTAAGGGAGGGAGTTCATCAACCAGAAATTGACCAATTTCTAAATTTGAATTCTCTTTAGGTAGGTCATCAAGATTAATTTTGTTCAACCTTTCTTCTGGGTCAAGCTCTTCAATATCTTTTACAACTTCTCTATATCTAAAAAGACCGATGTAACCAGACTCTTTATCTATGCTAGCTCTTATATCTAGCTCGTATCCGTACTTAGTTCTTCCGGCCTTTGCTATTGCAACTTCCATAGCTTCTAAAACCTCATCTGAACTGATACCTTTTTCTTTTGCAATAGTTTTGGCAACGTCAAGGATTTCAAAATTTTTGTTTATCGTTACTTCGTTTTCTACCAATTTATTCTTACCTAATAATTAAATTTAAATTAAAAACATTAATTTATGACTAATTCATACCAATACTTTAAGAAAACTTAAATAATTTAATAAATTTTTTTGGTTTTTTTTTTTTTAAAAAGAAGAAAGTATGATTTTTTCTTTTTTATTTGAGCCTTTTTATAATATTTTGTTACTTGAATACCAAACTTTTTTATAATTTCATCTCCAACAAAACTCGTTGAAAGTCTAAAATCTTTATTAATATAAAAGCTATACAAAATCTGATTTAAATAATCATCACAATCAGTTGAAACAATAATATTTGTATCATCTTCTGTAATGGATGAGAGATTTTCAACAAAGTTCTTGTTAATTAATCTTCTTTTTTTATGTTTTTTTTTTGGCCAAGGGTCTGGAAAAAGAATTAAAACTGTTTCAAACAAAAATTTAGCCTTTTCAGCTAAAATTTCATTGAAAGTTAGGTTTGAAAAAAAGAGATTTTTCATTTCATTTTTTTCAACTTCTTTTTTCAAGTTTAAAGATCCTTTTATATATGGATCACAACCAAAAAATATGATGTCTTTATTTTTCATAGATTGATGAAAAATATTAAGTCCTTCACCAAAACCAATTTCAAGGTTTACTGTTTTTTTAAAATTAATGATTTTATTTATTTCACTAATTTTAGAGTGATTTATGAAAAAAATTGAGTTTTCTAGTTCTTTTAATTCACTCAACTTTGTATTTCTTGGAGATCTTCTTCCATAGAAATTAAGCACTAGAGAATTTCCTTAAAAAGCTTCAATGAGCTCAAAGCCTCCCAAGTAAAGGTTTCTCTAATAGGGTCGTGTTTTCTGCCAAAGTGTCCGTAAGCCGCAGTTTCTTGATATATAGGTCTGTCGAGTTTCAAAAATTTCTTTATACCTACTGGCGAAAGATCAAAGTTTTCTTTAATGAACATAATGAGATCCTGCTCTTTCAATTTGGAATTATTGTCAGTTTGAATGAAAATTGAAATTGGATCAGCCACACCTATAGCATATGATAGCTGTATTAAACATTTACTTGAAATTTTACTTGCAACTATATTCTTTGCTAAAAATCTAGCCATATAAGCTGCAGATCTATCAACTTTAGTGTAATCTTTTCCTGAGAATGCTCCTCCGCCATGAGGTGCTGCTCCACCATAGGTATCAACAATTATTTTCCTACCAGTCAGACCTGCGTCACCATCTGGACCACCAATTACAAAACGTCCAGTAGGATTTATTAAGATATTACTTTTAGAGGGCAGAATATTTTCTGGTATTGCTGTTTCAATAATCTCAAGAATTTTATCTCTTATTTCTGAATTACTGGCATTTTCTGAGTGTTGAGAAGATACTACTACAGAAGTAATATTCTTAGGTTTGCCATTTTTATATCTAACACTTACTTGACTTTTAGAATCAGGGCCAAATATGGAATTATTATTATGTCTATATTGAGCTAACTCCTTCAAAATTTTATGACTAAAATCAATAGGAGCTGGCATGAAATTCTCTGATTCATCACAGGCATAACCAAACATGATACCTTGATCACCTGCTCCAATCTCACTTGACTTATCTTTATCAACGCCCTGTGATATGTCAGAGGACTGGTTATGAAGCAAATTACTTATTTCTATTTTGTTCCAATGAAAACCTTCTTGTTCGTACCCAATCTTTTTAACCTTTTCTCTGACAACTTTTTCAATAGAATCTTTTGTTATCAAATCCATGTTATGTTTTATATTTACTTCTCCAGCTAATACAATTTTGTTGGTAGTTGCTAATGTTTCACATGCAACTCTTGAGTTTTTGTCTGCCTCCATGTAGAGATCTACAATAGCATCTGAAACTTGGTCACATACCTTGTCAGGGTGACCCTCTGATACTGATTCACTTGTAAATATAAAATCTTCAGAAGAGTTTTTCATTATAAATATTACTTGAAATATTCCTTTCTTTTTAAAGATATTAAAATTTCAATCAAGCAAAATAATAAAAATAAAATAATAAGAAAAATTAAAAATGACGTACTCCCATATTTTTCAAAGATAGTAACATGACTATGTAACGGAAGTTTCAATTCAAGAAAACCTTCCTTTTTTAATTCAATTTTTTTTAAAATTTCCCCATTATTATCTGCTATTACTGATATTCCAGAATTAGATGAGCGAAGAAAATAAACGGATTTTTCAACTGAACGAATAACCTGTGCCGCTAGGTGTTGCCTTGGACCAGTAGTTTTACCAAACCAAGCATCATTTGTTGCATTTATCATAAAATTTGAATTATTATTTCCAAAAGTTTGAAATATTGCCTCATAACAAATAGATGGTTCAATTGAGATTTTTTTTTCATTAATTGTTATATACATCCTGTTATCCTTAATACCCTCAGAAAAATCAGATGAACCAGGTGTAAGTTTAAAAAGATTTAAGAAACCTCTAAATGGAACAAATTCTCCGAAGGGAACAAGTTTTTTTTTGTCGTAGTAACTCGAAACTCCATCCTTAATAACAAACATAGAATTATAAATTTTGAAATTTAGTCCTGTAAACTCTCTTCTCAATGCCCCGGTTATAATAGTAATATTATTTGGAATTCTCTCTGAGATATATTCAACTAACTCTTTCTCCTCATTCAAAAAAAAAGTTAATGCAACTTCTGGCCACACAACAATCTTTTCTATATCTTCTTTATTATCTTTAATGCTAAGTTTAATAAGCTTTTCTAAGTTATTTTCAAAAGATAATCTATCCCATTTTTCTTTTTGTGAAATATTTGGTTGAACAACTCTTACAATAATATTTTCATTGGTTTGTTTTTGTTTATCATTTGAGAGGAAAAATTTTAAACTAAAAAGAAAAGTCGGAATAATTATTAAAATTAAAATCGCCAATTTATTTTTTTTATTGATAAAAAATAATGAGACTAAAAAT
>JBJKUQ010000022.1:0-25411 GCA_045563015.1 Alphaproteobacteria bacterium | reverse complement strand
TGTTAAAGTTAATAAGTATGTACTTTTGACGCATGTACTATGCGCCACTTTTAAACCATGTGGATGGTAATTGTATTTTAACTTTAAATTTATCTATATCAAATATAAAAAAAAAAATTTTTTTCTGGCTTCTTTGCGATTATATTTAATTAAAGTGTTATTATGAAAGAAAGCATTCACCAAGAATTTGAGAGATTTATGAGAGATGAAATGGACGATCAAGAAAAAAAACTTTATCTTAAAAGTAAAAATTATAAAAAAATGCTTAATTTAATAACTAACAGACTCAGTAATTTAAAAAAATAAGTCTATGATAAAAAATCTTTTTTTGCTTTTTTTTTTTTTAATAATTTTTTTTAATATTGAGAATTTAAGAAATATTTTTTTGGAAAGCAGCAATAATAAAAATAAACTTGAAAGAAAAAAATATTTGACTGAATGTGAATTAGAAAATGAAATAATTGATAGAGAAAATTTAGACAATGAAAGACAATGTTATTATTCATGTGATATTGATGATATTGTTAGAGTAGATACAAGTATAGAATATATGTGCCCACCATATATATTAGAAGAGAGGTAAATGTTTTTAATAAAGATTGTTTTTTTTGTGTTATTTTTCTTAAAAAGTGTCAGTGCTGGAGAAATAGATGGGAATGGTATTATCTGTAAGATTTACGGTGATACCATCGGATTCTTTTTTGATAATGACAGAACATTTGAATATAAACTCCTTGGAGGTAATAAAGAATTAGAATTATCAAAAAAAGATATTGGAAAGTATTTTACAAATGAAAATAGTATATATTTTGGTGAAATTAAAGTTGACAGGAAAACCCTAAAATTTCAAAAATATTCCTCCTTCAGAGGATCATGTAAGGCTTATAAAGGTTTTGATGAATTTAAAAAGAATTTTAATGTTGAATCATTAACTGAAGGAAATAAAATTTAATTATAATAATACAAATATTTGAAAATTTTTAATTTACTTATTTCATATTAGTTTATATATAATATTCTAATTATGCTTAATTTAGTATCTTTCAAATTATTTATTCTTATTATTTTTGTTAATTTTGCTGCTAATTCAGAAACATTTAGTGAAAGAAAAAACTTCAATAAAATTTTAAATGGTTTTTTTAAAAATGAAATTTTTAAGTGTTCATATATTAGCAAATCATGGAGTATTGGACATAAAAAAAATCCATATGGATTAGTTTTTAACGAAGCTGCATTCAAAAACATAATTGTTTTTAAAAAAAACAACATAATTGGAACCCTATGGTCCAATATAGGAGAAATATCCCTCGAAAGAGGCAGTAGAAAGTATCAATTGTGGAAAAAGAAAAACGCTGAGGAATTTGAACTGATAAATACAGATTATCAATCAGATAAAAGCAGTTCGGACGTAAATCAAAAGTCTGTTAACCAAGAATTCAAGGCATATTTTGATAAAAAAACTTTAAAAATAGCAGTTAAATTTTGGATTACTGATTTTTATTCATGTGAAGAAATTCAATCGTCAAAATTTGCTAGAAAAAAATTAATCGATATATTTGTTAACCAAGACAAATATATAAGAAAGGATTTTATTTACCGTGAAGAAAATCCAAGTTTATTTAGCAATAAAATAACCCTAATTCTTAAGTAATTTTCGAATAAAAATGTGGTAGTTTTATGGTATTTATACATAATTTAAAAGCGTACTTTGTCTAACATAAATTTATTCTGATTTACTTTATGATTGAAAATTTATTCTAACTATAATTTTGTTACTTCAACTAAATTATCTGAAAACGTTGGAGCATTTCCCATATCAGCAAGTTCTGCTGAACTTATACTATTAACAGTACCTTCTTTATTCAATTGTCTCCAATACCCAAGAGTTGACACTATTAAACCTGCATTAACATCATCTGTAATTTTTACATACCCATGATAGCTTCCTCTATTATTAAAGACCTTAACTTTATCACCATCATTAATTTTTCTTTCATTTGCATTAATCTTATTCATTAAAACAAACTGGTCACCTTGAGTTTTTTGCTTTCCTTCCATATTTGCGTAACATGAATTAAGAAATGCATGACTTTTTGGCGATATAACATTAAGTGGATATGTCGTGGCTAATTTCTTGTTAGAATCAGGTGATTCTCTTGGCGGTGTGTAATCTGGTAATTCTGGAAGTTTTTGACCAGGCTGATAATCATCATACATTTGCCTAAAAGGACCAGCTACAAAATTGTTTACGTCTCTAAGAATAAACTGACACTTACCACTCGGAGTTGGGAATTTACCATTTTTATGTGGCACTCTATTATCTTTAGTTCCAACATTAAGTCTATAATATCCATTTTCTTTTAAATAATTTAAGTCAATTCCTTTACATGCAGGTGCTTCCCAATCAATATAATTTTCTAAACATTCGTCATCTGACCAACTAAATTGCTCTTCGTTATAACCCATTTTTTTTGCTAGAATTCTAAATATATCGTAATTTGATTTAGCTTCACCTGGAGGCTCCAAACATTTCTCATTATATGTTAGGTAGAGGTGACCCCAAGACAAAATAATATCTCTATTTTCAGCTCCCATTGCCGCTGGCAATAGAATATCTGCATATGAGGCTGTATCCGATATAAAGTGTTCTGCTGAGACTGTAAAAAGATCTTCTCTTTGAAGTCCCTCTACAATTTTTTCAGTTTCAGGCGACTGCGTTACTGGATTGGCATTCCAGCACATTAAGGATTTAATAGGTTTATTCTTATCAATGTTTTCACCGAGAAGAACTCTTCCTAATTGAAGTGCATTTACAACTCTAGTGCCTTTGGGTATTAAGTCCGGCCGACACATAACATCAAATTTATAAGGATGCTCCCAAACAGGAAATTGAGTTATTCCACCACCAACATGTTTCCAAGCACCAGTTAACGCAGGGATACATGTAACCGCTCTAATCGTTTGCCCCCCTCCATGATGTCTTTCTAAAGCAACACCAATTCTAATAGCTGAAGGTTGAGTTGTAGCAAGTTCAAAAGCTAATTTTTCAATATCAGTTTTCGAGATTCCCGTAATCTTTGATGCCCATTCTGTATTTTTATCTTTAACATGTTCTTTTAATTCATCATAACCATCGGTGTAATTTTTTACATAATCTTCATCAACTAGATTATTATTTATAATATGGTTTATTATAGAAATAGCTAATGCACCATCTGTTCCTGGTTTTGGTGATATATGCCAATCAGCTTGTTTAGCAGTTCTTGATTTATATGAGTCAATTACAACAACTTTGGCACCTTTTTTTTTAGCATCTTGAACAATAGCCCAATGATGTAAATTAGTGCTAACACTATTACATGCCCAAATAACAATATATTTACTATGAATATAACTTTCAGGATCTACCCCAGCAGTTGGTCCAACTGTTGAAAGCCAAGCTGTACATGAACCCTCGCCACAAAAAGTTCTTTCACAAACAGTTGCCCCCATTTTATTAAAAAAAGAATCACCTCCATTAAGTCCATGCACAAGTCCTTGATTACCAAGATAACTAAATGGTAATATCGCCTCTGGACCATGTTCAGAAATTATATGTTTCCATTTACTAATTATCGTATCAATAGCTTCATCCCAACTAATTCTTTGAAATTTTTTTTCCCCTTTTTTTCCAATTCTTTTATGAGGGTATAAAAGTCTATCAGGGTGATAATGTCTTTTTTCGTAGTCTTTAACTTTTACGCAAAGTGTTCCTCTTGTCATTGGGTGATCTTTATTTCCCTTAACACTTAATAATTTATTTCCAGAAACTTCGTATACCATGGCACATGTGTCTGGGCAGTCATGTGGGCAAGCGCCGAAATACTTTTTGGAAGCATCGTCCATAATTTATCTCACTCTCATTCTTATGATAATATGAAAAAAAAATTTAATCAATAGCCTTAGATTGTTATTTTTTTTATTTAAATATCTTTTACATTCACTAATTAGTAATTTTATAAGTAAAAAATTAAATAATTTTTTATTAGGAAATTTATGGATCCGTTATCCCAAGGGCTTCTAGGGGCTTGCTTTTCAAGTTCATTTGCCAAAAAAAATAATTTTAAAATGGCTGCACTATGTGGAACTGTAGGTGGTATAACCCCTGATTTAGACGTTTTTATAAAATCAGAGAGTGATCCTCTTCTTTTTCTTGAATATCATAGGCATTTTAGTCATTCACTTGCCTTCGTGCCTTTAGGTGGATTGTTTGTTTCATTATTTTTAATAATATTTTTAAAGAATTATTCATTCAAGCAAATATATATTTTTTCAACTTTAGGTTTTCTAACTCATGGAATTCTTGATTCTTGTACAAGCTATGGAACAAATCTTTTTTGGCCATTTTCAGATACTAAAATTGCATGGAATATAATATCTATTGTGGATCCAATTTTTACTTTTATTTTGATATTTTTCATGATCTTTTGTTTTTTATATAAATCTATAAAAATAATAAGATTTGGAACCTTATTGTCTTTCTCTTATTTGATATTAGGTATCTTTCAATATCAAAATGTTAAATCATATGTTAATGCTTTTGCTAATAAAAGAGGTCACAAAATTGAGAGAATTTTATTAAACCCTACAATAGGTAATAATATCCTCTGGCGAACAGTTTATGAATTTAATAATAACTATTATATTGACGCTGTTTATATGCCACTTTTTGGTAATACCTCTCATAAAAAAGGCTCTAAAGTTAAAGTGATAGATAAAGAAAATGTTTTTCCTAATATGAAGAAGAATTCTATCCAAAGAAATGATATCAGACGTTTTTCATATTTTTCAATGGACTTTATTTATTTACACCCTGATTATGATAATGTTATAGCTGATTTGCGTTATGGTACTCTGCCATACGATAATAAATCTTTGTGGGGTATAAAAATTAATGAAATTAATTCTGAACAGCATGTTAACTTCTTGAATTTGAGAAATTTTAATAATAATCAATATTTAGAGTTTTGGTCGATGTTAAAAGGAAATATGAAATAATATAAGAGGAATTTTCATGGAAATTATTTTTTTATCATTATTGTCTTTCTCACCAATTTTACTTTCTGGAATACTTCTTCTTTTTTTTAGAGTTCCTGCAAAATATGCAATGCCTTTTGTATTTATAATAACATCAACAATAGCTTTTTTTTTCTGGGGAATGACAGCCACTAGAATTTTATCCTCAATAATTCAAGGACTAGTTATTTCCTTCAGTATCTTATGGATTATATTTGGAGCTATAATGCTTCTTAATACCCTTAAGTATTCTGGAGCAATTACAACAATAAGAAGAGGCTTTTTAAACATTAGTCCTGATAGAAGAATTCAAGTAATTTTAATTGCTTGGTTATTTGGTTGTTTTATTGAAGGTGTATCAGGATTTGGCACTCCCGCTGCTGTTGCTGCACCACTAATGGTTGCAGTTGGCTTTCCTCCTCTTTCTGCAGTTATTTTCGGAATGATGATACAATCAACGCCTGTTTCATTTGGTGCAGTTGGAACTCCATTAATTGTTGGTGTTCAAGGAGGTTTGAATAAAGACTTCATAACTCAAAAACTATTAGAAAATAATACTGAATGGGATTCATTTTTTAGATTGATTGTATCGGAGGTTGCAATAATTCATGGAATATGCGGTATTTTCATGCCAATTTTTTTAATAATGATCATGACAAGGTTTTTTGGAAAAAATAAATCTTGGACAGAAGGTCTATCAATATTACCTTTTGCAATCTTTGCAGCATTTAGTTTTATAATTCCTTATATCTTAGCAGCAATTTTTCTTGGTCCAGAATTTCCTTCTGTGATAGGAGGATTATTGGGTTTATCGTTAACTTTTTTTGTTGTTAAATCTGGATTTCTTCTGCCAAAAAAAAAATGGGATTTTCCAGATTCCTCTCAATGGCCATCATTCTGGCTTGGGAATATAAAAATATCTATGAAAGATTCAAAAAAGAAAATTAACGATTATTTGGCTTGGTTACCCTATGTAACACTTGCTATTTTACTAGTTATTTCAAGAACTTTTGAGCCACTAACAAATTTTTTAAAGTCAATCACTATTGATTTTTCTAATATTCTTGATCAAGAAAAAATTAATGCAAGTTTTCAAATTTTATATTTACCTGGTGGAATTCTAATATTAGTTTGTGTGCTTACTTTTTTACTTCATAGAATGAACTTCAAGGAAATATCTCATTCAATAATAGATTCAGTTAAAACAGTTTTAGGTGCTAGCTTTGTATTAATTTTCACTGTTCCACTTGTGAGAATAATGATTAACTCTGGAGTTAATAATAATGAAATCGTTAGTATGCCAATTGCAATGGCAAATGGAATGTCTTCATTAATGGGTAAAATATATCCAATGTTTGCTCCTACCATAGGAGCAATCGGAGCATTTCTTGCGGGTTCAAATACTGTTAGCAATCTAATGTTAAGTCAATTTCAATTCGAAACAGCAGGTATTTTAGGGTTATCTGGCGCAATGATGGTTTCGGCTCAAAGTGTAGGCGCAGCTGCAGGGAATATGGTTGCAATTCATAATGTTGTTGCAGCCTCTGCCACAGTTGGTCTGTTGGGAAAAGAGGGAATTATATTACGTATAACTATTCTTCCAACTTTATTTTATCTCTTATTGAGTGGTGCAATTACAATAGTTAGTTTTTATTTATTTAAAGTTTCAGACCCGCTTTTAAGTTTGAATATAATGAATGAAAAAACTTTCTCGGGTCCAATGGGCATGGGCTTGATAAAATCCTACGAGCAAAATGAAAAAAAAGTTTGTGTCTATAATACTATTAATGGTCAAAAAAAACTTTTGTTAAAAATAAAATCAAAAAATTGTCCATTAAATTTAAAGAAAAAAGTTAATAATAAATACCAAAATTAGTGACTTTCAAAGCTAGAAAATTAATCTATTTAATTTATTAAAAAAAATTAATGACAAAAAATATTTAAGTTTTATTTTCAACTAATTCACTTTAATTAAGATTTTAGCTCATAAATGACAGATCAAATCAGAAATATTGCAATAATAGCCCATGTTGACCATGGTAAAACAACATTAATTGATTCTATTTTGAAACAAAGTGGAATGTTCCGTGCAAATGAAAAGGTTGAGGAAAGATTGATGGATAGTGGTGATTTAGAGAAGGAACGCGGAATAACGATTCTTGCAAAACCTACATCAATAAGGTGGAGAGACAATAAAATTAATATTATAGATACACCTGGTCATGCTGATTTTGGAGGGGAAGTAGAACGAGTTTTATGTATGGCAAATGGAGTTATTTTATTAACTGATGCAGCTGAGGGGCCAATGCCTCAAACAAAATTTGTTCTTGGAAAAGCTTTGTCTCAAGGATTAAAACCAATTGTTGTTATTAATAAAGTAGACAAAAAGGACAGTAGGTCTGATGAAGTATTAAATGAAATTTTTGATCTTTTTGTATTATTAAATGCAAATGATGATCAATTAGATTTTCCAATTTTATATGCATCTGGTAAAGATGGATGGTGCGTTAAAGACATCAATGATAAAAAAGAAAATTTATTCTCATTATTAAATCTAATAATAGAAAAAGTTCCATTACCAAAAATTAACCTAGAAAAAAACTTCTCAATGCTTGCAACTCTTCTAGATGCTGATCCATATTTAGGAAGATGTTTAATTGGAAGAGTTGAGAGTGGAATAGCAAAAGTAAATGATTCTGTACAAACTATAAATCTTAAAGGTGAGAAAGTTGAAAACGGAAGATTAACTAAGCTCTTGTCATTTGAAGGTAATAAAAGAGTTTCAGTAAAACAAGTTACTGCTGGAGATATTATTTGTGTTGCTGGCTTAACAAAATCTTCTGTATCTGACACTATATGTCACTCATCAATAAATAAACCAATTGAATCAACTCCAATTGATCCACCTACAATGTCAATAACAATAACTGTAAATAATTCTCCATATGCTGGACAAGATGGTGAGAAAGTTACTTCAAACCTTATAAGACAAAGATTATTAGAAGAGGCAGAATCAAACGTAGCTATAACTTTTAGAGAAAATGATAACAAAGATTCCTTTGAAATAGGAGGAAGAGGTGAATTACAATTAGGTGTACTGATAGAAACTATGAGAAGAGAAGGTTTTGAGCTATCTGTTTCCAGACCAAAAGTATTATTTAAAAATGATGGAACTAATAAGCTTGAACCTATTGAAGAGGTAACAATTGATGTTGATGAGATTTTTTCTAGTACAGTAATAAATTCTATGAACAAAAGAAAAGCTGAAATGATTGATATGAAAACTTCTAGCACTGCAAAAACGCGGATTATTTTTATGGCTCCCTCCAGAGGATTAATTGGATATCAAAGTCAATTTCTAACAGAAACTAAAGGAACTGGAGTTTTGAATAGAGTCTTTAGTCAATACGAAAATCATAAGGGAGAAATAATAAACAGAAGAAATGGTGCATTAATATCAACAGAAACAGGTGCAGCGATTGCTTACGCAATTTTCAATCTTCAGGAAAGAGGTATTATGTATATTGAACCTCAAACTAAAGTTTATAAAGGAATGATTGTCGGAGAACATAACAAAGATAATGATCTTGAAATAAATGTTTTGAAAGGAAAACAACTCACCAATGTTAGAGCTTCTGGAACAGACAAAGCAGTTACACTAACTCCACCAGTAAAAATGTCTTTGGAACAAATGATATCATATATAAAGGATGATGAGCTTGTTGAGGTAACTCCAAATTTTTTGAGACTTAGAAAAACTTATTTAGACTCAAACGAAAGAAAGAGATTTAATAAGGTAAATGAACAATAATAAATTGATTTACAGTTGGTTTTAAAATTATATTAAAAAAGTTTTTAGGTTATTTGTCAAAAACTATAAACTCATTAAATAATCCCTTGCATATTTTTTTTTTATGTGTGTTAGTTGACCTCTAATTAAAATCATAATGGAAAAATTTAGTAATCTTGGGGTATCAAAAGAGTTATTAATTAATTTAAAATCTTTAAAACTCATTAACCCAACTCCTGTTCAACAACAAGCAATTCAACCTGGTATTGAAGGTAAAGATATACTTGCTATTGCCAATACTGGGACAGGAAAAACTGCTGCATTTGGTATTCCAATTATTCAAAAACTTAATAATGATATAGAATCAAAAGCTTTAATTTTAGCTCCCACTAGAGAATTATCTATTCAAATTAATAGTCATCTAAAAGACCTTATGGGGAAAAATATTCACATTAAATCCACAGTAATAATCGGGGGTGATTCTATAAAAAAACAAGAGAAATTATTAAAACAGAATCCAAGACTATTTATAGGTACACCAGGAAGAATATATGATCACTTAAACAGAAAGAATTTGAAACTAGATAAAATTAGTATTCTGGTATTGGACGAAACTGATAGAATGTTAGATTTAGGTTTTATTAAACAGATTCAACAAATAGCAGAATATCTTCCGAATAAAAGACAAACTCTTTTATTCTCTGCAACTCTTCCAAAAAATATGAAAAGAATCACCGAAGAGTATTTGCATAAACCAATTAAAATATCTGTAGAAAAGAAAGAAAAGGTTTTAGAAAATATAAGTCATAACGTAATTAATCTTGATCAGGGTCAAAAGTATGAGAGATTACTTGAGGAGCTATACGAAAGAGTAGGGAGTATTATTATTTTTATGAAAACCAAACATAGCTCTAAAAGAATCTATTTAAAACTTCAAAAAGACGGATTATCAGTAAACGCAATACATGGAAATGTGAGACAAAATAAACGTATTAGTATTTTGAACAATTTTAGAGACCAAAAATTTAGAATATTGGTAGCAACTGATATAGCTGCTAGGGGATTAGATATACCACACATTGAACACGTCATAAATTATGACCTCCCACAAAGAACAGAAGATTACATACACCGAATTGGAAGAACGGCAAGAGCTGGTAAAAAAGGTTCGGCTATAAGCTTTGTTAGTCAAAATGACAAAAAAAATTGGAATCTAATCAACAAATTAATCAGTAATAATAATGAAATAACTAATAAGTTTGAGAAAGAACCTATTAACAATTTTAAAAGTAAACGTCATAATAAATTTAAGAATAAAGTTAAAGAAGAAGATCAAAAACTAAATAAAAGTTTTCACAAAGATAAAAAATTTTCAAAATCTAGAAGGTTTAATAAAAACAATCAAGAAGAAAATCAAAGTTTCAAAGGGAGTTATTCTAAAGATAAAAAACTTTTAAAATTTAAAAGGTTTAATAAAAATAACCAAGAAGAAAATCAAAATTTAAAGGGAAGTTATTCAAAAAATAGGAGGCCATCAAAATCTAAAAGATTTAACAAAAACAAACAAGAAGAAAAACATAATTTCAATGAAAGTTATTCAAAAGATAGAAAGCCATCAAAATCCAAAAGATTTAACAAAAAAAAACAACAAGAAAAACATAATTTTAATGTAAGTTATTCAAAATCTAAAACGTCTAACAGAAATAATCAAAATGATAAGCAAAACTCCAAAAAAAATTATCTAGAAGATAAAAAATTATCAAAATTTAAAAGAATTAATCAAAGAAATAAAGAAGAAAAACAAAAATCTAAAGATGAGAATTCCTCTAAAGTAAAAAAATTATCAAAATTGAAGAAAATTAATAAGAACAGAAATAACCCAAGATTTGAAAATTTTAACAAGTAAAAATAATAATTGACCTTGATAAAATCCTTGTTTTTAAATACGTATTTATATATTGAATTAAATTCTTAATAATCAATTAACCATTTGTTATAAAATATTTTTAAAATTTGATATAGTAGAACTTTTCAAGTTATAGAAAGGAAAATAATTATAGATGGAATTTACGGGTACAAAAAATTATGTTTCAACAGATGACCTGACAGTTGCTGTCAACGCATCAATTTCATTAGAAAAACCTTTGCTAGTAAAAGGGGAACCGGGAACTGGTAAAACTGAATTAGCTAGGCAAATTGCATCTAATTTAAACCTTGAAATTATTGAATGGAATATAAAATCAACAACAAAGGCTCAACAAGGACTTTATGAATATGATGCAGTAACTAGATTAAGGGACAGTCAATTGAAAGAAAAAAAAATCCAGAATATATCTAATTATATTAAAAAAGGTAAGATTTGGAATTCTTTTGAAACTAAAAAAAAATCAGTTCTTTTAATTGATGAAATTGATAAAGCTGATATTGAATTCCCAAATGACCTTTTACAAGAACTTGATAAAATGGAATTTTATATCTATGAAACAGGTCAATTAGTAAAAGCAAAAAAAAGACCAATTGTTATAATTACTTCGAACAACGAAAAAGAATTACCAGAGGCTTTTTTAAGAAGATGCTTCTTTCATTATATACAATTTCCTGAAATAGATACATTAAAGAAAATTATTGAAGTTCATTTTCCTGATATTAAGAAATCCTTATTAAATTCTGCATTAAAAACTTTCTTTCTAATTCGAAATATACCGGGGTTAAAGAAAAAACCTTCAACATCAGAAGCACTTGACTGGATTAAACTTCTATTAATAGAGGATTTAAACTCATCTGATTTAAAACTAGAAAGTAAAAATATACTTCCAAAATTACATGGTGCATTAATTAAAAACGAACAAGATATTGAATTATTTGAACAAATGTCAGTCATGTCTAGAGGTGACACATAGAAAATGTTTTTAGATTTTTTTATTAAATTAAAAGATTCTAAAATTCCAGTTTCACTTAATGAATACCTTACATTTTTAAATGCACTTAAATTTGATCTAGTTGGATATAATATTAATAAATTCTATTACCTAGCAAGATCAATTTTGGTCAAAGATGAAAAATTACTTGATAAATTTGATGTAGTCTTTGGACAATATTTTAAGTCTATTGAAAAAATTAAACATAAAGACTTATTACAACTTTTTGAAATACCAGATAATTGGTTACAAAAATTTCTTGAAAAAAACTTTTCAAAAACTGAAATGCAAAAAATTAAATCATTGGGTGGCTTTGAAAAACTCATGAATACATTAAAAAAAAGACTTGAAGAACAAAAAAATCGTCATCAGGGAGGAAATAAATGGATTGGTACGTCAGGAACATCTCCATACGGAGCTTATGGTTACAACCCTGAAGGGATAAGAATTGGTCAAAACTCTAGTCAACACAGAAAAGCAGTTAAAGTTTGGGATAAAAGAAAATTCAAGGATTTTGATAATACAAGAGAACTCAATAATAGAGGTTTTCAAGTAGCTTTAAAGAGATTAAGACAATGGGCAAGAACAAGTGTTAATGAGGAGTTAGATATTAATGAAACAATCAAAGATACAGCTAAAAAAGGATATTTAGATATTCAAACTAGAAAAGAACGAGAAAATTCTATTAAAATATTATTATTTCTTGATGTTGGTGGTTCAATGGACGATCATATTGAACAATTAGAGAGACTATTCTCAGCAGCAAGAAATACTTTTAAAAATCTTAAATACTTTTATTTTCATAACTGTTTATATGAAGGTGTATGGAAAAATAATGAAAGAAGATGGGAAGAAAAATTCTCAACCTTGGAAATTATCAGAACATACGGTAAAGAATACAAATGTATATTTGTGGGAGATGCTTCAATGAGTCCATATGAAATACTAATGAATGGGGGAAGTAATGAACATTTCAATGAAGAATCAGGAAAGATTTGGTTGGAAAGAGCTATTAAACAATGGCCATGTAATTTATGGATAAATCCAGTTCCTATGGAATATTGGAAATTTTCACACTCTACAAATATTATCAAAGAAATTTTTTTTAATAGAATGGTACCTCTAACTGTTGAAGGGATAGAGGAGGGAACAAAGATTTTGTCTAATAATAACTTTGTTTAAAATTTATTTCATTATTTGAATTTTAATTTTGTAAGATCTTTTTCTAATTTACCTGTTGCTGCTAAAATTACAAAAGCTAAAGAGTCTTTTAAAATAGGGTTTATTTCATTTTTATATTTTACAACAAGATTTTTAAGCATAATTGATGTTAAATTTTCTTTTGTTAACCTTTGAAATATTTTCTGTCCTTTAATATATTCTTCTAAAGTTGAAGCATTAATATAAAACTCATCAGGATCAGATTTCCCAAGTGAAGGATGAAAATGCTCAAACAAAATATTTTTTCTATCAATAACAACATTATCTCGGTGAGAAATCCATGAGTGAAAATTATCACAATAAACATGTTTGAAATCAGGATGTAAAATATAACCAAGGTTCTTATATCTTTTTTTTGACATAATTACAGTCTTAACCATATAAGGTCTTTGATCTACAGATTCAGTTCCATCACTGACATTTAGAACAATTTCTTTTGACCAATCTATTGAATGAAGAATTTTTGTATCCCATCCTTTTTCAGGAATTGTGTCATCTGTGGCAACAATTATACAATTTGATGTTGCAAAATTAGCTGCAAAATTACATTTCTTCACTATTCCAAAACTATAATTTTCGTATAATTCAATTATATTTTTTCTCTTTTTTTTTCTTATTAATAATTCATTTTTATTTGTTGAATCAAAACACGTAATGTATTCAACTCTTTTTGAATTATCACATAATTTCAACCACTTTGATCGTGTTCTTCTGGCCATTTCTGGTCTACAAGTAGGGTGTATACATGTAATTTTATACATAATTACTTTAAAAAATGCAGATTATATGCCAAGTTAAGCATTTATGAAGTTGTCTACAAACATCATTACTCAAAATATATGAAAAAAATTTTAGTAACAGGTTCTGCTGGTTTCATAGGAAGTCATCTTTGTGAAAGTCTAATAAAAAAAGGCTATAAAGTAATTGGAATTGATAATCTAAGTAATGGAAAAGAAAACAATTTAAAAAATATAATAAAAAATGACAATTTTGAGTTCTACAAATATGATATTAATAATGAATTAGAAATAGAAGAATCTTTAAAAGATGTAACTATAATTTTTCATTTGGCAGCTCTAGCTGATATCGTACCATCTATAAAAAATCCTAACTTATATTTTAAATCTAATGTAACTGGCACATTTAACCTCCTGAAAAAATGTCAAGATAAAGGTATAAATAAAATTATTTATGCAGCTTCTTCATCATGTTATGGAATTCCAAAAAAAATACCAACTGGTGAAACCTCAGAAATTATGCCAATGTATCCATATGCACTAACAAAAAGACTTGCTGAGGAAATAATAATTCATTTTTCGAAACTTTATAATATGAACTATGTAAGTCTTCGATTATTCAATGTTTATGGACCTAGGGCAAGGACAGCAGGTACATATGGAGCTGTTTTTGGAGTTTTCCTGGCTCAAAAATTAGCTAACAAACCATATACAATTGTAGGAGACGGAAATCAAACAAGAGATTTTACTTATATAAGTGATGTAACTTCTGCATTCATTACAATGATGAATAAAAATATCAATAATAAAATATTTAATGTAGGGTCAGGTAAAACCAATAGTATAAATTATTTAATAAAACTTCTTGGTGGTGACAAAAAAATTAAAATCCCAGAAAGACCAGGTGAACCAAAAACTACATTTGCGGACATTTCTAAAATTACGACTGAAACAAATTGGAAACCCAAAGTTTCTTTTGAAAAAGGTGTTAAATTAATACTTGATAATATTGAAGAATTTATAAATGCTCCAGTGTGGAATATTAAATCCATTAAAAAAGAAACTAAAGATTGGTTTAAATATTTGAGTTAACTTAATAAAATATATGGTTATTATAAAATTTTTCTGTTTTATGTTATTCAATATTGAAATGAAATGAAAATAAAAAAAAAAATTGATATTTTAATTGTTATTGGAAGTAGACCACAGTACATAAAGTTGGCACCACTAATTTTTTATCTTAAAAAAACTAATATCTTGTTTCAAATTGTTGATACGAATCAACACTACGATTACGAGCTTTCTGAGGTTTTCAAGAAAGAATTCAAACTAAAAGACTTTGATTTTAAACTCAATATTAAATCAACATTGCATGGGGAAATGACTGCTATGATGATTATTCAAATTGAAAAAATTTTACTAAAGATCAAACCAAAATTTTTACTTGTTTTTGGTGATACAAACTCAACTCTTTCTGGAGCATTGGCTGCTTCTAAACTAAAGATACCAATTATTCACATAGAAGCAGGTTTAAGATCTTTTAGCAATATTCCAGAGGAAACTAATAGAGTAATAACTGATAAATTAAGCTCTATAAATTTTTGTCCATCTAAAAATTCTTACCAAAACCTTTTGAATGAAGGTATAAAAAAAAATAATTACGTAGTTGGTGATATTATGTTTGATTCATTAAATTTATTTAAAAATGTTTCACAAAAAAAATCAAAAATTCTTGAAAAATTAAAAATAGAAAAAAATAAATATTCAATTCTTACTATTCATAGAGAAGATAATGTTACAGATCTTAAACAACTAAAAAAATTACTTGCACATGTGGAAGAAAGTACAACTGATAATAGAATTATCTTTCCTATTCATCCAAGAACTAAAAATTCACTTAAAAAAATTAAATTTAAAAATAACAAGATATTAATTATTGAACCTTTGGGATATTTGGACATGTTAAAATTAATGTTAAACTGTCATTTAGTTTATACTGACTCAGGAGGGCTTCAGAAGGAAGCTTATTTCTTAAAAAAAAAATGTGTAACACTCAGAGATGAAACTGAATGGACAGAAACACTCTCCAATGGATGGAATAAATTATGGAAACAAAAAAAAATATTTAAAGGTAAATATAAAAGTTTTTATGGTAATGGTAATGCTTCAAAAAAAATAATAAAAATAATTCAGTCCTTTTTGTAATTAAAGAAAGAAATCAATCACATAATTTAGAAAATATGAAAAAAAAATTTGCCATTATCGGAGTAGGTGGCTACGTAGCCCATAAACATCTTCAAGCAATAAAGTCTGTAGATGGTGAATTAATTGCATGTTGTGATATTAATGACTCTGTTGGAATTATTGATTCGTATTTTCCTAATACGAATTACTTTAAAGAAATCTCAGGATTTGAGAAATATTTAGAAAAACTATCAAAATCATCAACTAAAGGACTAGATTATTTTGTTATATGTACCCCTAATCACTTACATGACTCTCATATTGAAATGGGTCTAAGAAATAATTCAAATGTAATTTGTGAAAAACCAATTGTAACTAACCCTAATCTTTTAAAAAATCTTTTTAAAATGGAAAATAATTATAAAAAAAATATTTTTTGTATCTTACAATTAAGACAAAATAAAAATATTCAATTAATTAAAAATGAAATTGAAAATAAAGATTTTGTAAAATGTAATTTAGAATACATAACTCCAAGAGGAAATTGGTATGATACTTCATGGAAAGGAAATGAAAGGCTTTCAGGTGGAATTCTATTTAATATAGGAGTTCATCTTTTTGATTTTTTACTTTATTTATTTGGTGATTATGAAAGTTTCAAATTAGATAGAAAAAACATGAGAAATGTTACAGGAACATTATTTTTTTTCAAAAGCAGAAGTAAATTGGAAATTGTCTCTAGATTCTATTGAAAAAAGTATGAAAGGAAGAAGAGAAATTATTATAAATAAAAAAAAATTTGATTTGACAAAAAATTTTCACAGCAGCCATATCAATTGTTATGAATCAATACTTAATAATGATGAAATTTTTTTAGCTAAAAATGCATGCAAAGCAATATATTTAATTAATGAAATGAAAAAATTAATAAATGAATAAAACTAAATTTTTCATACATAAAACTTCAATTATTGATAAAAACATCATTATAGGAAATAATACCAAAATTTGGGCATGGACTCATATTTCACAAAATGTAAAGATTGGATCGAACTGCATAATTGGTGAAAATGTTTTTATAGGTGAAAATGTCAAAATAGGTAATAATGTTAAAATTCAAAATAATGTGAGTATTTTCGATGGAGTTGAACTTGAGGATTTTGTTTTTTGTGGACCATCATGTGTCTTTACTAATGTTTTAAACCCAAGATCTAAATATCCTAGAGATACCTACGAAAAAACATTAATAAAAAATAATGTTTCAATCGGTGCAAATTCGACAATAGTTTGTGGTGTCAAAGTAGGTAAATTTGCATTAATTGGTGCAGGGTCAGTGGTAACAAAAGATATTGAAGAGCACAATTTAGTTTATGGTAATCCAGCTAAGAAAAAAGGGTTTGTTGGAGAAAAAGGGTTTAAACTAAATGATAAATTTTATTGTGAACATGAAAAGAAATTTTACAAAAATCTAAAGTAAAAATAGATAATGAGACACAAAATTAAATTTAATGATATTCAAAAAAACTATAAGTCAATAAAGCATGAAATTGATCATGCCATAAAAAGAGTAATTAAAAATAGTTCATTTATTCTTGGTGAGGAAGTAGAAAGTTTTGAAAAAAAATTTAGTAAATATTTGAATGCAAAATATTGTGCAGGTGTTTCATCAGGAACTTCTGCGCTTTTTTTAGCACTTAAAGCCCTAGAAATAGGAAAAGATGATGAAGTTATAACAACACCTCTTTCATGGATTTCTTCATCTGAGGCAATAAGTAATGTTGGGGCAAAACCTATTTTTGTAGATATTGATCCAGTATCTTTTAATATTGACACATCAAAAATTGAAGAAAAGGTATCAAAAAAAACCAAAGCAATCTTGCCTGTTCATATTTATGGTAATCCTGCAAATATGAAAAAAGTTATGATGCTAGCTAAAAAGTATAATCTCAGAGTCATTGAAGACGTTGCCCAAGCGCATGGCTCTAAATTTTTAAATAAATTTTGTGGCACTTTTGGTGATTTTGGATGTTTTAGTTTCTTTCCAAGTAAAAATTTAGGGTCCTTTGGAGATGCTGGGTGTGTTGTTAGTAATAATAAGAATTTAATTGATAAAGTAAAAAAATTGAGAAATCATGGGAAATTCTCAAAAAATAATTTTGATATTTTAGGGTATAATGAAAGGCTAGATGGTATACAAGCTGCTATATTAAATGTAAAATTAACTTACCTAGATAAATGGGTTAAAGCTAGAATTGAAGTATCAAAACTATACGATAAAAACCTTAATAATGGTAAATATATAATTAAACCAGAATATGATCTCAAGAATAGACATTCATTTCATATATATGCAATAAAGGTTTTAAAAAAAAGAAATGAGTTATTTAAACTATTAAAATATTCTGGTGTTGATGTTCGTATAAATTATGATCCACCAATACACAAAACTAAAATCTACAAAAAATACGCAGAGAATTTTTCATTACCTGAATGTGACGAAGCCTCAAAATCGATTATATGTTTACCAATTTACCCTGAAATAGAAAAAGGAAAAGTAATTACTATTTGTCGAATTATAAACAACTTTTTTAATAATAAGTCATAAAATTTAAATGTCTCTAATTTAACATAATATATATTATGCGACTATAAGATTTTACCCAGACCCCAGAAATAACATTGCTCCGCCATATAAAATTCCAGTTACTAAAAATACCACAAATGTGTAACCCATAATCTGTCTCATATGAAGACCTGCAATTGCTAACAATGGGATAGTCCAAAAAGGTTGAATCATATTTGTCCATTGATCTCCATAGGCAACTCCGAGAACTATAACATATGGCTCTACATTCAAACTCTTAGCAGCTTCAATCATAACAGGCCCTTGCACAGCCCATTGTCCTCCACCTGAGGGAATAAACATATTTACCAAACCACCAGATAAAAATGCATAAAAACCTAATGTTTCCGGAGACGAAATACTAGATATACCTGATGCAATAACATTTATTAATCCTGTATCAGCCATCATTCCCATGATGCCCGCATAAAAAGGATATTGAAGTATTATAGGTCCAATTGTAGTTGCAGCATTATTTACTAACTTTACATAGTGAATTGCTGAATTTGATAGCAATAAACCTATTCCAAGAAAAGTCCAGCTCACTAAATTTAAATCTAGAGAGAAACCTTTGGTATAAAAAATATAAGAAATAAAAAAAATTAAAATTAAACCAACAGATATAGTAATTAATCTATTGTTTTCAATACGTTGTGCGATAGTCCTAATATTTTGGTTAAGGTTATTTGAATCTTTGTCATAACCAATTCTGAATACATTTGAGTCAATCTCCTTAATTTCAGAATCTTTAGTTGGTTGCATAAGTGGATTGATGATAGTGATGATTAGCAAAGTAATTAATGCAAGAGTAATATTAAACGTTGTGAAAATTGTTTCAGTAACAGGAATAACACCAATCTTGTCAACAAGTGAATGACCCTCAGAAGAAACAAATAAAGCCGCTGATGATGAATATCCCATATGCCAAATAACATAGCCTGAGTAAGCACATGCAACTAATAATGGATAATGTATTCTAATTCTTTTTTTTGCACAGCCAATTGCAACAAATTTAGAGATAATCCCTCCTACAATTAAACCAAATGACCATGCAAATAGACTTGCAATCCCAGAAATGAAGGTAACTAAAGCATAAGCCTGAACAGGTGAATTTGGATAGGACCCAATTTTTGATAGAAATCTTTCAACGGGATCTGTATGTGCCAACGCATGGGCTGTTATCATTATAATGGTTATTTGGGCGGTAAATGTAAATAACTTTGGAAGGCCATTACCCCAAGCCTCAAGTGTTTCGATTGGTGTTGCATCTGTATTGACAATAGCAAGTAAAAAGGTCAATACAGATAGAACAATTACAAATATGAATGCATCAGGGTAATAATTTTCTACTAATTTAACAAAAGGTTTTGATAGTTTATTAAAAATACCAAGCTTGTTTGATGACATTTTATTTAACTTTCAAAGCTATTACCTTTCCTTCAGCCATTATCGGAATAATTATTAAATTCTTATCCAAAATAACCTCATGATCAGCGGCACCTTTTCCAACTTCTGCTACAACTTTAAACTTTCCATTTTTTTTAACTCTATAAAGTTTTGCACCAGTCCAATCAGTCACAAAATATGCACCTTTTCCATCAGATTCAATTCCATCAAGGTTACCAATTGGTTTCTTTCCCATATTTTTAAGTTTTTTAGTATGTATATTAATACTTTTTAAACTTCCTTTTAATTCGGGTGTCCCCCACCCTTCCATAACAGCGCCCCAACTTCCAACAATCAAGTTGCCATCTTCATCGTCAATATGAAGTCCATTTGGTGCTAACTGTGGGCTGTAAAACCAAGCTGGTAATTGTCCAAATTGATTTAATCTATAAATAGTGTCAGTGTAAGTATCGCCAACATAAACATTTCCATATTTGTCAGCTGTAACATCATTCATACAAACTGATCCATATCCTTTATATTTATTCGTAATTTTAGCTGTTGCAATATCTACCTCAACAAGTTCATCTATATCTGCAATGAAAAGTTTACCCTTACTTATGGTTAATCCTTTTGGAGCATTAAGGGAATCAACCCATTTTTTTTCAATTATTGATCCATCTAAACCAATTTTTGAAATGTACCCTGTTCCATCTTTATTAAAAGGGTGATCTGTAATGTTTGAAACATAAAGCACATCATTTTCTGCATCAAAAATAACTGATTCAGGTAATTCAAATACTTTTTCAGTTTCCCAAACAATCTCTAAATGTTTGTCTGAATATGCTTCTTTACTAAATAAGCCAAAGCATAAAATTGTCATTAAAATTATTGTTTTTTTCATAATATTTCCTTTATTGTTTTAAGTTGTTAGGCATTGATAAATCTATTCCTCCAGATTTGCTTGATGAATTAGGCCATCTTTGAGTAATTGTTTTTCTTTGAGTGTAGAATCTTACACCATCTGGTCCATAGATACTTAAATCCCCAAAAAGCGAGTTTTTCCATCCTCCAAAGCTATGGTATGAAGATGGTACCGGAAGAGGAATATTTACTCCAACCATACCAATCTGGGCATTTTGAGAAAAGTTCCTTGCACTTTCTCCATTACTGGTAAAAATACAGCATCCATTCCCAAATTCATTGTCATTTACAATTTTTATTGCTTCTGACATTTTATTGACTTCAATAATTTGTAACACTGGTCCAAATATCTCATTTTTGTATGAATCCATATTTGTTTTAACATTATCAATTAATGTTGGACCCAGAAAATATCCACTATCTGAATTTTTTCTTTTCACTAAACTTCTTCCATCTAAAATAATTCTACTCCCCTCTTCTTTTGCCATGCTAATGTAACTCTTTACAGAATCAAGATGTTCTTTGGATACAAGAGGACCAAAACTGTTAGAGTTGAGGTTATCAAAACCAAATTTCAATTTAGATGTTTTTGTTTTGAGACTTTTTAAAAACTTTTCCTTAATATTAGAAAATACTACTGCAACTGACAAAGCCATACATCTTTGACCAGAAGAACCAAACGCTGCTGAAATCAATTGATCTGTTGTATAATCAATATCAGCATCTGGTAAAATTAAAGCATGGTTTTTAGCGCCCCCGAGAGCTTGGCATCTTTTTCCGGAAACTGCAGCTGTTTCATATATTTTTTTTGCTACTGGTGTTGAGCCAACAAAACTTACTGCTTTTATTCTTTTATCTCTAATTAATTCATTAGCTACATCCTTATCCCCATTCAATAAGTTGAGCAAGCCTTTAGGTGCTTTAGTTTTTGAAAATAATTCCACTATAAACATTGAACCTAGTGGGTCTTTTTCTGATGGTTTTAATATAAAAGAATTACCAGTAGCCAAAGCAAGAGGAAACATCCATAAAGGTACCATTGCTGGAAAATTAAATGGTGTAATACCTAAAACAGGACCAAGCGGAGAAAATTCACTCCATGAGTCAATTGAGGTACTTATATTTTTATTAAACTCACCTTTCATTATTTCTCCAATACCACACGCATATTCTACATTATCAATTCCTCTTCTAACCTCTCCCACTGCATCATCATGAACTTTACCTAAGTCCTTACTAATAATGTTAGCTATTTTATTTATATTCTTTTCTAATAAAATTTTATACTCAAATAATATTGAAGTTCTTTTTGCAATAGAAAAGTTTTTCCATTCGTCGAAGGCTCTTTGAGAGCTATTAAGTGCCTTATTAATAGTTTTTTGCGAAGCATTTGAAATTGTGGAAATAACCTTTCCATTTGAAGGGTTAAAAACTTTAATTGGAGAGTTAGATGATTCTATTATCCTTTTTCCTTCAATTATATGACCAAGATTAACTGACATAAAAACTATATTATATTTAATTTAATTGCATTTCAAACTCTAAAAATGAATAATTAAAATGCATATATGCATTATTAAAGATAAAGTGGTTTTAAAGTGAATTGGGATGATCTTAAATTTTTTCTAACCTTATCTAGGTCTTCAAAACTTTTAGTAGCTTCAAAAAAACTCAAAGTTGAACCTACTACAATAGCAAGAAGAATAAAGAAACTTGAACAAAATTTAAATTTACAATTATTTCACAAATCTCTAAAAGGATATTCATTAACTGAAAAAGGAATAGAATTAGTAAAATTTTCAGAGAGTATTGAAAATCAAATCTTTGGAATCAACGAGAGTATCGTAAAAAAAAATTCTCTTATTAGCGGTAAAGTAAGGGTTACTGTAGGTGAAGGACTTGGTATTGAAATAATAAGTAAAAATATTCAGAAATTTTATCAAAAATATCCAGAAATTGAAATTGAATTACTTGCTGATACAAAATCCAGAAGTATTTCAAATAAAGAAACAGATATATTAATTTCACTCTCTAGACCAAAAAGTGGTAGACTAATTTGTTCAAAATTATGCAATTATTTTGTTTCTTTGTATGGATCAAAAGAATTTATTAAAAAACATAAAATTTTAGATATTCAAGATCTTAATAACAAACCATTTATCAGCTATGTTGACGAATTTATTGAGTTTCCAGAACTTGATTATTTAAAAGAAGTTTGCAGGAATCCAAATATTGTATTTTCCAGTAATAGTTTAAGATCTCAATTAATAGCAGTGGAAAATGGTCTAGGTTTAGGTCTTTTGCATACTTTTATTGCCTCTAAAAGTAAGAATTTAAAAATTGTTCTAAAAAATTTGATTAGAATTAAAAGAGAATATTGGATTGTTGTTCATGAAAATAACTTTCAATTAGAAAGAATTAAAGTTTTTTGCAATTTTTTGAGAGAGTTAGTAAAAGAAAAAATCATTAATGCTGACTAAAATTTATTAATTTATTTATTATTATATGTATTATTTTCTAAGTCGTTTATATTTGAATAATGTTGGATAATAGAAAATTTATTGTAAAAAAAGAAATTCGTAAAAAAAAATATCAAAATGATTATAATTCTTCATTTAACTTTTTGGGCTTTGACAAATTAATCTATCATCCTGAAAAGTTAACTGGCTTTAAAGTAGACCAAAATATATTTCCTTTAACAGCCACAATTAGTTTAGGAAATTATTGTAACCATGGTTGTTTGTGGTGTTCAACAGCTTATTGGAGACAGGATGACTCAAATTCAATCGATTTTATTAAGCTTTCTAGATGGCTAAAAAAAGCAGAAAAAAAAGGTCTTAAAGGTGTAGGTTATGTTGGAAATGGCGAGCCTCTAGCATATAAAAATTTTTCTGAATTAATCAAATATGTCGGTAATTTAAATCTTGATCAAGGTATTTTTACTAATGGTTATCTGATAGATAGGTATCATAATCAACTTTTAGATAACTTTACATATGTGAGAATAAGCCTAGATGCAGGTTCCGATAAAATTCATTCAGAATTACATGATGTTCCAATTCATCATTTTAAAAAAATTATCAATAACTTAGAATTATTGTTAAAAAAAAGAAAAAATAATAGTCCTACTATCGGAGTTCAATATGCAACTCACCAGAGAAACCTTCATGATTTAAAAAATTGTGTAAAGATTTGCAAAGATATTGGTGTTGATTATTTATCGATAAAACCTGTATTTGACAGAGGAAGTGTTAATGAAAAAATTGAAAGAAATACATTAACTAAACTTGAAATCAAAGATGAGGTTATCAGTTTAAAAAGGTATGAAAATGATTGTTTTAAAATCTTTTTTAGAGAACATCAATTTGAATCTGAAAGTGTTGGATACAACGTCCTTCCTTATGATAGGTGTTATGCTGGATACTTTGGTATAAATATATATGAAAATGGTGATATAACAGGATGCGGTCCTCATCATATTAATGTAGGAAATTTAGATACAAAATTTAGTGATCTTGAAAAGAATATTATAAAATTATCAAAATCACTTGATTTAAA
This sequence comes from Alphaproteobacteria bacterium, assembly GCA_045563015.1. Lineage (GTDB taxonomy): Bacteria > Pseudomonadota > Alphaproteobacteria > Methylaequorales > Methylaequoraceae. The sequence goes on along the minus strand of JBJKUQ010000022.1, from coordinate 1,015 downwards.
AAATTGTCCTGCTGGATGCAGATTTCATCCAATGAATAGACTTCTCCATAAAATAAAAAATAAGGGTCTATTTACAAAAAATGAACATATCAACTTAATTTAAAATTGTTAAAAAAATTGAAAACAATGTCGTAGTTTATTAATCTATTTTTTAATAGTTTACAGAATATAAAAGAAAAATGAATATTCAAAGCTAGTTTAACTTAAGTTAGTGGCATATTTATTGCTGATTTAAGAATGTGAACACACTTACAAAAAAAAATATTTTTTCTACAAATATATCAAATTTTCTTGATGTAAATGAATTTAGACCACTTGATGAGAAATTAGACCTAAGCCAACTAATTACAAAACTGGATCAATATGGCTGATAAATTAAAAATAAATTTTGATAGAAAAGATTATAACAAATTTTTCAAATTTCTAATTAACTCTAAATTTAATGAAGAGATAAAGAATTGGAAAGATTTTGGAAATGGGAGAGTGAATAGGACTTTTTTATTTAAAGATGAATATCAATGGGAAAAAGTAATACCAAAACAATATCACACAAGAATAAAATTATTACTTCACAAGGTTAACAGTTATAAAACTCCATTTCAGACTGAAAAGGTCGATTTTTTAAGAAGAATTCAAGTGATAGAATCTTGTTTTGTAAAAAAATCAGATGTAAATACTAAAGGTTTACATATATTTAATCATCACTGTGATAGGATAAACACTTATAAAATTTATGTTTTTTTTTCTGATATTGAAATTAAAGATGGTCCTATATATTTTGCCAGAATTAATAAGTGTAAAAATCAAGTTATTGATAAACTAAAAGAAATTGAAAAAAAAAAAAAGGAACCCGGTAGTGACTTGAGATCTATGAAAGCAACAATTTTTTGCAATGAAGAACAAGCGATGATTGGTAAGTTTGGAGATGTTCTAATTTTTGATGGAAGAGAGCCTCATAGAGCTTCATTTTTAAAAAAGAATGGATATAGAGCAATTGTTATTTTTGAATTTTTTA
>JBJKUQ010000021.1:0-71458 GCA_045563015.1 Alphaproteobacteria bacterium | reverse complement strand
AATATTAGACCATAAAAATAAGAAGGGTTAAAAAAATTAAAATTAACCCCAAATAATTTAATTAATAAAATACTCACTAAAAAAATAAAAATAATACCAAGGAATGTTCCAGGAAATATTTTTTTAAAAATACTAGTAGAAATGTTTTTAGCTAGTTCTAGACTACTAGCGCCCATTACTTGCAACATTTCAATAAACCTAACGTTTGCTACCAAAGCTGCCTTGACAATATTCATTACTAAAAAAGAAAATAAAGTTAATACAAATAAAAACATTATAAAGACTATTAGCTTGATTCTACTAACTATAATACTAATTTCATATAATTGATCCTCGTGATTATGTTTTTCTACAAGCCTATTTTCGGAAATATCTAATAAGTTTTCGTAAACATCATCAATGATTTTTTCTTTCTTAGATGTTATTTGAAATACAAGTGGTAAACTTAGTGCTGATAAATCATTAAACCCCTCAAGACCCAAAGTTTCTTGTATAACGTCTGACTTCATAACTTTAAACCCCTCAATTTTAGAATTTAAACTTAAGAAGTTTATTATCCTGTCTTCAATATGGATTGGAATTTCCTTTTCATCAAAGTTATTTATAAGAATAAATGTCGTTTTATTTGATTCATCTTCTATCCAGTTACTGGAAAATTTATAAAAATTAAAATAAATAACCAGGTGTATCGCAATCAAACTAATTATAATAAAAGAAAGTCCATGAAAAAAGTTTTCTTCATCTCTAAGTAAGATCTTCTTTAAAACATTATGATAATTTCTCATTGTAACTATAGTTAAGATTAAAAGTTTTATAATCTACATTAATTTTATTTTCTAAATTTGAAGTTATTATTATTGTTGAACCAAGTTTATTCAAAGACTCAAAAAGAAAAAAAATTTTTCTGATTGTATCTTTATCAAGATTATTTTCAGGTTGATCGGCTATAATTATTTTAGGATTATTAATTAAAGCTCTTGCTATAACAACTCTTTGTTTTTGACCATTTGATAACTTACTTATCAAACTGTCTTTTATTTGTGTTAATCCAAGCCACTCTAAAATCTCACTAATTCTTGAATTAAAATCTCTTTTTTTATTTTGAATATCACTTGCTAACTTAATATTTTGGAAAACTGAAAAAAAAGGGATTAGATAATTATTTTGAAGAATTACTCCAATATTTTTCCTGTACTCAAGAATTTTTTTTTTTTGATTATTTTCAACTTTTTTTCCAAATAAGTAAATATCACCATCTACTGGAAATATTTTTAGATATAGAAGTTTCAATAATAAGGATTTACCAACTGCATTTTTTCCGTTTATTAGTAAGAAATCACCACTAAAGATTTTGATATTTAATTTCAAAAATTTTTTTTTTTCTAGGTTTAAAGAAATATTATCTAATCTTAAAATTTCACTCATAGTTAATCAATTAATAAATTTTCTTGCCATCTATTATAAATTCGTCTGCGACATCTCTTAAATTATAATTAGAAGCCATCGAAGACCCATAAGCTCCAACTGAGCAGATAATTAAAAAGTCATCTTTATTGAGTTTCGGTAATTGAAAATTTTTTCTAAAAATATCACTTGATTCACAAATCGGACCTACAATCTCATATTTTTTTTTAAATTCACTCTTTTTAATAGAAAAAATTTGATGAACTGCATTATATAGTGATGGCCTAATTAAATTATTCATACCTGCATCAATAATTAAAAAATCTTTTTTTTGACCTTTTTTAATTCTTACTACTTTAGAAATTAAAATACCTGCTGATCCAACTAAATATCTTCCTGGTTCCAAAATAATTTCAACACCTAGATCATAAAAATATTTTTCAACAATATTTGCATAGTCTGAGATTTTAAAAATTTCATCCTTTTTTTTATCGTATACTATGCCTATCCCTCCACCAATATCAACGCTTTTAATGGTATATCCCTTCTTTCTAAGATTTATAACTAAATTTCTTAACTTTTTAAAAGATTTTTCGAAAGGTGATAATTTTCTTATCTGAGATCCAATATGTATTGAGATTCCGTTAATGTTAAGATTTAAGTCATTTGAATGTTTTTTAAAAATATTATTTATTCCATCTTCTGTTATTCCGAATTTGTCTTCTAATCTTCCAGTTGAAATTTTGCTATGTGTCTCTGGGTCTATGTCTGGGTTTAATCTCAAACTGACATCAACTTTTTTGCCAATAATATTAGCTAATCTTGAAATATCCTGAAGTTCTTCTTCACTTTCCACATTTAATTGTCTGATATCTTTTTTTAATGCATAAATTATTTCATCTTCTGTTTTACCAACGCCAGAAAAAACTATTTTTTTTTTGTTTATATTACAATTTATTGATTGCTCAAGCTCTCCTTTTGATACTACATCAGCCCCAAGTCCTAATTTAGCAACTAAATTTAAAATCTTTTTGTTGAAATTTGCTTTAACTGCATAACAAATAACTGGTTTTATTTTTTTAAAAGATTTTTTTAAATTTTTATAATTATCCTTTATTTGGTTAGCTGAATAACAAAAAAAAGGAGTTTTGTATTTTTTCACTATCGACTTAAGATATACATTCTCTATCATAAGAGTATCATCATTGAATGATAAGTATTTGTTATAAATTGAAATATCTTCCATGTTACTTTTTAGTTTGGTAATTCCTATTTCTATCAGGATAATCTTCTAAAGAAGATTTTTTCCCGCAGCTTTGTAAAAAAAATAGAAAAACTATTGATATTATTGTTATTAATAATTTCATCTTATTAAATTCTTTTGTCGGCTCTTTCAAGAGCTTTTTTAACTTGTTCCAAAGCAGTTCCCCCATAAGACCTTTTTTGTTTGATAGAATTTTCTGGAGTTAAAGTCTCAAAAACTTTTTTACTAATATTTGGTTCAACTGATTTTAATTGTTGCAGGGAAAGTTCATGTAGTTTTTTTTTTTCTTTTTCTGCCAGCAAAACAATTCTTCCAGTTTTTTGGTGAGCCTCACGAAAAGTAATTCCAATATTTTTCACCATCCAGTCAGCCAAATCAGTTGCCGTAGTATATCCATTATTTGATTCTTCAAACATTCTTTTTTTATTAATCTTAATGAATTTTATCATTTCATTAACAATATCTAAAATAATTATAATTGATTCGTAAGAATCAAATGTTGGCTCTTTATCCTCTTGTAAATCTTTACTGTATCCTGATGGAAGGCCCTTCTGAATTGTTAGCAAATTTAAAACTGAGCTAAAAATTCTCCCTGTCTTAGATCTTACTAATTCGGCAGCATCAGGATTTTTTTTTTGAGGCATTATGGATGAACCTGTACACAAAGAATCAGGAAATTCTATAAAATTATATGAATTACTTGCCCAAATTATAAAATCTTCAGCCATCTTTGATAAATGTATACTTATAATTGAAATAACTGTTAAGAATTCAATAACAAAGTCTCGGTCTGAGACACTATCTATTGAGTTTTCAGATGGTTTTTCGAATCCAAGTTTTTTTGCAATAAAAAACCTATCAATTTCACTAAAGTTTGAACCTGCTATAGCACCAGAACCCAAGGGACATGTCTTCATACTTTTTAAAAGTTGCTTAGCCCTTAATTTATCTCTATCTAGCATTTCAAAAAATGAAAGTAAATAATGAGAAAACATTACAGGTTGAGCATTTTGTGAATGAGTGAAAGCTGGCATAATAACAGATAAATTTTGCTTTGATTTTTTTAGGATTGTTTTTTGGATTTCTTTAATTTTTTTTATAATTATTTTTAAACTATCCTTTGTCCACATTTTAAAATCTGTTGCAACTTGGTCATTTCTTGACTTACCTGTGTGAATTTTTCCGGCTATCTTCCCAATCTTTTTTGCAAGAAGCATTTCAATATTCATGTGGATATCTTCATACTTGTCGCTAAATTTTATTTTTCTATTTTTTAAATCATTAATAAGTTCGTCAATAGCTTTTAATACCTTTTCATAATCAGATTTATTAATTATTTTAGCTTTGAAAAGTGCAGAAGTGTAGACTTTGTTAAGTTTTAAGTCCTCGTTAGCTAGTTGGAAGTCAAATGAAATTGAGTTATTAATTTTTTTTAATAACTGTGTATTATCTTTTTCAAATCTTCCTCCCCAAACTGGACTTGTTGACTTTTTCATATTTTTTTCTTATTTAATTACAATGTATTTATATAAATTTTTTTTTCTAATTTCTTTATTTTTTACAAACTTATCTTATTCAGAGAATAACAATCAATCATTATTAATTAAAGAAATAAAAAAAGTAAAACCATTTGAAATTACAGATCTTAATGGCGATAAAACCCTGATTAACAGTAGTAAAGAAAAAGTAATTTTAATTAACTTTTGGGCGACATGGTGTGCTCCATGTATAAAAGAAATCCCTGATTTACTCAAACTAAAAGAGAACTTTAAAGATGAAATTGATATTTACTTTATGTCTGTGGATCAAAATGTAAAAAAGACAGTCCCAAAGTTTCTCAAAAAGCATAATTTTAAAAACATATTAATCTTCAATGACCAAAAATTAACTGTATCAAAAGCATTCAACATCAAGGTTATGCCAACAACTATTATAATAGATAAAAAATTTCAGGAGACATATAGGGTAAATGGCTATGTAGAGTGGCTTAATGATGAATACAAAGACTTAATAAAATCATTATTATAACTTTTGCTCAATCTTAGGTAATGCATCAAATAAATCTGCAACCAATCCATAATCTGAAAAATTAAATATTGGCGCTTCCTCATCTTTATTGATACACACAATAAATTTGGAATCTTTGATACCAGCGATATGTTGAATAGCACCAGAGATTCCAACAGCAATATATAAGTCTGGAGCAACAATCTTTCCAGTTTGACCTACTTGCCAATCGTTTGGAACAAAACCAGCATCAACAGCTGCTCTGCTAGCACCCATTGCTGCACCGAGCTTATCTGCAATTCCTTCTAATAATTTAAAGTTTTCACCATTTTGTAAACCTCTACCACCTGAAATTATAATCTTTGCTGATGATAATTCAGGTCTATCTGATTTTGATTCATCATAATTAACGAAATTTACTGTTTTTTCTGAATTATTATCAAAAGAAATATTTTCACATTCAACATTTGAATCAAGTTGACATGGCTCAAAACATGTTGGTCTAACAGTTATTACTTTAACTTCATCATTAGACCTTACTTTTGCAATCGCATTCCCAGCATATATAGGTCTTTCAAAAGTATTTTCGTCAATAATTTTTATAATATCTGATATTTGCTGAACGTCTAGTTCCGTTGCAATCTTTGGGGAAATATTCTTACCGAATGTAGTTGACGGACTGAGAATATGTGTAAAATCCTTACCATTTAAAAAACTTAATACAAATTCCTGAATTTTTTCTGCAATTGGACTTTTAAAATCTTCGTTATCAAAATAAAAGATTTTTTTCAAAATATTTGATTTCTTGAGTTCCTCAAGAGCAGCCTCAATTTTATGGCCAACAATAATAGCATAAGTTTCTTCTCCTAATTCTGAACTTGCAGTTATAGTTGAAAAAGTTGAAGGTTTAATTGACTTATTATCGTGCTCAACAATTACTAAAGATTTCATATTACTTTTGCCTCATTTTTTAGTTTATCAATCAAAGAATCTACATCCTCTACTACAACACCAGGCTTCCTCTCTGGTGGATCATTAACTTCCAATATCTCTACTCTTTTTTTGAGATCAATTGAAAGGTCATTGATATCTATAGTTTCTATTTTCTTTTGCTTGGCTTTCATAATATTTGGTAGTGAAGCATATCTTGGTTCATTTAATCTTAAGTCTGTTGTAATAACACATGGAATTGTTACATTGATGGTTTCCAGGCCACCATCAACTTCTCTTGTTACATCAAATGATTTATCACCCTTTTTTTCCACTTTTGAAGCAAATGTTGCCTGAGGGTATTTTAATAATGTTGAAAGAATCTGTCCTGTTTGATTACAATCATCGTCTATTGCTTGTTTTCCTAAAATTGTTACATCAGGTTTTTCTTTATCACAAATATTTTTAATAAGCTTTCCTATATTTATCGGATCAATATCACTATCAGTTGTTTTTATCAATACTCCCCTGTCTCCGCCCATAGCTAAGGCAGTTCTTATTGTCTCTTGTGAGCTTTCATCTCCAATAGATAAAATTATTATTTCACTAATCACTCCCTTTTCTTTCATTCTGACAGCTTCTTCGACAGCTATTTCATCAAAAGGGTTCATAGACATCTTAACATTATTTTTTTCAACCCCGCTTTTATCTGATTTAACTCTTATTTTAACGTTATAATCAATAACTCTTTTTACACATACTAAAGCTTTCATTAGATCCATCCGTTGTTAATTTCTTTTTGGAATCCAAAGTATATCACCATCATCATTATTCTCAATCCTCGCTGCCACAAAAAGAAAATCTGATAATCTATTAATATATTTAATAACTTCATTATTTATTTTCTCCTTATTTCTTAACTCAACTATTGATCTTTCACACCTTCTTGTAACGGTTCTAGCATGATGCAGATAAGCTGAAGATTTTGTTCCTCCAGGTAGAACAAATGATTTTAAAGTTGATAGTTTATTATTAATTTTATCTAATTCTTGTTCTAAAAATTTAGTTTGATTTGAATCAATTACAATTTTTTTTTCACCTCCCGGAATACACAGATCTGCACCTAAATCAAAAAGGTCATTTTGAATTTTAATTAAAGATTTTTTTAATGATTGTGAGCAGAAACAAATTGCAATCCCTATTATAGAGTTTATTTCGTCAACTTCACCATATGCTTTTATTCTGATGGAACTCTTTTTTATTCTTTTTCCATCACCTAAACTTGTATATCCCTTATCTCCACCTCTTGTATAAATTTTATCAAGTTTTACCAAAAACAAGTCCTCAAAGTTTATTATTTAAAGTAAAGCGCCAAAGTTAACACAAGTAAGCTTACAAATTGAAAGGTAACCCTATATCGCATAAATTTATTAACTTTATTGTTTTTTTTATCTCCGGACTTTGCATTATGTATAAGACCAGCAAGAAGAATTAGGAATGTTGCAACCAAACAAACTATGATTACAACATTAAAAAAAATTTGCATTTATTACCTACCTAGGAGACCTTTAACAACTATTTGCGCTTGAATTTCCGCAGCACCCTCAAAAATATTAAGTATTCTTGCATCACAAAGAACTCTGCTTATCGGATATTCTAGAGCATATCCGTTACCTCCATGAATTTGGAGAGCACTATCAGCATTCGTCCAAGCAACTCTAGCTCCTAAAAGCTTAGCCATTCCAGCTTCAATGTCACATCTAATATCATTATCTTTCTCTCTGGCAGAGAAAAGTGTTATTTGTCTTGCTACCGTTGTTTCCATTAACATCCACGCTAACTTTTTAAATATTCTAGGGAATTTAATGATAGCTTTTCCAAACTGACTTCTGTCTTTCGCATATGATAATCCAAGTTCTAATGCATTTTGAGCAACACCTACTGCTCTAGCAGCTGTTTGTATTCTTGCAGATTCAAAAGTTTCCATAAGTTGTTTAAATCCATTACCTTCTTTTTCGCCAAGTAAATTTTTCTTGTTAACTTTAATTGAGTCTAGTGCGATCTCATATTCTTTCATTCCTCTGTACCCAAGAACCTCAATCTCACTTCCAGACATACCGTCCATTGGAAAAGGTTTTTCACAAGTGCCTCTAGGCTTTTCAACTAAAAACATACTAAGGCCTTTATAACCTTTTTGGGATGAATCTGTTCTTGCTAATACTGTCATAAGATCAGATCTGGCGCCATGGGTGATCCATGTTTTATTTCCATTTATTATATAATTTTCCCCATCAAGTTGAGCTCTTGTTGCTAAACTTCCTAAGTCTGAACCAGTATTTGGTTCAGTAAATACTGCAGTTGTGAGTAAGTTGCCAGAGGCAATTTCTGGTAAATATTTATTTTTTTGTTCTTCGGTTCCACCCAATCTAATTAATTCTCCGGCTATTTCAGCACGTGTTCCTAATGAGCCGGCAGCCAGAAAACCTCTTGAAAGTTCTTCTGTAACCACGCACATTGCAACCTTACCCATACCCAAACCACCATAAGATTCAGGAATTGCAATACTAAAAACTCCAAGTTCAGCCATCTTTCCTAAAACACTGTCGGGTATAAGATCATCTTTTAAATGCCATTCATTAGCAGTAGGAACTATTTCTTCATCAGTAAATTTTCTAAATTGGTCTTGTATCATATTAAGTGTATCATCGTTCAATCCCAGATTAGGGAAAATGCCATTTTCCATTGAACTAATCATTATTTGGGAAATATTATCCGAAGCACCATATTTAATAAGCTCTTGAACATCTGGTGAGTTGAAAAATGAAAATTTCTCATCGTCAACGTTGAGCGTTGAAGGTCTAATAACTTCAGATTGACTAATCATAATCCCGTGTCTCATCTGATTTAAGTATTCTGAAAATGCATAAACCAATACAGCGTATTCTAAATCAGTGTCATTTTTTTTGTCTTTAAGTGATTCTATCCAATTAAAGGTCTCTCTTAATCCTATTCTGTAGGTTTCAAACCAGGCAAACCCGTGGGCTTTAAACTGATGCTTTTCTAATAACGAGTTTGAAATCCTTCCATCTTTTGAAGTTATACTTTTTAGGTGATCCTTAGCTAATTCTGATATAGTTTCTAAAGATGTAAGAATTTTGTTAAAAACACTTATGTTCTGATTAACGTATTCTTTTGGAAGGCTTGTTGTTGTTTTTATTTCTAATGAACTATCCATAGAGTATGAATTTAATTATTTTTTTCTTTAATTCAAGTTATTATTCTAACTCATTTAAGCTTTTCATTCCAGTTTTTTTCGCTTGAACTAATGCAGCCATGTTTCCAGGCAAATGTTTGTTATTCATCATTTTTGTATGCGCTACTGGAATGTCGATCCATTTGAAACACTCCGACATTAAAGGTTTAATCAGTTTCTGTATCATCATTTCATTAGCTTGATTAGCCTGATATAGATTGGCAAAATGACTTCCTTGTATCCTTTTTTGTCTCATCCATACATATCTAGCATCCATTGTTAAGTTATAACCTGATGTTCCGGCACATATTACAACCATACCACCTGTCTTGACTAAATAACAAGAAACAGGAAAGGTCGATTCACCTGGATGTTCAAAAACAATATCAACATCTTTCTTTCCTGTTAGATTCCATATATCTTTACCCAAGACTCTACATTTTTTTATAAAATCCGAGTATCCTTCCTGATCTTTTACATCTGGAAGCCTCCCAAAACATTCATATTTTTTTCTATTCAAAACTCCAGTAGCACCAAGTTTTTTAACAAAAGGCACTTTTTCGTCATCAGAAATTATACCAATAGCATTAGCCCCAACTGCTTTACAAAGTTGAACTGCCATACTACCAATACCTCCTGATGCTCCCCAAACTAGAACATTCATTCCAGGTTTTATTGCATGAGGAGGATGTCCAAATAACATTCTGTATGCTGTTGCCAGAGTTAATGTATAGCAACCACTCTCTTCCCATGATAAATGATCAGGCTTTTTAAGCAATTGTCGAGATTGAACCGTTGTAAATTGTGCAAAAGATCCATCATTAGTTTCATATCCCCATATCTTCTGTGACTTTGAATACATTGGTTCACCTCCATTACACTCTTCGTCATCACCATCGTCACGATTACAATGTATTATTACTTCATCGCCAACTTTCCATCTTTTAACATTATCTCCAATAGCCCAAACTATTCCAGAAGCGTCTGAACCACCAATATGATAGCCTGTATCTTCTCCAATTACTGAAATTGGGATACCTTGTGATGCCCATACATTATTGTAATTAATTCCAACCGCCATAACCATAACTAAAACTTCATCTTTTCCTGGTTTTTGAACTGGCATTTTTTCTATTTGCATTGCTTTTTCTGGTTCACCTAAACGATTTTCCCTTATAACCCATGCATACATCTTTTCGGGAACATCTCCCAAACTTGGTATTTCACCAATTTCATAAATTTCCTTTGCAGTCATAACTTCACCTGTGATAAATTTAAAAAAAGAAATTTATACCATAAAATAAAAAAAATACATAAATTTTCTTGTTCATTTTTAAAATAAATATTATTTATCAAGGTCAAGAAGGAATTAATGGAACAAGTTAAACAAAAACCATGGTTAATTAGAACTTATGCTGGTCACTCTTCGGCTAAAGCTTCAAATGAATTATACAGAAAAAATTTACAAAAAGGACAAACTGGTCTCTCTGTCGCTTTTGATTTACCAACTCAAACTGGATACGATTCAGATCACGTACTAGCCAAAGGTGAAGTAGGTAAAGTTGGAGTTCCTATAAGCCATATCGGCAATATGGAAACTCTTTTTAAAGGCATACCCCTAGAAAAAATGAATACATCAATGACCATTAATGCCCCTGCTACTTGGCTGTTAGCACTCTACATTGCTACAGCAGAAAAACAGGGAGTAAATAAAAAAGATTTGGCTGGGACAACCCAAAACGACATTACAAAGGAGTATTTATCACGAGGCACATATATCTTCCCCCCAAAACCTAGTATTAAATTGTCCACTGATATGATTCAATATACAACAAAAGAGGTACCAAAATGGAACCCAATAAACATATGCTCTTACCATCTTCAAGAGGCTGGAGCAACGCCAGAACAAGAATTATCGTTTGCATTAGCAACTGCAATAGGAATTATAGAAAATTTATCCCAAGATTCCAAAAACAATAAAGATCTATTTGAAAAAATAGTGGGTAGAATTAGTTTTTTTGTAAATTCGGGAATGAAATTAATAACTGAAACAGCCAAAATGATTGCTTTTACAGAAATGTGGGATGAAATATGTAAAAAACGGTTTAAAGTACATAATGAAAAGTTTCGTAGGTTTAGATATGGTATGCAAGTTAACTCTTTGGGTCTTACTGAGTCACAACCTGAAAACAATGTTTACAGAATTTTAATACAGATGCTTCCTGTCGTAATTGCAAAAAATTCTAGGGCAAGAGCTGTACAACTTCCAGCTTGGAATGAAGCTCTAGGTTTGCCTAGACCATGGGATCAGCAATGGAGTTTAAGATTACAACAAATAATGGCTTATGAAACTGACTTGCTAGATTTTGAAGACATTTTTGAAGGATCAAAAGTATTGAAAGGTAAAGTTAAATTACTTAAAAAATCTGCTTATGGTGAACTTAATAAGGTCGACGAACTTGGTGGCTTGATTGAAGCAATTGAAAAAGGGTTTTTAAAGAGTAAATTAGTTGAATCTCAAACAAATAGACAGAAATCCATTGAAAAAGGTTCACAAAAAGTTGTAGGAGTTAATTGCTTTGCGGAAGGAGAAAAATCACCTTTAATTGAGGAGAGTGATGGTGGATTCATGAAAGTAGATGAAAGTGCAGAAAAAAGCCAAATCAAGAGTGTACTAAAGTGGAAAAAAGATAGAGATAAAAAGTTAGTCGATTCTCTTCTTAAAACTCTAAAACAAAAAGCCACAGATAATGAAAACTTAATGGAGATTTCAATTAAATGTGCTCATTCTGGTATAACAACTGGTGAATGGTCTAATGTAATGAGGGAAGTTTATGGAGAATACAGAGCACCTACAGGTATAGTTTCGTCTAACCTACTAAACAGAACTGTTGAAAACGAAGAAATTAAATCTTTACAAAAACAAATTGGAAAAATAACGAAAAAAATCAAAAGACGACCAAAAATGTTAGTTGGAAAACCTGGACTAGATGGTCATTCGAATGGTGCAGAACAAATTGCTGTTAGAGCAAGAGATATCGGGTTAGAAGTTGTTTATGATGGAATTAGATCAACACCAGAACAATTAGTATCTGCAGCGATTGAAGAAGGCGTTCATATTATTGGGTTATCTATTCTATCTGGCTCACATCTTCACCTGGTAAATATTGTTATCGATCTTTTAAAGAAAAACAGTCTCTCTAAAATACCTGTTATTGTAGGAGGAATAATACCCCCAGTTGACGCAAAAAAATTAATATCTATTGGAGTTAAAGCAGTATTTACACCTAAGGACTTTAGGATAGAGGAAATTATGCAAACACTGGTAAAAATCATTAAGGAATCTTGTGAGTAAAAAAAAACTCTGGAATTAACCATTGAACTCCTAAAAGATTTATATAAAAAAAAAATAGGAAACTTTACACCGATTATTTTTAAAAAAAAAAAAATTGGTTGGATTAATAAAGAAAAAGAAAGGCTAATTAATTTTTTGAATATTGACAAAGAATTGGCTCACCTAAATGATTTTAAAAAAATTTTCTGTAATAAAAAGTTACTCCAATTAATAATAAATCAAGAAGCTATAAATGAAATTTGTCCAGTCTTTATGTATAATTCTTTTAATCCAAAAATGGACTTTTGTGACACTAAAATTTTTGGAGAAAATAAAATATTGGAGGTCCCTCGTAATTTTATGACTTTATTTGGATTTCCTCAGTATGGCATACATTGTAATGCATGGAGTAAAAAAAAAATGAGTTTCTTAATGCATTTTGCTATCAGATCAAAAAAACTATCATATTTTCCTGGTCTTCATGACAATTTAATTGCTGGAGGGCAACCAGTAGGAATTTCTATTTTAAAAAATTTTCAAAAGGAAGCAGTTGAGGAAGCTGGTTTAAAAAAAATTAATTTTAGAAAGGTATTAAAAGGTAGTACAACAAATTATTCACACGAGCATAAAAAAAAAATCCATTCAGGAATAATTTTTACATATCACTATGAAGTTTCAGAAAAAAAAAATTCTTTAACACTGACGGTGAAGTTGATAATTTTATATCTTATGACATTTCTAATGTATACAAAATATTAGAGTCAAGACTTTTAAAACCAAACTGTATAATTCCCATAGCTGATTTTTTTTTAACAATTTCAAATGATTTTTTTCCAAAAAAAGGTATCTTAGAACTAAAAAGAATTATGAATAAAAATGGTCGAAGTACTCAATCATAGTGTAATACATCCTGATAAAAAAGTTAAAAATGCTGTCATTTTTCTTCATGGGTATGGTGCTAACGGTGACGATTTAATAGGAATTGGTAACTTGTGGTCTAATTTGCTGCCCAATACAATCTTTCTGTCTCCCAATGCTCCATTTAAATGCCCTTGGGGAGGCAGTGCATTTCAATGGTTCGAATTAACATCAATATCTCCAGAGAACATTGGAAAAGGTTTATTAAAGGCTGGTCCATATTTAAACAAATATGTTGATCATATTGCAAAAGAACATGAATTAAATGAAGACAAAATTTTTTTTGTAGGATTTTCACAAGGAACAATGATGGCTTTGTATCATTTGTGCAAAAGAAAAAAAAAATGTGCTGGAATATATGGTTATTCTGGAATGCTATATGAAAATAAAAATTTTAAAAGTGAAATCCTTTCAAAATTTCCTATTGGTCTTTATCACGGAAAAATGGATGAAGTAATTAATTTTAAATTTACAATTGATGCATTTCAAAAGTTAAAATCTTTTGGCTTTGATATAAGCTATGATCTATCAAATGAACTAGCTCATGGCATTGATGACAATGGTATTCACAAGGGCTTAAATTTTATCAAAAAAATATTTAATATTTAAATTTTTTATAAAAACCCAATATTATAAAATTAGATAGAAATATGTCATTAGCTCCTAATAGTTGTCCTGCACTTGTTCTTAATGCTGATTATCAGCCTCTTAGTTACTTCCCATTATCTACATGGTCATGGAAAGAAGCTCTCAAAGCGGTTTTTCTTGATAGAGTAAATGTCGTATCAGAATATAATCAAGTTGTCCGGTCCCCATCTGTTGAATTTAAGCTACCAAGTGTTGTTTCATTAAAAGATTATATCCCAATGCCTAAAAAGGCCGCTTTTACGAGATTTAATGTTTTTTTAAGAGACAAATTTACTTGTCAATATTGTATTAAAAATTTTAAGGTTGAAAATCTTACATTTGATCATGTAACACCACGTTCAAAGGGTGGAAAAACTTCTTGGGAAAATGTTGTCACATCCTGCAGAAATTGTAATACTCAAAAAGGAAATCGTCCCTTATATAAACTTGGAATAAAATTAAACAGATTACCTTACATTCCAAACAACTTTGAACTCAAAGAAATAGGGAGAATGTTTCCACCAAACTTTCTCCACAAGAGCTGGAATGATTTTCTTTACTGGGATTCAGAATTAGAACCGTGATTTAAAACTTTTTTGATATACTTATCGCAATCTTTGTTCCTATTTTAGTTGCTCCCTTGAATAAATTTAAACCAAAATTCTCTGATTTATGCTTAGATTGAGCAAAGTGTTTGTGCTTATCTTCATCTTCACAGAATTTTTTTATTCTAGCTTTAAGTGAATTGTTTATTCCATTAGCCTCCAAAAATTCTAACTGTTCTTTATAGTGTGCTACAATTACTTCCTCAACTGATTCTGTACATGCATGAACGTAGTTTTCTCCGAGACGAGATGTCAAAGCTCCTAAAGTTGAGCCAAATATTTTCCAAAGGGGAGACATGATTGTTGGACGCACTCTATTTTCTAATATTTGTTTATCAAAATAATCAAAATGTACTTTTTCTTCTAATAAAATTTGTTTTAGTTCCTTAATTAATTTTTTATTTTTACTATATTTTATTTGACCATTATAAATCATCTGAGCACCATATTCTCCAGCATGATTAACTCTTATAATTTCATGTATTTTTTTCTTATCCATTTTTTCTTAAAGCCAAAAAACTTAATGTTATCAAAATTAATAACAATATTATATTTAAATTTGCCAATGAAAGCCCAAAAATAGAGAAAATAATTTCATCGCATTTTATAATAGGGACTTTCTCTAAAAAACTCCTTAACTGATCTATATTGTCAAAGTTATCAGAATTTGAGGAACAACCTGTATCATAGCTAATTAATTTTCTTTCAACTAAACTATGGAATGAAGAAACACACAAATTAATAATGAACATTAAAAGTGATATTATTAAAAAAAATTTATCTTGTTTGAAATAGATTAATATACCTGAAAAAATTACTACGAAATAAGGTATTCTTTGATAAATACATAATTTGCATGGGGGTAATTCAAGAGTATATTCAAAAAAATATGCTAAAAAAACAATTAGTAGAGATAATCCTAATATAATAGAAGCTCTGGGATTAATATTTCTTTCAATATTGAGCATAATTTAATAGGATAATTTTTCTCTATGTTTAAACGTCTAAAAGAAAAATATATCAAAAATAAAAAACTATATCATACATATAGGTACTTCAAATATAAACTCAAATTTTTAAGAGCACATAGTGCATTTGGTGAAGATGTTTTTTTAAATAAGATATTTTTTAATAATAATACAGGTTTCTTTGTTGATATTGGTGCTCTTCATCCAATAAATGGTTCACTTACATACAATCTTTATAAAAAAGGTTGGAATGGTCTTAATATTGATATGGTTGAAGAAAACCTGAGATTATTTAAAAAATATAGAAAAAGAGATATAAACTTAAATTATGCAATATCATCAAAAAAAGGATTAATTGATGCATTTATTTTTGAGCAGGGGTCCGGTTTAAATACCACTAATAAAATATGGGCAGAAAAATGGAAAAAAAAAATAAACAAAGATTATATAATTAGAAAAGTAAAAAGAAATACATTAACTTATATTTTAGATAAATATAAAGTTAAAAATAGTTTTGAACTTCTTAATATTGATGTTGAGGGTCATGAGCTAGAAGTTTTAAAAGGAATAAATTTAAAAAAATATAAGCCTAAATTAATATCAATTGAAATACATGTAAAAAAAACTAGAGATATATTCAACACTCAAATTTATAAGATCTTAAAAAAAAATGATTATGATTTAATTTCACAATATTTTCAAACATCATTTTTTAAGTCAAAAAACTTTAAAATAAACTAAGAAATCTTTTCTAATTTTAAATCTTTTAATAATTTTTTTAACCATAACGAATCTATCTGTTTATCTTTTTGTAACTCCCTTACTTTTTTTATAATTTTTTCTTCATCTAACGTTTGTATTAATAGGCTCAAGTAAAGCTTTATTGATTCTCGATTATATGGGTTTATCTCATTAACTTTTTCTAGAAGGTTAATTGCTGATGAAAATTGATTGGTATCTCTTTTAAGAATTGAATATTGGAGAAGTAGATCCTCATTTTCTGGAAAATATTTCAAGGAATTCTTAAAGTGTAAATCAGCTTTTTGATAGTGACCTGTTATATAACATGTTTTAGTCAAAACTTTCCAACCTACTAAATCATTTGGATCACTTTTGAGCTTAGTTTCTAAAAAAAAAATAATTTTCTTGGGGTCAATATTAACTAAATCATTTGGATTTTTGACAATATTTTTTATTTCTTTTTCAATTTTTTCATTGTAAAAGAAAGATTCAATATTTCCTATAAATCTGTATGTAATTAAGGAGGTGATTGATAAAAAAACTAATGTAAGTAGAAAATTTTTTTTTATCTTTAAAGGATTAAAAAGAAATGAAGAAATTATCAAAATTACGAAAGCTACAATAATAAAGTAAATAATTAACATTTCATGACTTTCTAAAGAAAAAGTGAACTAACAAAATAAAAAATAAAACTGGTACTATCCAAAGTGCAACCGTATCAATTCTTAAAGGTGGGTTAAATAAAACATAATCACCGTATCTTGAATGAATATATGAGATGATATCTTTTCTTTTTTCTCCATTCATTAACTTTTTTCTTACCAAAACTCTCAAATCTCTAGCAATATCTGCGTTAGAATTTTCTATATCTTCATTTTGACATACCAGACATCTAATATTTTTTCCAATATCTTTAGCTATTTCCTCAAGTTTTGGATCTTTCAACATTTCATTAGGTTCAACGCCCTCAAGTTTTGAACTTAAGCATAGTAACAAAATGAGAAAAATTCTAAACTTGTTCATTTAATTGTATTAATTAACTCTTCTAAATCTTTCAAATCTTTTTTTAATATGGGGCCAATATGTTTGTATATAATTTTTCCTTGTTTATCTATTAAAAAGGTTTCAGGTAATCCATAAACGCCCCATTCAATACTAACTAAACCATCTTCATCTAACCCTAATTTTTTATATGGATCACCATTTTTTTCTAACCAAATTAAAACTTCGTCTGATTTATCTTTTTTAGCAATTCCAAAAACATTATAACTTTTTGATAATTTCATTAACTGTTGGTGTTCAACTTTACATGGCGGACACCAGGTCGCAAAAAAATTTAAAATCTTAATTTCATCAGCATTTTCAAAATCCTTATTTATTAGGAGTGGTTTATTAACTAATTTTTTTAAAATAAATGATGGAGTTTCTTGTGATAATAAATTCGAAGGAATAATTTTAGGATCTTTCTGAAGTCCCATAAAAAAAATGCTTCCAACTGAAACTAAAAAAAAGAAAAGATACAAATGTTTCATTTTAGGTTTTTAGAGTTCTGAAAACTGAAACACAACCGCCAATAACTAGGAATAAAACACCTATCCATATCCAAATTGTGAAAGAGTTAAACCATATTCTTGTTGTCCATGATTTTTTTTCTAAAGTATTTTTATCACCTATTGCAATATATAAATCTCCAAAAATTGTGGAGTAAATTGCAGCCTCTGTTGTTACTTGATTGCCGGTATTATATTTTCTTTTTTCTGGCAAAAGTTTTTTGACAAATTTTTTATCTTTATAAATATTAAACATGCCTGTTTGACTAATATAATTTTGACCTTCAACAATATTAACCCCTAAAAACATTACCTCAAAATCCTTTATCTTTATTTTTTCATTAATATTTTGAAACTGGATTTTCTCCTTTTTTAAAACTGATGTTCCTGTTGCACCTATGATTACCAGAGCAATTCCAATATGTGCAAAAGTTTGTGAAAAAATCTTTAATGGAATCTTTTTTAAAAATAATGGTGATTTTAAATTTATAAATTCTGTTAATTCAAATAAGGAACTTGTAATAATCCAAAAAGCAATTACGAGTGAAATAACTGCTAAAACTGGTCCCTGAAAATTTAAATACCAAATAATAAGAGAGAATATAAAAAAAAGAATAAATAGGATTCGTAATCTAGATAATAAATTTAAAATGTCATCCTTTTCCCATTTAAGAAAAGGTCCAAAAATCATTCCAATACTCATAGGTATTAGAAAAGGCATTAATATCGAGTTGAAAAAAGGAGCCCCAACTGAGATTTTATTATTAAAAAAAATGCCTGCAAATAGTGGATATAAAGTACCGACAAGAATGGTAAAACTTAATGTTAACATGAAAATATTATTTAAAGAAATTGCTCCTTGTTTTGATATTAAATTAATTTTAAAATTATTTGATAAATTTTTACTACCTCGCAAAAATAAAGACAAGCCAAATGCTGTAATTATAAAAAGTAAAAGTAATATAAAAACTCCCCTTGTTGGATCATTTGCAAACGCATGAACAGAAATTAAGACTCCAGATCTAACAAGAAAGGTGCCAAGTAAACTTAGTAAGAAAGTTATTATTGATAAAAGAATTGTCCAGTTTAACATGTTGTTTTTACTCTTAGATAAAATAATAGTGTGTACCAAGGCTGATGCAGTTAACCAAGGTAATAAAGAAGCGTTTTCAACTGGGTCCCAAAACCAAAAACCTCCCCAACCTAATTCATAATATGCCCACCAGCTACCCAAACCAATTCCAGCAGTTAAAAAAGTCCAAGAAAAAAATATCCATGGTCTTAAACTGTCGAAAAATTTTTTATTTTTTGAATTTATAAGAAGAATTGCAATAGAGATAGAATAAACAATAGAAAATCCAACGTAACCTATATAAAGAAAAGGTGGATGAAAAATTAATCCTGGATCTTGAAGCAAAGGATTTAAATCAGAACCATCAACACTTGGTGGAAAAGATCTTTGAAAAGGGTTTGATGTAAAAATAATGAAAGTTGAAATTAAAAAAATTAAAAAATTCTGAATAGTAAGAGTTTTACGTCGAAGATTGGATTCGACATTTTTCTGGTAAGAAAAAAGAAAAGCAAAAAATGTCATAACTAACAACCATAGTAAAATGGAACCTTCGTGATTTCCCCAAACACCAGTAACTTTATAAATTAACGGAAGTTGACTATTTGAATTCTTCTCAACAACATTCAAAGAAAAGTCTGAATTTACAAAGCAAATTGTCAACATCAAAAATGAAAGAGAAGTACAAAAAAAAGTCAGTCTACTGATTTTTATTTGGCATGGATTGAATAAACTAAACTTTGCCAAAAAAGGACTAAAAATACTTAAACTTGATAAAATAAAAGTTAAAATTAAAAAAAAAATACCGAGTTCAGCAATCATTTTAATCTAATTCTTATCAATGTAGCCCAATTCAGGTGGCATATAATTTTCATCATGCTTAGCTAACACAATACTAGCATTAAATTTCGATAAGTTCATAAAAATTCCCTCAACAACGACTCCTTGACCCTCTGCAAATAAATCAGGTAATATACCTCTATAATAAACTGGTATCTCATTTTCAAAATCAGTTACAATGAAAGATATTTCTTGTATTTTTTTTTCTTTCTCAATTATCAGATTTTTAGAAATACTCCCCTTTTTAACCATCCCCCCAAGTCTTATTTTAGTGTTAGGAAGTTCAGTATTTTCATATATGTCGGATGGCGAAAAAAAAAAAACTAAATTATTTCTTAAGTTAAAAAATATTATTACACAACCAATTGAAAATGTGATCATTAAGAGAGAAACAATGATTAATCTTTTATTTTTTGGTTTCATATTTTAATTTTTTATTTAGTTTTCTCTCAAGTTTATTAACCTTAAAAAGTGTTACTAAAAAAATAAGCACTAGTAAAAAAAAAACAATAAGATATGACGAGCTAACATAATACAGGTGCTCTTTTTTATTCAAGAAATTAATAAAAAAATTCATTCTAATTGTTACTAAATTCTATTACATCAATTTTTCTTGATATTATTTCTCCTTTAACTCTCAGCAAGACTAGAGAAATAAAGAAAAAGAAAAATGAAAAGGCCATAAAAAATAAAGGAACTATCATACTTGTGTCAATACTTGGAGCACTAAATTTAGATATACTTGCTGTTTGATGAAGTGTATTCCACCAATCAACAGACCACTTAATAATTGGAAGATTAATGATTCCAACTAATGTTAGGATAGCAGCAAACCTATCACCTTTTCTTTTATCATCATAGGCGTTAGAAATGAAGATATGTCCTATATAAATAAAAAACAAAACAAGCTCTGATGTTAACCTTGCATCCCAGACCCACCATGTACCCCATGTGGGTTTACCCCAAATTGAACCTGTAATTAAAGTAGCAAGAGTAAAACATGCCCCAACGGGAGCACATGCCCTACTTATAATATCAGCAAGAGTATGTCTAAAAACCAAAGAAAAAAAACTACAACCAGCCATAAGTGTATATGTAAAAAGTGAAAACCATGCACATGGTACGTGAATATACATTATTCTAACAGTTTCACCTTGTAGATAGTCCGGAGGACTATTAAAAAAAGAATAGTAAAGTCCAATAATCACTAAAACAAGTGAAAAAATCAGGCATTTTTTATATAAAAAGTCTGATAATTTTTGAAATGATGATGGGTTTGCAAATTTAGTAAACATGTTAGTAATTTAACTCTTTAATAACCAATTTTCCAAAAAAAACTGTTACAGGTAATGTAATTAAAAATAAACCAATTAAAATCAAAATTTTAAATTGACTATCTGCATAGTTTAAAAAACTATTTGAAGATGTTGAAAATATTAAAACAGGAACCAAAAATGGCATAATTAAAATAAATTGAATAAACTTATTTTTTCTAACTTGTAACGAAATTAATGCTGACAAAATACTTATCAGAACTAAGGTTGGTAATGCGATTAAAACAATCAAAATTATCTCCAATGCGTCAACTAAACTTATTCTGAACAACAAAGAAGCAATAGGTACAAGAAACATATTAGGTAATAACAAGGAAAAAAACATTGCTGAGCTTTTTGAAAGAAAAATTAATTCCTCAGAATAGCCCATAGTTTGTAGTTCTGACAAACTTCCATCAGAGAAATCCTCAAGCACAAAGCTTTCTGATATTAAAATTATAGAAAATATTATTATCATCCATAAAATTGGAACAAATAATGATGACAATTTTTGTAAGTCTGTTCCAATAGCAAATACAAAAAGCAATAAAGATATTAAAAAAAAAGATGAAAAAGAGAATAAAATCCTTGTATTTTTTAAAATTAAACATAGCTCTCTGTGCAATAAAATTAAAAAATTTTTCATTTTAATTTTTCCCAACTGTCAAAGGATCCTTGAATTTTTTTTTTTTCAATTTTTCTTCTAAGTTCTATCTTTAAAATTGACTTAAAATTAGGATTGAAATGACTTGTAAACAATACTGCTCCATTTTTTTTTGTGTGATTTTCCATCAAACTTTTTAAAGTTTTGGTAGTTTTGTAATCTAATCCATTAAATGGTTCATCCATCAACCACAGTTTTGAGTCAGAGAATAGAAGTTTAGTCAAAGAAACTTTTTTTTTTTGTCCATGAGATAGGTTTTTAACTAGGTTACCTCGAACCTCATTTAAATTAAATATTTTTAATTTTTCATAAAAATCTTCATTTTTCACACTTATTTCTAATAAACTAAGCCAAACCCTAATATTTTCCTCTACAGATAACCCTTCCTTAATAGAATTTTTATGAGACAAATAAAGCAAGTAATTCTTTTTTAAAGTACCAATTTCTTCAATTTCTTTGTTGTAAATTTTAACAAATCCTTTGTTTGGTCTAATTAGACCTGAAATAATATCTAATAAAGTTGTTTTTCCAACACCATTTTCTCCAAATAGAAAAATAATTTCTCTTTTTTTTAATTTTAAACTGAAGTTACTAAAAATTTGTTTTTTATTTCTAAAGAGATATATTGAATTTACTTCTAGCATAATAATCTTCTTATAATATTATATCAGTAATTTGGTAGAAAAATGGCATCAGACTCAAATTTTTTTATAGATAAAATTCTAATTAATAAAAAACAATTTAAATATTTTAGCTTGGAAAAGACAATGAATTTTTTTGACTATGATATTACGTCTCTCCCTTTTAGCTACAGAATATTAATTGAAAATCTAATAAGAAAAAAAAAACTTAAAACTAGTGATATCTCTGAATGTAAAAATATTGTTAATAGCCATATTGGTAAAGAAATTTTCTTTTCTCCCAGCAGAGTTTTAATGCAAGATTATACTGGAGTTCCTGCCATTGCTGATCTTGCTGCAATGAGGGATATGATGGCAATGAAAAAAAAAGACCCTGAATTGATTAATCCATTAGTGCCAGTTAGTTTAGTTGTTGACCATTCAATATCAGTTGATAGTTCTGCTGGAAATAATTCACTTCTAATAAATGTTGAAAAAGAGTTTCAAAGAAATAACGAAAGATATGCTCTTTTAAAATGGGCTCAAAAATCTCTAAAAAATTTTTCTCTCTTCCCGCCTGGATCTGGAATTTGTCATCAAATTAACATAGAGTACTTGGCTAGTATAATTTCTGAAAAAGACAATGTTTTGTTTTTTGACTCTGTGGTTGGCACTGACAGCCACACCACAATGGTAAATGCATTATCTGTTCTTGGCTGGGGTGTTGGAGGCATTGAAGCTGAATCAGTGATGCTTGGACAACCAATTTCAATGAAGATTCCTGAAGTAATAGGAGTAAAAATTATTGGGAAAACTAAAGAAGGTATTACGGCCACCGATATTGTGCTAACCGTAACTGAAAAACTTCGAAAGTTAAACGTTGTTGGTAAATTTGTGGAATTTTTTGGACCTGGTTTAAAAGAACTATCCCTATCGGAGAGATCAACTATTTCAAATATGGCACCAGAATATGGGGCTACATGTGGCCTTTTTCCAGTAGATGATGAAACTTTAAAATATTTAAAGTTAACTGGAAGAGTCAAAGATAAAATAAATTTAATTGAGACCTATTGCAGAAAACAGTTTTTATGGCATGAAAAAAATTTCGACAAAATAAAATATTATGAAAGAATTGATATAGATTTAACAAAAATTAACTCATGCATATCTGGTCCAAAAAGACCTCAAGATAAGATTGTTTTATCAGATATAAAGAAAAAGTATTTTGAATTCCTTACCGAAAAAGAAAAAAAACAAATTACAAAATCAAAAAACACAGAATTATCAAATGGCAAAATTTGTATTGCAGCAATTACAAGTTGTACAAACACTTCCAATCCCTCAGTTATGTTGATGTCAGGTCTAATTGCAAAAAAAGCAGTTGAATTTGGTTTGAAAATTCCATGGTGGGTTAAAACGTCCCTAGCCCCAGGAAGTAAAGTTGTAAAAAAATACTTAGAGGCAGCAGGATTACAGGTCTATTTAGACAAACTTGGCTTCAATATTGTTGGGTACGGTTGCACAACTTGTATTGGAAACTCTGGTCCTCTTGATGAAAGAGTAAATAAAATTATTCAAGATAACAATCTTAATGTTTGTAGCGTCATATCAGGTAATAGAAACTTTGAAGGAAGAATTCATCCTCTTGTTAAATCAAATTTTTTAGCCTCACCTCCATTGGTTGTCTTATTTGCTCTAGCAGGAAGGATAAATATTGATTTTGAAAATGAAGAAATAGCCTTTGTAAAAGGTAGAAAAATTTTTTTAAGAGATCTATGGCCATCTTCAAATGAAGTTTTCAAAGCACAAGAAATATCTCTAAAATCTAATTTTTTCAAAAAAAACTATGAAAATATATTTAGTGGTGACAAAAGTTGGGAAAAAATCAATGCTGAGGAATCTCCAATATTCAAATGGTCAATTAATTCCACTTATATAAAAAAACCACCATTTTTAGAAAAAAAATTTAATAATGAACAAATAATAAAAAATGCACGTCCTCTTTTAATATTAGGAGATTCCATTACAACAGACCACATTTCTCCTGCTGGAGTAATAAAAGAAAATAGTGAAGCAGCTAATTACTTATCAAAGCGACAAGTGAAGAAAGAAGATTTTAATTCATTTGGTGCAAGGAGAGGAAATCATGAAATTATGACAAGAGGTACTTTTGCAAATGTAAGAATAAATAATCTAATGGTGAAAAAAGATGGAGGCTACACAAAACATTTTCCATCAGGATATGAAGGAGAAGTTTATAAAGTAGCAAAAAAATATCTAGAGAAAGATGTACCATTAGTTGTAATTGCTGGTAAAGAATATGGAACAGGTTCCTCAAGGGATTGGGCTGCCAAAGGAACAAAACTTTTAGGAGTACGAGCAGTTATAGCAGAAAGTTTTGAAAGAATTCATAGATCAAACCTTGTAGGAATGGGTGTATTGCCTCTAGAAATGAAAAACACTTCAGTTGGTGATCTTAACCTTGTTGGTTCAGAAATTATTGAAATAGGAGATGTCGGAAAAATTTCATCCAAGCCTAACTTTGAGTTAGATATAAAAATAAAATATGATAGTTTCAAAAAAAAAATTAAAGTTATTTCAAGAATCGATACAGAAAAAGAAATTAAATACTTCAAGAGCAATGGAATCCTTCCATACGTTTTTAATTTAATTGAATTAAAATCCTAATTTTAAAATTTAGATTCTTTCATGCGGTTAAAAGCAAAAAAGATTGTAGCTATTTTAGGACCCACAAATACTGGTAAAACTTTTTCAGCTATCCAAACAATATTTAAGTACAATAACGGAGTTATTGGTTTTCCACTAAGATTACTTGCTAGAGAAAATTATGAATTTGCCAAGAGAGAAGTTGGAGATGAAAAAGTTGCATTAATTACAGGTGAGGAAAAAATTATACCGAAAATGGCAAAGTATTTTTTTTGTACAGTGGAATCAATTCCAGATCAAAGATTCGAATTTGTTGCAATTGATGAAATACAATTAGCAAGTGATTATGAAAGAGGTCATCTTTTTACAGAAAAAATCATGAATAAAATTGGTGCAAAAGAAACTATGTTTCTTGGTTCACTGAGTATGGAAGAAATCTTAAAAAAAATTTATCCTGAAATAAAAATTTATAAAAAACCTAGACTTTCAAAACTTACCTACTCTGGGTATAAAAATTTGGCAAGGCTTCCAAAACGTTCGGCAGTAATTGCATTTTCTCAAATTGACGTATACGAAATAGCAAACAAAATCAAACAAATTCATGGTGGGGTTTCTGTGGTTATGGGAGCATTATCTCCAGATGTGAGAAACGCCCAAGTAAAAATTTTTGAAGATGGAAAAGTTGATCATATTGTTGCAACTGATGCAATCGGTCTTGGTTTAAATTTAAATATAAAACATATCTTTTTCTCTAGTCTTGTGAAATTTGATGGAATTAGAAAAAGAGTTCTTACAAATGATGAAATATCCCAGATTGCCGGTAGAGCTGGGAGACACATTAATGACGGTTTTTTTGGAACTACAGGTAGCTTAAAAAATATACAAAATCAAGTTGTTAGTTATGTTGAAAGTTATGACTATACAAAGATTAAAAAAATATTTTGGCGAAATTCACTCCTAAATTTTCAATCAATTAATAATCTTATCAGAACGCTGGGTAAAAAAACAGATAAAGAATTTTTAGTTTTAAAAAAAAATGCTAGTGACCAAAGATTTTTAAAACTATTAGTTAGCGATTCTTCTGTAAAAAAAAAAATAAACATACCCCATAACATAAAAATTCTCTGGGATCTTTGTGGTACTCCTGATTACTCAAGAGACTTAGATGAATTTCATTCTAGATTCTTAAAAAAAATTTTTCTTTTTCTTTCAGGTTCTCATGGAATGATCCCCGAAAATTGGATTTCGAATGAACTAAAAAACATTAAAACAAAAACAAAAAAAATTGCAGAACTTAACTACAAAATTTCACAGATCCGAAAATGGTCTTTTTTAGCATTCAAAAGTAATTGGATAGAAAATAATGTAAACATAAAAAAACAGGTTAAAGAGATAGAATACAAGCTTTCACTTTTACTACACAGTCAACTAATCAATCAATTTATTGGAGTTCTAAAAAACTTAAAAATTAAGTCATCTAATAATTTCAAATTGTCTGTAATAAAATTAAATAAAGATAACTCAATAAATTTTGGCAGTGAAATAATTGGAAAGCTTGATGGTTTCGTTTTTAATATTTCCTCAATTTTTAGAGGAAACAAAAATATTTTTGACAAGAAATTACTAAAGCTTCAATTATTAAACTTTGCAAAAAAACATAGTGATAAATTTATATCCTCCGATTTCAGTGAATTAGAATTTGATATCAATGGAATTATATATTGGAAGAAAAAGCCAGTTGCTAGGTTAATTAAAAGTCTTGATATTCTTAAACCAAAAATAAATTTAATTGTTGATGAATTTTTTGGTTTACATAAAGTAAGACTCCAAAAAAAAATCCAACTATACTTTGATTATTTAGTCGGAAATAAATTTAGATATATTGAAGATGTTAACTCATTTAAAAATCCATCTCAAAATTTTCGTGCAATTAATTATTCCTTATTTGAAAACTTAGGTCACTGTAAAAAGCAATCTCTGAAATCTTATTATAATTCATTAAAAACTGATGAAATAAATTTTCTTAAAAAAAGGGGGTTTAAAATTGGCACATATTTCTTTTTTTATAAATCAAATGATTCCAATTATTTAAGACAAACTTTAATAAATATATCAAATAAAAATTTATTAAAAAAATTTTTTGATAATAAATTCATTTTTTCCGAAAAATTATTGATCAATTCAGAAATAATAAAAATTTATTCTAAAATGGGGTTTTATTTGATAAAATTAAAAAATAAAAAATATTTTGTTAACTTTGAATATTTAGAATTAACAATTAGAAAAATAATATATTTTAAAAAAAAAAAAATTAAAAACTTTATTCCTTCTAACATTTTAGAGCATGAAATATTTAATGGAAATATTAAAATTAACTTCACTAATTGAAATCAATAATAAGTTGAATAAATTTAAAAACTCGATTATATACCAAATATGACCTACATAGTTAAAGATGGATGTGTCAAATGCAAATACATGGACTGCGTAGAAGTTTGTCCGGTTGATTGTTTCTATGAAGGAGAAAATATGCTAGTTATTCATCCCGATGAATGTATTGACTGTGGGGTTTGCGAACCAGAATGCCCCGCTGAAGCAATTTCTGATGATTCAGATGATTCAGCAAAAAAATGGATAGACATTAATCGTAAATATGCAGAAGTTTGGCCGAATATAAATAAGATGGGTGAACCACCTAAGGACAGTGACAAGTGGAAAGGTATTCCAGATAAATTTGAAAAACATTTTAGCGAAAAACCTGGTAAAGGTTCCTAGCATATTACTTGTATTTTTTATCCTTTGTATTATAATCCACAACTTAAATTATTCACAGGAGTAAACATTGAAAAAAACTAACGATTTGAGCCTTGAAATAGGTGATCTAGTAGTTTATCCAATTTATGGAGTTGGAGAGGTTGAAAACTTTGATACTTATGAAGTTGACGGTTCAAGTCAAGACTTCATATTAATCAACTTTAAACAAGATAAGATGAAACTAAGGATTCCAAAAATTAAAGCTTCAAGCTCTGGTCTTAGAAAACTTAGTAATAAAAATAGACTTTCAAAAGCCTTGGAAGTTTTGACAGAAGAACCATCCGTTAAAAAAGACATGTGGATTAAAAGGGCCAAAGAATATGAAAAGAATATCAATAGTGGTGATCCTGTTTTGATAGCAGAAGTTGTGAGAGACTTACATAAAAAAGATGATTCTCTTGAACAACAATCCTATTCAGAGAGGCAAATTTATTTAACTGCTTTGAATAGATTGAGTAATGAGTACGCGGCTGTTCAAAATCTTGAAAAAAAGGCTGCTAAAGTAAAACTTGAAGAATTGCTAAATCAGTAAATTGTTTTAACTTTCTCAAAGTTTATTTTTTCTCCTTTCTTTATTCCATTAATGGTAAAAAATTTACTCTTAGAAAATTTTGCCTGGCTATTCATATCATCAATTAATTTACTCAGAAAATCTTCATCGTCATAAAATCTTAATATTTTTATTTTTGGTGGAAGAGTTTCGCTTAGTTTTTTATTTGTTGACACCTTCTCAAAAGAGTTTGTAATTTTTAAAAAAGAATTCTCAAAGTTTTGATACTCTTCTTTATTGGTTATTAAAGCAAATCTATACAATTCTTTTTCACCATCAATAATTACAAGTTTATAAACTTCATTATTTTTTTTTATAAAACAACTATATGACTTAAAATCTTTTATATTATTAGTTTTAAAGTCTGAGCATTTTTCTACCTTACCCCAATCTGAAAGATATTCATAAGGAGTTCTTTTTATTTTTTTATCAATGTCAAAAACTACCTTCGTTTTTCCACTAGTTACACCTAAAAGATATTTTGGGTTATTTAAGAAATAAAATGACTCATCAAACTGAAAAGAAAAATCGAGACTTTTATGAATAAATCTATTTTTATAAAAAAAACCCTCCTCTTCTTTATTTCCAAAAAGTATTCCATCAATTTTTTTTAAAAATATTTCTCTTCCAATAATAGGGTTAAATGGAATCTTATCCTTTGATTTCTTAATCACTGAATCTACTCTTTTTGAGGAGGTTGGATGAGTTAATAGAAGTTCAGAAACTTTCTTTTTATCTCTAAGTATTTCTTTTTGGAAATTTGAATAATTTTCCATAATTCTGAGAAAATTTCCCATTTCGTTAGGGTCAAAACCTGCTCGAATCATATATCTTGTTGCTAGTTCATCTGCCTCATATTCTTGATGTCTTGAGTATGATAATAAAAATAGAGATGCTGAAGTATTAATCAAATCACTAATTACTATATTTTGAGTCATTATACCAAGTAGATTGGTAAATAAATTTGTGCCAATATTTCTAGTGTATCGTCTGGCTGCATGTCTTGCAGTAACATGACCAATCTCATGGGCAATTACCCCTGCTAATTGAGCTTCATTTTGACACAAAACAATTAATCCCCTTGTCAAATAAATATATCCTCCTGGCAATGCAAATGCATTAACAATAGGTGTATTGAGTATCGTAAATTGAAATTTAAGGTCTGGCGTTTCGGATGTAGATACAAGAAAATCACCTAAACTTTCAATGTAATTTTGAAGAATCACATTAGAATAAATACCCCCAAAAGTTTCAATAATTTTTGAATGCTCATTTTTTCCTATTTGTTTTTCTTCATTCTCACTCATTAAAATAATCTCTTTTTTTCCAGTGGAAGGATTTACACCACAACTCAAAGTACAGATTGTTATTAAAAAAAAATAAATGGAATTAATAAATTTATTTTTCATAGTTTAAATGGTAATCTAGAATATAATTATTTGCACTTTAAAAATTTACTATGAGAATGTTGTTTAAATCAATAATTATGCTATTTTTCTTCTTTTCTGGATCTCTATCAATTGAAGCCAAAGAAAAATCAGGAAGACTTTCAATTGGAGGTGGAATTCATAATTTCATGGAAAATGGTATAAAAAGATGTGAAGAAATGAGGGGTGGATGTGATGCATCTTCTTCTGGCGGTGCATTAGTTGATTATAAAGATAGTTCGATTGCATACAGTGTTGAGTATATAAGTGAAAAAAAGATTTTTAGGTTATTAAAACCATACATAGGATTTAATGGAACCGATAAAGAAGCTTACTATGGATATTTTGGTTTTGGAGCGGATTTATTTTTTGGTTTGTGTAAATGTTTTATAATTACTCCCACTTTAGCTGTTGGGTGGTATATTGATGGCAATGAAATAAAAATGGGTAATCGTGTTCAATTTAGAAGTGGAGGTGATATTTACTATAGGTTTAAAAATAATGTTAGAATCGGTGTTGGTCTATATCATATATCCAATGCTGGTTTAGGAGATCAAAATCCTGGAGCTGAACAGGCTATATTAAAGTATCAAATACCATTTTAGTGAGTACTATGAGAAGTAAGATTTTTTTATTAACTGTATTATTAATTTTTGTTTTAGTCGAAAAACAAGTAATTGGAAAAGACTCTCCTAGACTTTCCTTGGGTCTTGGTGTTTTTAATTACATGGAAGATGGTACACCACCACATAATATTCAATCACAAATGATGAATTTTGAAATCCATAGTGGCAAAAAACTTTTCAACCTAATTAAACCATTTGTGGGGTTTTTAGGAACTACAGAAAATGCCTATTATGCGTATGGTGGATTTGGTATTGATGGTTATTATGGAAAAAAGAAAAATTGGGTCTGGACACCAGCGGTAGCCTGTGGCTATTACAAAGATGGACATGAAATTAAAGCAGGTAATCCAATGGAGTTTTATATTGGAATTGATGTGTTCTATAGGTTTAAAAATAATTCAAGGTTAGGTGCTGGGATTTTTCATATTTCAAATGCAGACAGCGGTTATAGAAACCCTGGGTCTGAAACTTTAATATTGAAATACCAAATTCCATTTGGCAAATAATATGGTCTCATAGTTAAACTGGATATAATAAATCCCTCCTAAGGATTAATTTCTGGTTCGAGTCCAGATGGGATTGCAATATATGATATGATTGGATTAAATAAATGAATAAAAATTTAACTGAGTTTTTTAATAGTCAACTTGATGAACATAAAAGAATTCTTAAACTTTGTAGAGAATATTTGAGTAAAGATTTTCTTAGAATTGTTGACATTTGTATAGGTTCATTAAAGAATAATCATAAAATTTTTTTTTTTGGAAATGGAGGAAGTGCATCAGATGCCCAACATTTAGCAACTGAATTAACTGTTCGGTTTTCAAAGAATAGGGATGCAATTGCAGCAATATCTTTAGCAACTGACACATCAACATTAACAGCTATAGGAAATGATTTTGGTTTTGAATATTTGTTTTCCAGACAGATAGAAGCGTTAGGTAATGAAGGTGATGTAGCTATTGGAATTTCAACCTCAGGAAAAAGTCAAAATATTATTAACGCCTTTAAAAGTGCAAAGAAAAAGAATATGAAATGCATTGCATTTACAGGTAAAAATATTTCAAATGTTGAAAAATTTTGTGATTCCATAATTTCAATACCAGCAAAAAACACATCAAGAATTCAAGAAATGCATATAACAATAGGACAAATATTATGTAATGCAATTGAATACAAATTAGGTTTATCAGAACTAATCGACGAAGAAAAGTGAACAAATTTAACAAAAAATCAAGACATTCTTTATCAAATGTCTATCAACTTCGATATGGATTACTTCTTTTAGTTCTTGTATGCATCCTCTCATGTAACAACAATGATAGTTTTATGCCCCTAGGACTTGAAAAAAGTATTCATTACGATGTGAAACTTATAAACAAGGAAAAAAAAGAAAGATTATTTAAACAGTCATATTCTTTATACAATAAAGAATATGATAGATATACATACATAAGAAGTGATGGAAAATTAATAGTATTTAAAAGGAATAAAAATAAAATTTTTATTGAAAAAGTCGAATATACCTACAAACAATTTATTAATTTACCCCAAGAAAAACTTTATTTTGAAAATAACAATATTCTTTTAAAATTCCCACTTAGGGTTGGTGATAATTGGATAACAAACGACCAAACCAACTTGATAATGAAACTTGGTTATGATCGAATATACAAAACACTTTTACCAATAAAAGTTTCAAATACTATTCAAGGTGTCGAAGAGACAGTCAACATTAAAGAAAAAACTTTTAAAAATTGTATACAAGTTATGAGTGAAGGAAAAACAAGCTACAATCCAGGGCCTCCTCTCGATGTTATTAATATTAAAATCAAGCAAAAACAATGGTATTGCCCAAAATACGGTCTTATAAAAATGGTTAGAGAAGAGTCTTCAGATTCTGAAACAATGGGAAATATTTTTTATGAGAAAAAAATTAGGTTATAAGAATAGTGAAAAATCACAATAAACTATTGATAAATTTGAATTTTAATCATAGATATTAATAGGTTTAGGATGTTTTTTAAAAAAAAAAAAATCGGTCTTTACGACTATAAAAATGAAAAGGATTCTTGTGGCATTGGACTCGTTGCCAACATCTATGACATTCCTTCAAGAGAAATCATTGAAAATGGACTTAAGATACTTGCCAACCTTACACATAGAGGTGCTGTAAGTGCAGACCCAAAAGCTGGAGATGGGGTTGGGATATTAACCCAAATACCTCATCAATTTTTTCAGAAAGAACTTTCAAAAAGTAATGTTATATTGCCTCGTCCAGATGATTACGCAGTCGGAATGTTTTTTCTTCCACGAATTAAGGAAGAAAGATCACATTGTATAGAAATTATAAGAAATGTTTTTGAAAAATTTGGATTAAAAATCATAACTCAAAGAAGTGTTCCAATAGATCAAAAAGTTCTTGGAAAATCTATAGCAGGTAAAGAACCATCTATTTTTCAATTTTTTGTTGAGGAAATCAAACCTTCCCAGAAAATTAATCAATTTGAATCAAAGCTTTTCTTAGCAAGAAGAAACATGGAAATAGAGCTCAAATCATTTGATTTTTATGCTGTTTCTCTTTCGCCCACAGTTATTACTTACAAAGGAATGATAATGTCGGAGAATCTTAAGGATTTTTACCTCGATTTTAAAGACTCTTTATTTATTTCCTCCTTAGCAATAGTTCATCAAAGATTTTCTACCAACACCTTTCCGAGTTGGGAGCTCGCTCAACCTTTCAGATTTTTATGTCATAACGGAGAAATAAATACTTTAAGAGGTAATGTCAACTGGATGAACGCAAGGGCGAGAATTTCAGATTCAAAGTATTTTTCAAAAGAATTTAAAGATATAAACCCTCTAATTTTTGAAGGAGTATCTGATTCAGCCGCATTTGATAACGCTCTTGAATACCTTATAATAGGTGGGTTTGATATTGAAGAAGCCATGATGCTTCTCATACCCGAGGCTTGGGAAAAAAATAAACATCACTCAAAAATTATTAATAACTACTTTAATTACTTCTCTAATCATATTGAACCATGGGATGGACCAGCGGCTATGTGTTTTACTGACGGAAAAAAGATCGGTGCAATCTTAGATAGAAATGGTTTAAGACCGTCACGGTATTTAGTTACGGATGATGGCATGATAATGCTTTCTTCAGAGATGGGTGTTTTACCTATTAACCCAAAAAAAGTAACAAAAAGATGGCGCCTACAACCAGGAAAAATTTTCTTGATTGATTTAGTTGAAAAAAAAGTTGTAAACAATGAAAGTATAAAAGAAAAATACGCTTCTAGGGTTAACTACGAATCGCACCTTAAAAAAAATCAAGTCTTTCTTAATGAAATAAAAAAATTAAAAAAGTCAAAAGGATTTAAGTTATTAGACTTGAAAAAGTATCAGGTTGCCTTTGGCTACACAAAAGAGGACCTGAAGTTTTTTTTAGACCCTATGTTAAAAACTGGTTTGGAGCCAGTTGGTTCAATGGGCACAGATACCCCAATATCCTTGTTATGTGATAAACCTAAGTTGCTTTACTCCTATTTTAAACAATGCTTTGCTCAAGTTACAAACCCACCAATTGATCCAATCAGAGAAGAACTTGTTATGTCACTTCAAATGAGTTTAGGAGCCAAACCAAATATTTTCTCTACACCACAGAATAATAATAATTTTAGACTTGAACTAGAACAACCAATTCTCACAAATGAAGAACTTTCTTCAATAAAAGAAATTCAAAAGTCATCAAATCGAAAGTTAAAAGTATCAACAATCGATATTGTTTTTAAAAACTCAAATAATGGTAACGAATTGAAACAAAGTTTAGAAAAGATATGCTTTGCAGCAAAAGCTCAAGTTAAAGACGGATGCAACATATTAATACTCTCTGATAAGAATATTTCCTCTGTAAATGCTCCTATACCTGCTTTATTAGCATCCTCTGTAATTCATCAATTTTTGATAAAAGAAGGCTTAAGAATGAAAACTAGTTTAATTCTTGAAACCGGTGAAGCCAGAGAGTTACATCATTTCTCAGTTCTCTTTGGATATGGAATTGAAGCAATAAACCCCTATTTAGCTTTTGAAACCATAAAAGAGCTGTGTGATGAGGGAAATGAAGAAATTGCAAAATCTAATTTTATAAAAGCTACAAGTAAAGGAATACTAAAAATAATGTCTAAAATGGGAATATCCACACTTAAATCCTATTGTGGCGCCCAAATTTTTGATGCTATCGGTCTATCTGAATCACTAGTTAAGTCGTTCTTTTTTGGTACATCCTCACTCATTGGTGGTATTGGCCTTAATCAAATCCAAAGTGAAACTTTAAGAAGATTTAATAAAATTAAACTTTTTGATGAAAACTTTAAGCTAGATGACGGTGGAGAGTATGCCTTTAGGACTAAAGGGGAAAAACATGCATGGTCACCAACTACTATTTCGAACTTACAAAAAGCAGTAAGAATTAATTCTAAAGAATCTTTCAAACAATTCTCAAATCAAATAAATGATCATAATAAATCAATGCTAACTATCAGGAGTCTCTTCAGTTTCAAAAAATCAAAAAAAATTAATATTGAAAAAGTGGAAAAAGTTGAAGATATTGTCAGTAGATTTTCTACTGGAGCAATGTCCTTTGGCTCAATCTCAAGAGAGGCTCATACAACACTAGCTTTAGCCATGAATAGAATAGGTGGCAAATCAAATACTGGTGAAGGAGGTGAAGAGTCGGAACGTTTTAAAACGCTAAAAAATGGTGACTCGATGAGAAGTGCGATTAAACAAGTAGCATCTGGAAGGTTTGGTGTTACAACAGAATATTTAGTAAATGCAAATGATATTCAAATTAAAATTTCTCAAGGTGCTAAACCTGGAGAAGGTGGGCAACTACCTGGACATAAAGTAGATGAAAAGATTGCAGAAGTTAGACACTCTACACCTGGCGTTGGCCTTATATCACCACCTCCACATCATGATATTTATTCAATTGAAGATCTAGCACAACTAATTTTTGATCTAAAAAATGTTAACCCATTAGCAAGATTAAGTGTAAAGCTAGTTTCGGAATTTGGTGTAGGAGTTGTCGCTGCTGGTGTTACTAAATGTAAAGCCGATCATATCACAATTTCTGGATATGATGGTGGAACAGGAGCATCTCCATTGACCTCAATAAAAAATGCAGGTACTCCTTGGGAATTAGGCTTAGCTGAAACGCACCAAACTCTGGTTATGAATAAATTAAGAAATAGGATATCCTTACAAGTTGATGGAGGATTAAAAACAGGAAGGGATGTCGTTATTGGTGCATTATTAGGAGCTGATGAGTTTGGTTTTTCAACTGCTCCACTTGTCTCTATAGGATGTATTATGATGAGAAAGTGCCACCTTAATACTTGTCCCGTCGGAATAGCTACTCAAAACGAAACCTTGAGAAAAAAATTCCTTGGTACTCCAGAAAACGTTATCAACTTTTTCTTTTTAGTTGCCGAAG
The DNA here is from genome assembly GCA_045563015.1 of Alphaproteobacteria bacterium. Classification (GTDB taxonomy): domain Bacteria; phylum Pseudomonadota; class Alphaproteobacteria; order Methylaequorales; family Methylaequoraceae. The sequence continues at coordinate 35,767 of JBJKUQ010000021.1, read as the reverse complement.
AGGTAAGAGAAATAATGGCTGAACTAGGTGTTGAGAAATTTAATGATCTAATAGGTAGGTCAGATTTACTGTGCAAGCAAGATGTGATTGATCATTGGAAAGCAAAAGATATAGATTTATCTAAAATTTTATGGAAACCTGAAACTAAATTACATTCAGAAAATTTTAAATCCTCTAATCAAAAACATGATCTTCACTTGGTAGAAGATCAAAAAATTATAAACGAAGTGATTGACGTAATTGAAGGAAAAAAAAGAAGTGTTCAATTAAATAAGATAATTAAAAATACTGACAGAAGTTATGGTGCGATGTTGTCCGGTAAAATTGCCACCAAACATGGTTTTAAAGGACTTAATGAGGATTCAATTATAATTAATATTAAGGGTACAGCTGGACAAAGTTTTGGTACATTTCTCTCAAAAGGCGTTACATTGAATCTAAGTGGTGAAGCTAATGATTATGTTGGAAAAGGATTATCCGGTGGAAGAATAATAATTAAACCATTTAATGACTCATCTATAATTCCACATCAAAATATCATAATTGGAAATACAGTATTATATGGTGCAATTTCTGGAGAGTGTTACTTTTCAGGTATCGCCGGTGAAAGATTTGCTGTAAGAAATTCTGGTGCTATTGCAGTCGTCGAAGGCACAGGTGATCATTGTTGTGAGTATATGACTGGTGGAATAATATTAGTTATTGGAAAAACAGGTATAAATTTTGGAGCTGGAATGAGTGGTGGAATAGCTTATATTTATGATGAAAATAAAAATTTCTCTGAAAGTTGTAATTTATCAATGGTAGAGATTCACAATTTAGAAAAAGACAATATATCTCAAACTAAAGATATTTTTAACAAATATACTTTTTTAGAAAGCGACTCAGAGAGAATTAAAGAAATGCTGACTAGACATACAAACTACACAAATTCCATGAAGTCACGCGTGATTCTTAATAATTTTAATGAAGAATTACAAAAATTTGTTAAAGTAGTACCTATTGACTTTAAAAAGGCGATTGAAAATAAAAATTTAGAAACTTCAAAAACTGGTAAAGATATACTATGGGAAAAGTAACAGGTTTTTTAGAATTTGATAGAGAAGAAAATAAAACTATTTCACCAAATTCAAGAATTAAAAATTTTAAAGAATTTATAATTCCTTTTTCTAGTAAAAAGTTAAGTCAACAAGCTTCTAGATGTATGAATTGTGGGATTCCCTATTGTCATGACTCCTGTCCAGTTAATAATATAATTCCAGATTGGAATGAACTAGTCTATAGTAGTGATTGGAAAAATGCTTTAAGTAATCTTCACTCTACAAATAATTTTCCTGAATTCACTGGAAGAATCTGTCCAGCACCATGTGAAGCAGCATGCACATTAAATATTGAAGATAACCCCGTAGCAATAAAAAGTATTGAGCGTTCTATAATTGACCGGGGATATAAAGAAGGTTGGATTGTACCAAAAATAAATAAATTAAAAACTGGAAAAAAAATAGCCATTATTGGTTCAGGGCCAGCAGGTTTAGCTAGTGCTCAACAGCTAGCAAGAGCTGGACATAGTGTAACAGTTTTTGAAAAAAATGACAGAGTTGGAGGTCTGTTGAGATATGGAATACCAAACTTTAAGATGGAAAAACATTATATAGATAAAAGAGCTCTTCAAATGGAAAAAGAGGGCGTTAAATTTCAATGTAATTCACATATTGGTGAAAATATTAATGTCAAAGATATTTTAAATGAATTTGGTGCAATCATACTTGCTTGTGGTTCAGAAGAACCTAGGGACTTATCTATTCCTGGAAGGGAACTTAATGGAGTACACTTTGCAATGGATTTCTTGACCTTGCAAAATAAAATTTGTGAAGGCGATAAAGTAGGTGATGATAAAATGATTTCTGCAAAAGGAAAAAACGTTGTTGTTATTGGAGGAGGGGATACAGGTTCTGACTGTATTGGAACTTCCAACCGACAAGGAGCTAAATCAGTAACTCAATTAGAAATAATGGATAAACCTCCCGTCAAAGAAAATAAATTACTTACTTGGCCTAACTGGCCATTAAAACTCAGAACTTCAAGCTCTCATGAAGAAGGAGTCTTAAGAAATTGGAGTGTATCAACAAAAAGCTTCCAAGGTAGTAATAATAGCGTTCAAAAAATTAACTTAAAAAAAGTTAATTGGCAACTAAACGGAAATGGTCAGCAGATTTTAAAAGAACAAAGTGGAAAAAATTCTGAAATTGAGTTAAAAGCAGATCTTGTTTTATTAGCAATGGGCTTTCTCCATCCTAAAAAAGATAAAATGTTAAAAAAACTTGGGATACAATTAGATGCTAGAGGTAATGTTGAAGCTAATGATTTAGATTACAAGACAAACTTAAAAAAAGTATTCGTTTCTGGAGATATGCGAAGAGGTCAATCACTTGTAGTCTGGGCCATCAGAGAGGGAAGACAAGTTGCTCATTCTGTAGATAAATTTTTAATGGGTAAAACAGATTTACCTTATTAAAGCTTCAAAGCTCCCTAACTCTTTTTAATCCAATTTTAAATTCACTTATTGCATCGTATCTGAACTCCTTAAATACTTTACTTATTGAAAAACCTAATACTGCAATATTTTTTTTTATAATCTCCTTATCACCAATTCCGTATTCAAAACTTTTGTAAAGTAATATCATTAAATCTATTTTAAAATCGTCATTTAAAGAAAGTATAATTTCTTTATTTGTTTCCCATAATTCTTTAATTTTTTCTAACTTCATTAAAAACTCACTTTTATTAAATTTAGATATCGTTGACCAGTGACAGATTGAAAAAGTAATTAAAGAATCAAAATCTTTTTTTGAAAAATCTTCCTCTTTACATAATTTATTTATAATCATAAATAAGCTAAAGCTAAAAGAATTTAATTCTACTCTCTCAACTTTATTAAAATCTGCAGTAAAAATTTTACTAAAAATTTTATTATGTATAAGTCTTATTTTTTTTCTAATTGGTTGGTTAAATAATATTTCTGAAGCCATTACTGTTAAAAAAAAACTTAAAGAAAAAAGAAGTTGTTTTTTTGTTTTTGCTATCCCAAAAATGAGCTTTGGATTATACCCAAATTTTTTATATTTTAATTGCCATTTCTTAGTATTTAAAAAATCTTCAGTAGACATCTAAATGGATTATTAAATCCTTATTAAAATATGTCAATTTTTTGTATTTAAATTTCTTATACACAATAGTCTGACTCGAACAATCAAAAAGCGAGATTCAATGAAATCTTGAAAGTATCTTTATTAAATTCCACATGGTAGACTCACTTGTACATTATAAATGAGAGAGAGAAAAACGCTACAATAGCTAATCTACCATATGAAAACTTTAGAACTTAGCCACACCTTTTATGTAAGCTGTTAATGGAGCGCCTGATCTTGCACCTGAAGGATGTCTAGTTGATATATATTCAAGATCTGTTGCATTATTAACACCAGCCTGAATTCTATAATTATCTGTAATATCATAACCAGAGTACAAGTTTAGCAAGAACGCACTATCAATTTTACCATTTCTTGCATCTGCAGCGCCTTGAAACTCCTCTGTTTCACTTTCATCGGCTGTACCGTGAGTTTCAGAATGATAAGTCATGTTTATACCAAAATCAAAATTACTATACTCATAATCAGCACCAAATGATATGCGATGGTCTGGAACATACGGAACGTTAGACCCATCTCTACCTCCAGCAAAAGCTGATTCAGAATCTGTTGATGTAGAGGCACCATCAAGATTTGCATTGGTGAATGTATAGTTTGCGTAAAAAGATATGTTTCCTGCAAATGGTTGAAGATCTTCAGCAGGAGTATAGGTGCTTGAGAGTTCAAAACCTTTTGATATTACATTACCAGCGTTATCAGGATTTCCGTCAGCATTACTATTATCAATTACAATCAGATCCTTAAAGTCAGTATGAAAACCAGTCCAAGAAACAAAAAAGTTCGGGCTTGTATACCTAACACCAATTTCTTTTGCGATACTTGTTTCTTTTTCTACAGGTGAACCATCATCTCTTGCAGAACCTGGTCCAGGCAGGTTGAAACCTTTATAAACTCCACCAAACCACTGCCAATTATCGTCATGATTATAAACTAATCCACCACCAGGTGCGAAAGCGAACATTTCTTCCTTCATATTACTGGTAGTTCCCATAGCTGCAACTTTATCTCTGTAATGATAATCAACATATTCAAATCTTCCACCAAAAGAGATTACAAAATTATTAATAGTTGCTGACTCTTCTATGTAACCTGAATGACCTTTTGATTTTTCATGTCTATCATCTTTAAAAGTTACCCCAGTAGGAGTTAAACCGCCCCCAATAGCTTGTGTAAAAGCATGACGTTGCTGATCTCTATTTATATAGTCATAGTGGTAACCATACCCAACTTTAAGGTCATGTTGAATGTTTTTTCCAAAGTAATTTGTGTTAAATTTGAAGTCTGTTTCGTTATTAACACCATAGGAAATGTACTGTCTATCATTGTTTACATATCTTATGGTACATGCAGCCGATCCTTTAGCACAGTTAAGAGAAGCAGCACTTCCAGCCTTTGATGTAAATTTTTGCAACGAATCTCCGTTAACATCGGCCAACTTAAACCAGTCTCGAGTAAAACGGTTAGCAAATACCGTTAAATTATTACTTATATTTGATGTCACATCGGCTCTTAATTTTGCGTAATATGTTTGTTGTTCTGAATTCATTTCATCAAGTTGATATGCAACATAGACTTGATCCGGATTTGCATTAAAATCTGAAGTTGTTAAACCGCTATAACCTTCATTATAATTCATATCATTATATGAAGCTTTAAGTTCCAAAGTTATATTTCTTTGAGTAGGAAGCTGCCATAGCATTTTTACCATCGGAGCAATATGGTTTATTCCACCTAATTCATCACTATCATATCCTTTTCTATGCTGGGTACTTGTTGGAGGCTCGATATTAAAATCTCTTCTACCATCACTATTACGATAATACATCTCACCTAAAAGTGCTATAGCACCATACTTGCCCGACATACCATAATTAAAGTAATCATGGGTTAAAACATCGTTTCCTGATCCATATGAAACGCTTCCATAATATCTTTGTCCAAAATCAATTGGAGTTGTTACATAATTTATTGCTCCACCAGTTGAGTGCGGGCCATATCTATATTGACTAGTTCCCTTTAAAATTTCAAGAGCATTCATTTTTCCTGGAATTGGCGAATAATAAGCATCTGGTGCCGAGTAAGGAGCTGGCATAATGTTTACTTCGTCTTCCATTATATTTACTTGTGCTGATCTTAAAGTGTTCACACCTCTAATACTGATGTTAGGGAAAATTCCTAAACCAGTTTCTTCTCTGGAATAAACACCAGTCGTATTTCTAAGTATGTCATTAATATTGTTAAAATTATATTTTCTAATTTCTTCTACTGGAATGTAATCACCAGACCCAGGTAATTCAAATACCTGGTCTGGCGATTCAAATATATTAACATCAGGGGCAACGATAATAGAATCATTAGAATATACATAACTACTTAATAAAAATATAGGAAGGAATGTTAACCATGACACTCCACGCGTATGTTTTGGTACGAACCGATTTTTTTTAGTAATAATCATATTAACCCCTTTGTCTATTTTTATTAATTTTAATAATCATTATCAATTATAATCACTAATATTAGACATATATGATAATCATTATTGATTGTCAATGATAATAGTTATTATTATCAATAAAAAAATTTTTAGGGTTTTTTAGAACTGTTTTTTTTAATCAGACTTTGGGCTAATATATGCATTATTGTTTGGTGAATATCCTCAATTATTCCATAGTTGTTACTAGAAACATTAATACTCACATCACTAATTTTAGATGCCTTCCCTCCATTAAACCCGTTAAGGCTTATCGTCTTTAAGTTATTTTTTTTTGCCCATTTAATTGCTTTAATAATGTTTTTTGAACTTCCTGATGAAGAAATTGTTAAAAAACAATCATATTTATTTGCAAGACTTGATAGCTGAAAAGTAAATATATCATCAAATTTAATATCATTTGAAATCGCTGTTATTAATTCAATATTAGATGATAAAGAGTGTACTTTAGGTCTAATATTTGTTTTTTCTCGTATTCCTTTAAGATGATCACACGCAAAATGATTAGCAATTGCGGCCGAACCACCGTTTCCACAAACATAAAGAGTTTTGTTATTCTTATATAGATCTTGAAGAAGATCTGTCACAAAGCTTATCTTTATGAAGTCAATTTCCTTTCTTACCTTTTCTAACTCTCTAAAATATTCTTTAGCAAAATTTTTCGGAGATTTAATATTTTCTTTTGAATTTTTCAATTTTAAATAAAATTTTGATGAGGCACTTTTCTTGACAAAATTGGTTTCAATCTTTTTAAACCCTTAATATGATTATCCAGTGCTTCATTAACTTTGTGTTGAAGACAAAGTGTTCCGCACATAGTCTGTGCATCAAAGTTGTTGGATGCTAAATGATTCATAACTTCCCAATATTGATCAGACATCCATATATCTTTAAATCTTTTTTCACAAATATTACCTATATGATATCTTTTATACTTTTCATTAAAAAGCATTCCACAAGGTGCAACTAAACCTGATCCAGAAATCTGAATCATAAAAGGTGCACCAAAACATTGTTTATATGTTCTATTTTCTCCTGAATCAATTTTAGACCACTTTACAATAACCTTGTAATGTGAGTCAGACATTGACTCTGCTCTCTTTAATGTTTTGTAGAGTTTCTTATATCCTGCATAATTTACCCCTAAGTCACCGTCCTCATTATCACTGCAATGCTTAAAAATAAGATAATCTGGTTGAAGTTTCTTCCCAAGGCTAGCTAAAGGAATAATTTGATCAGAATATTCTGGCATCAATACCATTTGCAAACCAATTGTGACAGATAGATTATTTTTTTTCTTTATATCAACCATATCTCTAATATTTTGAACAACTCTTTCAAAATATGATTCTTTGACTCCCATTATTTCCGAATATCTTTCTTTTTCTCCTGCAGAAATATTGATTCTTATATATGTAAGATGCGGAAGAATTTCCTCTAATTTAGACCTTGTAAGAACAAAACCATTTGTTCCTACGGCCATGGAAAGTCCTAAATTATTTCCATGTTGAACTGCATCAACAAATGTCGGAGATATTGTACTTTCCCCATCAGAGACAAAACTTACCGCTTTAACACCCATCTCTGAACAATCATCCAAAAAATTAACTATCACTCTTTTATTTATTATTGATCTATCGTTTTCTTGAAGCATGGCATAGCAAAAATGGCATCCATAATTACACGCTCTTGTTAATGCCATATCTATGGTAATGGGGGCAATTCTCTCACCTCTTTCCCAAGCTGCAACTCTTTCCATATGCCACTGAATCTTTGTACCATCAAGTATAAGCTCTCTATTTTCTTTTTCAGTATTCATAATCTTATTTTATATCTAAACGACATAAATACTAATCATATAAAATAATTTAAATCACTAAAGTCTTCTAATTTTATTCAAATCACTTTTCTCTTGAATGTAAACTTGCATAAGACTGCTAATTATTTCTTTGTAAAATTTTTCTAATTTTGTAATTAACAATGACTTTTTTTGTGATGTTAAAAAATTGTTGAAAGAAACATAAATTTTTATTGGTTGATGATTAAGATCATTCTCAATTTTATCTACAGACATAGTATTAATTTTTAAAGATTGTTTTTTTAAAAAAAAAATCAAATTTGTTGAAAGAAATCTTATTTTTCTTTTATCACTCATTTTTAACCAATCATTAGGTACATAATTTATTTTTTTCTGAAAAGGTACTCTAAAGTTGACTAATAGAAATTGAAAAATATTATTTAGTAAGAATATATGTTGTCCCATATTTGATAGTAATAGTATTCCTGAAGTCTCCAAATTTAATCTAGATCTCAAATATTGAATTAATCTTGCGCTCCCATTTACTCCAACCAAATGGAGGTTTTCACCTTTGAATAATCTTGTAAAAATTATGGACACACCCTTGAATAGTGGGTCATCGTCTTGAATATGTAGATGAATAAATTCCTCTTCTTCACTAAAAATTAACATGATTTTTTTTTTTGATATTGAAATTTTTTTTTTTTTTATTTTTATCTCAGAAGAAATTGAAAAGTTAGCAAAAGCATTTTCAAAATCACTTGAATATTTGTTGTAAGAAAATTTTAAAAAATCATTAATCTTTTTTATATTTTTTTTTGGCCAGCTACCATTTTGATATATAAATGACTTGTTATTTAAGCTACTTTCTGTTGTAAGACGATCTATAACATTCTTTTTTTTGTCAATTTTATTTAAGTCACCTAAATGAAAAATATATTCCGTGTCATTTTCCAATATTTTCAATAATTTATAATCTGATAAAATAGAATTTTTTTCTGAAGTCGATAGGTATTTTTTATTTACCTTAATTTCCATCTTATTAAATTTAGACGACTTTACGGATTCAACTAAGCTATCAAAACTCTTAGAAAAATTTTCATTTGGTACCCATAATCTTAGATAACTCTTTTCTGATCCATGTTGCCTTAATTTATTAATTAGATCTAAATTAAATTGTGTAATAATTTTCTGGTAATTAATTTTAAGCAATCCACTACTCAATTGTTTTGATAAAAAATATTTATATGACTGCAAATTTTTTTTAATTTCCATTTCCTTTAGAAATTGATTTTATTGGTAGACTAAGAATCTTTTTTGATTGTTTTTCTGTTTCTGGAAGACTTACTCCTTGAAATTGTTTTTTAAAAAAATGTTGTTTATGAATTGGAGTTGGATAATGCACTCTAGTTTCAATTTTATTTTTTTTTAAATATTGAATAAGTTTTTCTCTTTTAGATACTTGTATGACAAACAAATGAAATGTATCCCTACAGCCCTTTCTTGGAATTGGATAAAATACATATTTAGTATTAAGGTTCTCAGAGTACAATTTATAATTGTTAATTCTTTTTTTAATAACTTCTTCAATATTATTAAGTCTAAAATTAAGTATTGTTGCCTGTATAGAGTCTAATCGTGAAACACTTCCCCAAAATTTTATAGTATTTCTATTAATATGCCCATGATTTCTTCTTTTTGAAATATAGTCTGCTAATTTAAAATTATTTGTTGTAACAAAACCCCCATCTCCGCAAGCATTTAAATTTTTCAAAGGATGCACAGAAAATGCTGAACAATCGCCAAAGGTTCCGCTTTTTTTTTTTTTGAAAGTTGATCCAAAAGCCTGCGCGGAATCTTCTATTATTTTTAAATTCTTTTCTTTTGCAATTCTTTCTATTTTGTCCATCTCACACATTCTCCCAGTTAAGTGAACTGGGAGAATGGCTTTTGTTCTAGAACTTATTTTCTTTTTGAGACTTTCAGGGTCCATTGTCTGATCACTTAATACATCTGAAAAAACAGGTTTAGCTCCAACGGAATGAATTGCAGCGGCTGAGGCAACATAACTATTTGACTGAGTAATAACTTCATCCCCACTACCAATATTCAATGAAAGCAATGACAAAATTAAAGCATCCGTTCCCGAATTCACTGAAATACAATATTTTACACCCAGAAACTTGCAAATTTTCCTTTCAAACTTTTCCACCTCATCTGATAAAATATATTTACCACTTAAAAGAGTTTTTTCTACTCGCTTCAAAAGTAATTTTTTTTCTGATCTGAATTGTTTTTCAAGGTTGAGATAAAAAATTCTTTTATTTGTAGCCATAAAACTTCCTCACAGTTTTTATTACAAAGTCTAATTCCTTTTTTGACTTATGTTGATCCACAGGAAATGTGATCATACTTTTTGAATGAAGATCTGTAACAGGGAAATCACCCTTTTTATAATTAAAAGGTTTAAGTGCCTTCTGCTGATAAAGAGGTATTGGGTAATGAACTTTTGCCTCAATACCTTTTTCTAGACAATATTTTAAGAGCTGGTTTCTTTTTTTTGCAAAAATTATATATAAATGGTAAACAATCTTCATATCCTTTGGTCTCACTGGTATTGTTAGTTCTTTAATTTGAGAAAAATTATCATCATAGTATTGAGCATTTGAAATTCTTTGCTTTGTTATTTTCTGGGTTTGAGGTATTAACCAATTTCCAACAACTGCTTGAATAGTATCAAGGCGTGAATTAAAACCAAGTATTTGAATCCTATCCCTACTTTTCATTCCATGATTTCTTAATAATCTGAGTTCTTTATTCACTTTTTTATTATTAGTTACTATTATCCCTCCATCTGACCATACATTTAAATTTTTAAGTGGGTGTAAAGAGAAACAACCTGTTACCCCCCAAGAACCAGCATTAACACGATTTTGAGAGGCTAGAATGGATTGGCATGCATCTTCAATAATCATAAGTTTATGCTTTTGGGCAATTTTTTTAAGCCTAATCATATCCGTCATGTATCCTGAAAGATGTACAGGAACTATTGCTTTAGTTTTTTTTGTAATAGCTTTTTCAATAAGGTTTACATTCATACAAAATGAATTATCACAGTCTACAAAAACTGGTTTTGCTCCAACTTCATTAATAGCTCCAACAGTTGCAACAAAAGTGTTGGCAGATGTAATTATCTCATCGCCAGGTTTAATGTTTATTGCTTTTAAAGAAAGTTTTATTGCATCTGTCCCAGAGTTAACTCCAACAGCAAACCTTGTACCAATAAGTTTAGCAAATTTTTTTTCGAAGACCTCTAAAGGTCTACCTAAAGTAAAATCTCCTGTCTTTACAAGTTCTCTAATTTTAACCATCAGGTCATCAATATTTGAAAATTGTTCCGGTAAATAAGAATATTTAACTTTCATCAGAATGGTCCTTTGAATTCAGGGTTTGGAATATCAATTTCTTGGGATAAGTGGTTCACATCAAAATATGTTATTATTTTTTTTTTTAATTTAAATCTAATCTTTAATATTTTAATAATTTCAAGAAGTATTTTTTTACTTGATGGATAAAAATATTTTGATAATTCTCTAGATGAAGGAGTTGGCATATCCGGAAGACCAATTCTAGATGGAGTTGTGTCAAATTTAATTTTTTTATTTTCATATAATAAACTTAAAATCTCTGCCCCAATTCCATAAGTTTTATAACCTGTTTCAACAATAAGAAGGTTTCCGGTTTTTCGAACTGAACTTAGAATTGGTTTTATATTAAGTGGACGCAATACCCTTAAATCTATCAATTCCAGAGAAATACCAAATTTATTTAAAACTTTTTCGCAAAGTAAACATTCGTATAAATTATAAGAATTTGCCACAACTGATATATCCTTTCCCTTTTTTTTAATCTGTGGGCTCTTAATATCACTAGTATAAAATCTTTTAGGAACATATCCTGATACAAAGTGAAACCATCTGTGCTCTAATATAATAACTGGATTTAGATCATTAATTGATGATAACAGCATCCCTTTAGCATCATATGCTGAAGATGGCATCAGTACTTTTAAACCTGGGTACATATGAAAAAATTGTTTCTAAACTTTGAGAATGGGCAGGACCTTGCCCCCAACCTCTTCCAATAATCATTCTTATAACTAATGGGACAGAATGGTTACCATTACTGACAAAATGACTTTTTGCTGCATTATTAAATATCTGTTCGAGAGAAAGTAAAGCAAACTCAACTCTTTGATGAATTAACAAAACTTTGAAATTATTCATTGATAACCCTATTGAGATACCAGTCATACCATTTTCGGAAATTGGAGATTCAATTATTCGATCCTTACCATATTTTTGACTAAGACCTAAAGTTGTTCCAAATATTCCTTTAGGGTCATTTACACCTTCACCTAAAATTAAAAAATTTTTGTCTTTCTTTAAATACAGATCAGTCCCCTCAAGAATGGCCTCACTCGCAGAAATAATTCTTTTTTTAAGCATAAATATTTTTTAGTAATGATTTATTAGGAAACTTATCTTTTGAAGCTAAAGAAAAAGCAATATCAATTTCTGATGAAATTATTTTTTTAAATTTTTTAAAAATACTTTTATCAAAGCTTCTCCTTTTTTTTAAAAGAGTAATATATTTTTCAATAGGGTCATTTTTTTGCCAATATTTTTTTTCTCCACTTTCTCTGTAGTTTAGATAATCATCGTCATTGGGACCACAATGCTCAATATTTCTATAAGTATTGAGTTGAAGAAAAAAAGGTCGTGGATTCTTTTTTATATCATCTACAATTTCAAGACACTTTTCATAAATCTTAAAAACATTATTACCTGACATATTTAATGATTTAATATTGTGACATTTTGCTAGTCTGGTTAGGTCTTTTGATGGTTGTCTTTCACTCAAATGCGTAAAACATGAGAACATGTTATTTTCACAAACAAAGATAATTGGTAAGTTATGTAAAGATGCAAAATTAGCAGACTCATGATAAACTCCTTCCTCAACAGCAGCATCACCAAAGAATACAACTGAAACCTTTTTTTCCTTCCTTAATTTAAATGCAAAAGATGCTCCAACAGATATAGGAATAATACTACCAACAATAGGAAGGCTTAACATAAAACCACATGATTTATCTATTAGATGCATTGATCCACCTTTACCTCCACAACAACCGCTTTGCTTTCCATATATTTCAGCAATCATCCTATTTAAATTTCCACCTTTAGCTAAATAGTGACTATGACATCTATGTGTTGAATACACATGATCATTTTTTTTTAAAGCATTACACACGCCTACAGCTATTGCTTCTTGACCTAGTGATAAATGAACAGGACATCTCATTTCATTCTGAGAATATTTCTTCGAAATTTCTTCTTCGATCATTCTAATTCTTAAAAGATCTAATAATAATTTTTTTTCCAACCTATTCATTTCAAATTAATTTTCTCCAACATTTTAATATTGAAGTACTTTGGATTAGTCATACTATTTTTAAAACATTTGGATTTAAAAGCATTCATGAGATCAATTATGGCATCATCAATATTTTTTTTTGGTAAAAAATTTATTTTCTCAGATATTTTTTTCGAAGAAATATGGTAAGACCTTGGATCATCAGTCTCTTGGAACTCAATTTTAATATCATGGCTAATATTCTTTTTTACAATTAGTGCTAATTCTTTGAGTGTGTGATTTTCAAATCCAACATTAAAAATCTGTTCTCTAACAATCTCATCAGGTTGTTTTAAGATTTCTAAATACACGTCTGTCATATCTTCTATATGAATATTTGGTCTTTTTTGAAGACCTCCATAAATTGTAATTTTTTTATTATTAATCGCATGATTAGTTAAAATATTAACTATTACATCAAAACGAGTCCTCAAGCTATAACCACAAACTGTTGCCGGTCTTAATATAATTGGAGATAATTGACTTCCAGACTCATTTAACAAAATTTCCTCGCATTTTGCTTTATATTTTGAATAATCTGTAAGTGGGTCTAAAAGCAAATTTTCAGTTACATTATTCTCATTTTTAATTCCGTATACAGATGATGATGAAGCGTAAATAAATTTTTTAACTTTTTTTTTACTTTTTTTTATAATTGGAAAAAAACAATCATAATTTATAGATTTCCCTAACGACTTATTTAGTTCAAAAGAAGGATCATTAGATATACATGCTAAATGAATAACTGCTTCAACCTCACTCAAAAGATTATCTACTAAATCTATATCTCTGATGTCTCCTTTGACAGATTTAAGCATTTTGGAATTAAAAAATTCTCTAAAAACTTCCCTGGGTTCCCCATATATGAATAGATCTAAAACAAAAACCTCATGTTTTGCCCTAAGCAACTTCTCCACCAGAAGGCAACCAACATAACCTCCACCACCAGTAACTAGAATTTTCATAATGTACTCACTAATATAATCGACAAAACATCAGGATTTATTTAATAATAGATTCAATAAACTTTAAAAATTGGTTTTTTTTTACATTAGAACTGTGCCCATGAATATTAACTTTCAATGCTCCTGAAATATTTCCAGTCAATCCAATAACAATAGGATCTTCTTTAAAATATGCAAAAAGTGCAGATATAACAAAGAAAGCATCCCCAGCTCCTATTGTATCAACAACATTTTTTGTAAACGCCGGAATTTCGAATATTTTATTATTTTTTTTAATAAAACAACCATTTTTCCCAGCCGTAACAATTAAAACTTTACTCTTAGGAAGACTCTTTTTATTAGCTAATAATTTTTCTAATTCAATAGTTTTCTCCTGAGTTGCTAACCTAAATTCTGGTTCATCAATACAAATATAATCTGCGTAAGGATATTTAGTGATTAAATTGAACCCCTTATTAGCACTATTTGTTTGAGCGTTAATAGCAAGAAAAACTTTTGAAGATAAGATCCTATCATATATTCTTTTATTCAAAAACCCGTGTCCAAAATCTGCTAAGATTACTAAATCTACTTTATTAATATTTTTATTTATTAAATGTAATACTTTATCTTCCTCAGCTTTACCTAAAGGTTTGTCATTCATATCATAAACCTCAAACATTTTTCTCATATAACTGTAATCAATATACCTAGTTTTCATGGTTGTAGGTCTTTCCTTGAGACCGACAGGTAAAAGTTTAACATTATGATTTAAGTTTTTTTTTATGAATTGGGAGTCATCTGGATTTTCAATGCCATGATTCGTTAATAAATAAACTTTATTGACAAAATCTGAAACATTGTTAGCTGCAGCAATTGCTCCTCCACAAAAAGTTTCTTCATTCTTTTTTAATGTTGAAAGTATGCTCTCTTTAGCTGATTTTCCCAATGTCTCGGTATAAACATATTTATCAATAATCGAATCGCCAATGACCATGACATTTAATTTCTTAATATTATCAAGTAAAGACTGGAAATAAAAAAAACCCATCTTTTTACACATGTCTATTATTTGAGAAAGTTTAGTATCATAAGATAAAAAATTAGTATTTATTAAGTTTGATGATGAAAATGTAATGTTATCTGTAAATTTCAAAATTCCACCACTTTTTCTTACCTCCCTCTCTTCAGCAATAATTTTTTTTGTGACATCATTTTTTCTTTTTTTATACTCAATTCCTTTTATGTAAATATTAGGCTTAATATTTTTTATTGCTGGTAAAGCAGAACTATCTTCAATTAAAACTACGTAATCAACATAAGATAATGAGGCAATCATCTCTGCCCTTATAAATTGATTAAACAAAGGTCTGTTTGGACCTTTGTTTACAAAATTATCTGCAGTTATTGATACAACGAGAACATCACCCAAACTTTTTGAATCTTGGAAATGTCTAAAATGACCTGCATGCAACAAATCAAATGTTCCATGACAAAGTATTATTTTTTTTCCTTTAGCCTTTAATTTAGCAGATTTTTTTTTTATTGATTCTAAATCACAGATCTTACTTTTTATAAAGTTCTCGTATATTTTTTTTTTTTTCATTAAAGATCATTTAAATCGGTTATTTTTTTAAATATCATGATTATTATAAGTTAAAAAATTATAATTACTTATTAATTTTTTTATGTTGAGAAAAATTTTTTAATATTAATATCTTTTTTTATTTTATTATAAGAACTGGTATTTAACATAAAATAAAAAGGTCTTTTAATGAACTACTTATTGTATGCCTTCTTTGACCCCGATGGAAAAATAGATTTTCATGTATTAGAATCATTAAGAAAATATTCTAAATTTTTTAAAGTCGTTTTCATAAGTAATAAAATTCTCAGTTTATATGAAAAAAAAAAAATTAATTTCATTGAACATATTATTGAAAGTGAACACAAAGAAAAAGATTTCGGTAGTTGGAAACTTGGTATTAAGTATTTAAAAAATAAAAAAGTAAAAAACTTGGTTTTGACAAATGATTCAATCATAGGTCCATTGAATAATTTGTCTAAAATTATCACTAACATGAAAAAAAAAGATTGTGATTTTTGGGGTATATCATCAGCAGGAAAAAATAATGATTTTCACATACAAAGTTATTTTCTTTTTCTAAAAGAAAATGTTCTGAATAGTCAAATTTTTAAAAAATTTTTCAACCAAATTAACAGAGTTGAGTCTAAAGCTGAATTAGTTAAACTATATGAAATTGGTCTTACACAAAAGTTTTTAGAATCTGGTTTTAAGTGTAATTCTTTGTTACCTCATTATGATAAAGATATTCATTCTTCTGAACAAAGTATACTTCTGATCATAGAAAAAAAACTTCCATTTTTAAAGGTAAAAAATATTGTCTCAAACCCTTTTAGAATTAAAAAAATGGTCAGAGTTTTAAATAATGTAAAAGATAAAAAAAAATATCTCAATTATATTCAAAGGGTTAATAATTCAAATGATCTGTCTCATTTATTCTATGTTTTGCCTCAGTTTAAACACTTTTTAATTTCACCCAAAATCATTTTTTTTAGAGCCAAATTCATAAATAATAATAAGTATTGGAGGTTTTATATAAAACTTCTGGGATTTTTTGTTTTTTTTATTATCATTCCAGTGAAATCAAACTTTGAAAAAGCTTACAGATCAAATCGTAATTACTAATAATTTTTTGTAGTATTCTAAAATTATATGATATAAACCTAATTACTTTTTATCATGATAGAAAATATTAAAAAATCTAAATTATTTTGGTATTTAAAAAAAAAATTTAAAATCAAAAGTCCTAATAAAGTTTTTTTTGAAAATTCTAATTATAACAGAATAAGTTTTATTCATAGAGGACTAAGAAAGTATAAAGCAAATACATGTAAATATCTTGAAATTGGTGTTTTTCAGAATGCTATATTTGATACTATCTACCTTCCAAAAAAAAATAAATTTGGGGTTGATCCCAAAAGTGGTGGTAATTTTAGAATGACAAGTGATGAATTTTTTTCAAAAAATAAAAATAAATTCGACTTAATTTTTATTGATGGTTTACATGAATATGAACAGTGTCAAAAAGATTGTGTAAATGCGCTAAAATCATTACAACCAAATGGTATAATTTTACTTCATGATTTACTTCCACAAAACCCTGATGAAGAATATGTGCCTCAGAGAACAAAAACGTGGACAGGGGATGTATGGAAAGTAGCTGTTGAACTGGCTTCTTCTGAAAACTTAGATTTTAGAATTGTTAATATTGATCATGGTGTGGGTATTTTAAAAAAAAGAAAAAACTACAAGTATAAAAAAATCAATTCTTTGCTCAATAAACGTTTTGATAGTTTTTATAATGTTTATTTTAAAAAACTACCAATTATTTCATGTGATGAAGCTATGAATTTTATAGATAAAAAATAATTTAAACTTTTTAAAACTCTTTTGAAATTATAAAATATTATAAACGAAAGTATTTAGATGAAAAAATATACAAGCTATCCATTAAATAAATGTAAAAATTTTGGTTATACTTTTGCGATAATTTTTCTATTACTTTCGGTATACTTTATAATCTTAAATAAAAATTTTATTGTTTTTTTTTTTTTATCATTAGTGCTAACTCTCATCTCTATTTTCTTCCCAAAAATTCTTCAACTACCAAGTTTTTACTGGGAAAAATTTGGATACTTTCTAGGAACTATATTTTCTCCGATTATTCTTTTTTTCATTTACATTATTACAATTATTCCCATAAATTTAATAATAAGAACTTTTAAGATTGATTTATTAAAAAAAAAAAAATGTATAAGTTCTAAGACTTACTGGCAAAATAGAGATAATAATAAAATAGATTTTACGCAGCAATTTTAAATGCAAGATTTTATAAAAGAGTTCTTTAAATTTTTGTTACAAAGAAAGAAATTCTGGTTATTTCCAGTAATTATTGTTCTTTTACTCTTTGGAATCCTCATTATTATCACACAAGGAACTGCAGTAGCACCATTTATATACACAATTTTCTAATTCAATGAAAAAAATTAGAATAATAGGAATTTCAGCTTACTTTCATGACAGTTCAGTCGCCTTGATTGAAGATGGTAATATTGTTTATGCTTCGCAAGAAGAGAGATTCTCAAGAAAAAAACATGATTCAAGTTTTCCTAAAAATGCTCTAAAAAATCTTTTAGAATTTAACAAAATAAAATTAAGCGATGTTAATCACATTATTTTCTTTGAAAAGCCTTTTTTAAAATTTGAAAGATTACTAGAAACATACTTGGCATTTGCACCCAAAGGAATAAAACAATTTTTATTTTCAATACCAATCTGGATTAAAAAAAAATTGTTTATGAAAAATGAAATTCTTAAAGAATTAAAAAATTTTGATAAAAAATTTGAAAGTAAAAAAATTTTTTTCTCTGAACATCATCTTAGTCATGCTGCAAGTGCTTTTTTCCCTTCTCCTTTCTTAGATGCACTGATTCTTACTGCTGATGGTGTTGGTGAATGGGCTACTACTACAGTAGCTTTAGGTCAAAAAAATAAAATTGAAATTAAAAAAGAAATTAATTTCCCAAATTCATTAGGACTTTTATATTCAGCGTTTACTTATTTTATTGGCTTTAAAGTTAACAGTGGAGAATACAAGCTAATGGGTTTGGCCCCTTATGGTAAACCAATTTATGCAGACCTTATTAAAGAGAAAATGGTTCATATTAAAGAAGATGGGTCCTTCAGGCTAAATCAAGATTATTTTGATTATTCTACTGGTTTTAAAATGGTAAATGATAAATTTTGTCATTTATTTAAACAAAAACCTAGAAGTCCAGAGACGAAAATAACAAAATTTCACATGGATATTGCATCTTCAATACAAAAAGTTACTGAAGAAATAATGATAAAAATTCTGAATTCTCTTCAAAAAGAGTATAAGACTAAAAACCTTTGTTTAGCAGGAGGGGTTGCACTAAATTGTGTTGCAAACGGAATAATTAAACAAAAAAAAATTTTTAAAAATATTTGGATTCAACCAGCCGCTGGAGATGCAGGCGGGTCTTTAGGCGCTGCTTTAGCACTTTGGTATATGCATCTAAATAAAAAAAGGGTTGTAAAAAAAGAAGACAATATGACTGGTTCTTTTTTAGGACCACGTTATGAAACAGAAAAAATTGTAAAAATTTTAAATGATTTAAAAGCGTATTACGTGAGGGTTCCAAAAAAAAAATTATGTAAATTAATTGCAAAAAAAATATCTAAAGGAAATGCAGTGGGATGGTTTCAGGGAAGAATGGAATTTGGTCCTAGAGCATTAGGAGGACGTTCTATACTTGCAGATCCAAGAAATAAAAACATGCAAAAGCAATTAAATCTCAAAATTAAGTTCAGAGAGAGCTTTAGGCCTTTTGCACCATCAGTTCTAAAAAAATATTCTGAGAATTGGTTTAATATGAAAGGTACTAGCCCCTACATGCTCTTTGTGTCTAAACTTAAAGCAAACAAACTAATAAAAAAGAATAATAAAATAAAATCTCTATCATCTATTAATAACTTAAGATCAGTAGTACCTGGAATTACACATGTAGATTATAGTGCTAGAGTTCAAACAATCGACAACAAAGCGAATAAGATGTTTTATCAATTAATTGAAGAGTTTTATAAAATTACTAAAACACCAATGCTGATTAATACTTCATTTAATATCAGAGGTGAACCAATTGTTTGTTCTCCAGAAGATGCTTATAGATGTTTTATGGGAACCAATTTAGATGTTCTAGTCTTAGAAGAGTTAGTTTTAGAAAAAAAAAAACAAGACAAGAGAAATCTCAAAGATTATAAAAATAAATTTGATTTAGATTAATTAAGAAGTAATGCTAAAAAAAAATATTCTTAATACTTTAATTTTATTAACATCAATCATTCTTTCATTGGTTCTAGTTGAAATCTTTTTAAGAATTTTTGGACATACAACTTTTAAATATTCTACTAAACCAAATAATGAACCAGTAACAAATGTTTATAATAAAGATTTAGGATGGAGACCAAAAATTGGAATCTTTCAATTTGAACCATGGAGTAATGACGGCAAACTTACTACTTTAACTTCGTCGAAAAATGGAAGAGTTGATCAAATTGATAATCCAAAATTACAAAGAATTTTATTTTTAGGGGGATCTTTCACGCAAGGTTTTGCCGTAAATGATAATGAAACTTTTGTATTTAATCTTCAAGAAAAATTTAAAAACTTTAATCTCGAGAATTATGGAGTTGGTGGCTACGGAACCTATCAAAACTTAATTCTGCTCAGAAATCTAATAAGTAAAAATAAAGATATTAAAATGGTTATTTATGGTTACGTTGAGCATCATGATGTAAGGAATATTGCCCAAGATTCTTGGCTAAAAATGCTATTTGAATATTCTAAAAGAGGAGCAGTTGAACTGCCTTATGTATCACTAAATCAAGATCAATTAGAAGAACATAAATCAGTAAAATACCAAAAACTCCTTTTGAGTGAAAGCTCAGCTTTAATCCATTTTATAGAAAAAAAATTAATGTATTTTTTTTCTTATAAAAGGTACAAGAATAGATATGTAATTAGAAATAAAGTAATTGAGGAAATGAACAATATTACTTCTAAAAATAATATAAATTTTATTAACTTATTTCTGCATACTTCTGATTCAAATAAAAGAAAAATGATAAATTATTTTAATCAAGAGGGAATTCAATATGCAGACTGTAATATAAAAAAAATTAAAAGTGATATGGTTGTCAAAGGTGAAGGTCATCCTAAACTCAAAAACTCATTTTAATTGGTCACAATGCTTAGAGAGTTTTTTAAAAAACAATGACATGCTATGAAAAATTTAGATAAATTAATTCAAAGCGAATTTATATCGATAACTATTCTATATTTGGCCTCTCCATTCTCAATACTTTTATATGCAAATTGAATATTTTTTAATATCAATTAACACTTCATCAGAAACAATTTTTTATACATCAAATTCTTTAAATCGCATACTCTCAGCCTTCCATCTCTTGAGAAAATCAATTATTTTATTGGGATTATCAAAATTAAATTTTTTAGAAAAGTTTTGAGAATTCTTAAAAATTAAAACAAGATTATCTTTATCAAAGTACCTAATAGTTCAAAAGAATTTAGATGTGAATAACTTTTAAAATGAAATTTGCCTAAGCATTACTTTTTATTAATTAATTTTGGCATAGAATTTGATTATTAAAAATTACTTAAACACTAAACAAAATCAATTATTTGCCGATTTAATGGGTAAGTAAATGGAAAATAATGAGTTTAATAAAAAAAAATAGAAATTTTGAAAACCAAACTAAGCCTTTTCCGAATTTAGGTTTGAATAATTTGCGTCTGTTTAAACCCAAAAAAATAGAAAATAAATATTTTTATCCTTTAGCAAACCAAAGTTGGGACTCGGAAGAACACAACGCAATTATCAATCAATTGTATTCAGGTAAACTTACTATGGGTGAAAATGTACATTTATTCGAAAAAGAATTTTGTGATTATTTTGGTTCTAAGTATGCAGTAATGGTAAATTCGGGTTCATCGGCAAACTTGTTAATTGTAGCAGCATTGACATTATTAAAAAAATTTAATTTTAATAAGGGTGATGAAGTTATTGTTCCAGCTCTAGGATGGAGTACAAGTTACTCTCCTTTTAGTCAGTATGGAATAAAATTAAGATTCGTTGATATTAATGAGCTCACTTTAAATATTGATGAAGATAAAATTGAAAATGCTATCACAAAAAAAAGTAAAGCAATCCTGGCAATCAATATTTTAGGAAACCCTGTAAATTTTCAGAAAATAAAAAAAATCTGCAAAAAATATGATTTAATCTTAATTGAAGATAATTGTGAATCTCTAGGTGCAAAGTTTTCATCCAAAAACACCGGAACATTTGGTATAGCTGGTTCTCATAGTTTTTTCTTTTCTCATCATATTCAAACGATTGAAGGTGGAATGATTACTACAAACGATCATGATTTTTATGAATGTTGTAAATCTTTACGAGCTCATGGATGGACAAGAGAACTATCAAAAAAAAATGCTGTTAAAAAATCTATAAATGAAGAGTTTAATGATTCTTTTAATTTTATTCTTCCTGGATATAACCTGAGACCAAACGAATTCAATGGAGTAATAGGTCGGTGTCAGCTTAGAAAGTTTTCAAATTTTTTAAAAGGAAGAAGAAAAAATGCTTTTTTATTCAAAAAGCTATTTGAAAACAAATCATTTTGTAAGCTTCAAGATAGTCATGAAGGTTCATCATGGTATGGTTTTAGTATTCTTCTAGATGGCAATTTGAAAAACAGAAGAGATTATGTTCTTCAAGAATTAAAGAAAAATAAAATTGAAACAAGGCCTGTAGTTAGTGGAAACTTTTTAAAAAATAAAGTTTCAGAATTTTATGATTACACAATTTCAGGAGACTTAACACAAGTTGATAATATAGATAAAAATGCCTTTTTTGTTGGCAATACTCATACTGACCTAAGTAAACAAATCTTCAAGTTGTTTAAATTATTAGATGGTTTGCATAAGAGGATTAATTAGCAAAGAAAGAAATCATAATGATCATAAATAATTTCTTAGGTGGTTTAGGTAATCAATTATTTCAAATAGCAGCTGGTTATGCTCATTCAAAAAGAATGAATACTGAATATGCCATCAATTATAAAATGAAACATATAGGGTTTGGTCAAGGTCACCATCCCATAAAGTATAAAAATTTACTTTATAGAAATATTCCAGAGACACAATACGAAATTCAACTTACCTTTAATGAAAATGGTTTTAGTTACACACCAATACTAGGTCTAAAAAACATATGTTTATTTGGCTATTTTCAGTCTGAGAAATATTTTCAAGACCATTCTAAAGAAATAAAAAATTTATTTAAATTTCCACCGTCAATTACAAACAAAGTAAAAAAAAAAATTAATGTCATAAAAAAGAAAAAGGTGGGAGTACATGTAAGACTTGGTGATTATTTAAATAAAGAATATGATGGGGTTTTTCATAAGATTGATTATTCATTTTATCTTAAAAAGGCTCTTGATAATTTTGATAGAGATTATGAATTCATTATTTTCTCTGATGATATAAAGCTATTTAAAAAAAAATTTAAATTTAAAGAGTTCATTTATCTCAATAATGATAATGAAGTTGAAGATTTATATGCTTTATCTCAATGTGATAGTGTAATTATGAGCAATAGCTCCTTTTCCTGGTGGGGAAGTTGGCTTGGTAAAAAAAAAGAAAAGATTATTTCTCCTGACTCATGGTTTGGACCAAAAATTCAAAATGATTATGATGATAGATTTAATAAAAACTGGATAAAACTTCAAACTAAAAAATCATAAGAAGATACTTAAAAATAAATACTGCTTAAATAATGGAAATTGGCATGACCATTACTCAATATTAATTAATGTTATCACAATTTGAATATTTAAATGTCTAGAGTCCAAATTCCAAGTTTACGTCAGGGTCATTTGGATGCCAAGAAATTAGCAATTTAGTACTTTTTCAAAATCAAGTCCCTCACTTTTGAAATGATGAAAATTAAAAAAACCATGGCCATATTGATTTTTTATAAATAGAAAAAAAACTCAAGGAAATCAGTCTTTAACAGAGTTTTCAAGAAATGGAATTAAGTTAGCAAATTTAATTAATGATTTTTTTTTAAAAAAAGTATCAAAACTGAAAATACTAAACTTCTATCATAATGTACAAAGTGTTTTGAAGGTTTAGATATAAAAAAAATTTTAGAATCTAAAAAAGATAGGTTTTCTATTCTAATTCAACTTTTCTAAATTTTCTCTTCCCAGCATACTAAATTATTAAATGAGGCTAGTTGATTCTTCATAATTAAATGTGATGGAGGGTAAAATTCAAAATAACCACTTTTTAATTCAATGTCCTTAGAATTATATTTCACAACATAAAAAAAATATGAATCGTCTATGGGACTTGATTTTTTTTGTATTACTGCATCATTTTTAAATACTAATTTCCTATTATTAATTTCATACACTTTTAGTGAAAAATTCTTTTTCATTGAATTACCTTTAAAATCAGGAACCAAAAATTCTAACATTGGACCAACTTCATCAGCACAAACAAAAAATCTATTATCATAATCTTTTGCCTTAGAGCTAAAAGATATAATAGATATTAATATAAAAATAATTAGAACTATTGATTGATAAATCTTTTTCATAAGCTAATTTAAATTTCGTTAGTAGGGTCATCATCCTTTATCCAGTCTGATAAAGATTTCTCAAAAAAATTAAATTCCTCTCCAGGATGACTTGTAATTGTTACATATTGATTTTTAATATTAATTCCAAAAAAATCTTTAACACCATTTATTAATATTTGAACTAATTGTTTTCTTTGATTCAACGTTCTACCAGACCTTATATCTAAGTTCATCAAACAAATAAATTGGTGATTTTTAGCTCTACCAAGACTTAAATTACTTTTTTCGAATTCCCTAATACTGATAGCTACATGATCTGTACCCGTTTGCATTATTTCAGAAAAGCTAACTTCAACAAATTTTATGAATTTTTCTTTTAGATCTTTATTAAGCTTCTTGTTAATTTCAAATTGAAGATGTGGCATATTACTAAAATTAGAATATCTCTATGGATGTTAAAGCAATCACTCCAGAAATCAAGGTGGGTAGAGTTAAATTTTTAAGGAGAGTTAATTGAGTTGTTATAGATTAATAATTACTTTTTTTATATATTTAAGGGGGGTGGTATCTGCTAGAATAAATTATGAGTAAAAAATATTACAGAGTGCATTTTCTATTTTCTTATAACCTAGAAATACACTAGAAAAATATAGAATTACTGAGATCAAGATTACCAAAAAGAAAAATACTAGAATTTATCAAATCTTTGATTTAAATTTGAGTGAATCTATTTTATGAATATTATAAGCAGGGTCTGAGTGTTTAAAAAAATTGAGATATGGATACTTTACGTTACAATTGTATTAGCAGTTATATTTGCAATTTTTTTTGGAACTCTTGTTAGGCAAGAACTGGTTGGCTCAGTCAAACTTGGTCCAATATCAAAATTTGCTGTGTTTTTAGCTGAAATTCCAATGAATATAAAAAAAATTTTTGAAGTTACGAAGGATCCTGGAATTGAACGATCAGTAGGCGAGGATTTTGTAAATAAGTATGGTTTTGTGGGAGAACACAAAGGTGAAGATGTATTTCTCCTTCTATCAAGATTTGATGGAAATATTAAGGAAGCAGTAGTCGAATTAGTAGATTTAAAAAAATTTAAAGTCATTCATAAGTGGAACCCAGATGTAACGTCAATAAACAATCAAATAGATACTAGTAGAGATGAATATAAATTATTAAAAAGAGATTTTCATGAAAATAGGTATAAAATTGATTCCCCTATACTAACAAAAGACGGAGGATTAATAATTCACCCAAATGGATCAGCACTCGTAAAAATTAATACATGCAGTGAAATTGTATGGATTAATGATAAATACCATTTCCATCACATGAGTGAGATTGATTTTGATGAAAATTATTGGATACCCACAAGTATTTTTCCTTATTCTTTACCTGAAAAAATGGTTGGTAAAAATTATGGTGACTTTTTAGATGATGCAATAACAAAAATTTCAAAAGATGGAGAAATTTTGTTTCAGAAATCAGTGATAGAGATGTTAATAGAAAATGATTTAAAAAGTTTATTTTTTTCAAATCAAGTCTTTGATGGAGACCCTATCCATTTAAATGATATTCAACAAGCAGATTTTGATAGTAATTATTGGAGAAAGGGTGATCTTTTTTTAAGTCTAAGGTCAAAAAATATGATTGTTCAGTATAGACCAGATAGTAATAAAGTTATAAACATTATTAGTGGTCCTTTTGTTAATCAACATGATGTTGATATAATATCTAATGAGGAAATTTCTATCTTCAATAATAATGTTCACTTTTATAAAGGATCTAGAATAGATGGAGGAAACCTTCACTTTAATACAGTTCCTCAAATTGGATTAGTTGAGATATTAATTTATAATTTTAGAACTAAATCTTTCTCAAAAAAATTTGAAAATCAATTAAATAAAAATGATGTAAACACAAGTGTTCAGGGTGCAGCAGAAATTTTAGACGATGGAAGCCTCTTTATTGAAGAAACTAATAGAGGTAGGATACTATTTCTTGATAAAAATGGAAAATTATTATGGGAATATGTTAATAAAGCAAAAAATGGTAAAAACTATTCTTTGGCCTTTTCAAAAATTTTAAGTAATGATGAAAACCTTAAAAAGACTATTAATACAATCAAAAATAATAAATGTTTAAATTAATTTTTTCTTTTTTTCTTATTTTATTACCATTTCAAAGTTTCTCATATATTGGTCCTGGAATGGCTGGTGGTTTAATTATTTCTATTATTGGGATTATACTTGCTATTCTTATTGCTTTGTTAGGGATACTCTTTTTTCCCATAAAAAGATTTATAAATAAGTATATAAAAAAAAAATAGTTGTTAAAAAAAATAACATACAGACCAGAGATTGACGGTTTAAGAGCAATAGCAGTTTTTTCTGTAATTTGTTATCATTTAGATATTTATTTGCTAGATAAAAAAATATTTAGTGGAGGTTTCTTGGGTGTTGACATTTTTTTTGTAATTTCTGGTTATCTAATTACAACAATAATTCTTAACAATTATCAAAAAAAAAATTTCTACTTAAATTTCATTGACAGACGAATTAGAAGAATAATACCTTTAATACTTGTAATCTTTATTTTATCACTTTTAGTAGGATTTTTTATTTTATTACCTTTTGATTTTCTAGATCTTACGAAATCAATTTTTTATGCTTTATTTGGAGCTTCAAATATTTATTTTTATTTGACCGAGGTAGAATATGGTCTAGAAAATATATCAAAACCACTTTTACATTTATGGTCTTTATCAATTGAAAAACAATTTTATGTAATTTTTCCTTTTTTTTTTTTATTTCTTAAATCTTTCACCAAAAAAATAAAAATTTTAATACTATTTTTTATTTTACTTAACATTTTATTAATTCAGTTTCTTGGGAATCTAAAAATTTCTAAACCTTTTTTTGAAGACACCTTTAATTTTGAGGCAAAAACTGTTTTTTTTAATTTTTATTTTATTACAAGCAGATTTTGGGAATTTTTAGTCGGTTCATTAATAGTTTTTTTGAAAAAAAACAAATTAAATTTGATCCAAAAATTAGATTTTTTTTTATTTTATTAGGCTTTTTATTAATCTTTTATTCTTTATTTTTTTTTAATGACAGAATTTTTCATCCTTCTGTATTTAATTTACTACCTGTGATAGGAACGGCAATAATAATTTTTTTGACAACCAGAGAAAGTTTTTTTTTATTATCAACAACACCTTTTAAATTTATAGGCAAAATTTCATATTCATTATATTTGTGGCATTACCCAATAATCTCTTTTTTATTTTTTGTAGATCTTGATTTCAATGAAAGTTTAAAAAAATTAATTTTTATTTTTTTTTTAATAATTCTATCTTTTTTTTCCTATAACTTAATAGAAAAACCATCAAGAAATTTTAAAATTTCAAAAAAAAAATTCTATATTATTCTTTTATCAATAATAATTTTGATTATGATAATCTGTCAGCTAATAATAAAGAATAATGGTTTTGAAACTAGGGTCCCTGAGATTCTAAGAGAAGAAACTCAAAACAAAAAAGAATACTTTAATCATAAAATATATCAACATAAAGAAAACGTAAAAAATGTTATTTTAGTAGGAGATAGTCAATTAAGAGCCATTAAATTTGATCTTAAAAAAAGACTAGAGCTTAATAATTTCAATTATGCGCAAAGTATATACGATGGCTGTCAATTAATTATAAACTCAAAAAGAGTTGATAAAAAAACACTTAAAACAAAATTAAATTGCGGCATTGAAACTCAAAACGAAAGAATGAATTTCTTAAAGAAAAATCCAAATTCAGTTATTATTATTGGGGGAAGATTACCTCTTATTTTAAGTGAAAAAAGGTTTAATAATAATGAAGGTGGATTTGAAGGAATTATGACAGATTTTATTCAGGATTCAGAAAATTCACTCGATAGGATAGAAGATAGAAATAAATTTATTTTTAATCAGTATTTAAAAACAATTAAAGACCTAATTTCATATAACAATTTAATTATTTTAATCTACCCAATCCCTGAAGTTGGCTGGGATGTTCCTAGAAAAATTTATAATTTAGCCAACAAAAATCTTTTAACAATTAGAAAGACAGAATTTGAGCAAGATCTTAAAAAAAATCCTATTGTTACCAGTTTTGATGTGTTTAAGAAAAGGACTCAAAAAAGTTTTGACCTTCTAGATTCAATTAAACACCCAAATATTATTAGAATTTATCCTCATAAATTATTTTGTAATAGTGCTATAAAAGGTAAATGTGTTACTCATAGCCAAAAGAATATTTATTACTATGATAATAATCACTTATCAATCTTTGGATCGACACTTTTGAATAATTTGATAATTGAAAAAATAAAGACTTTTAATTTTAATGATTGATAACATCTATTGCTTTTTATTTTTGGTTTTGTCTTTTTATCTGTTTGATAAAACTAATATTTTAAAATTAATCAAAATTAATCTTTTTTGCGTTAAAAAGATTTTTTTGTATCTTTTAGATATCAATGAAAAAAATATTAAGAAACTTATTATCTTTTCTCAAATACTGCTTAAGAATTCAATTAAACAACTTGGCTTTTTTTTTATTATTTTTTTTATTTATTTAATTTTATTAAGATTCAACAATAATTTTTTCTATTTGATTTTTTCATTTATTGGATTAGTTAAGTCAATTTTTGTATTATTGTGTTTTTTTATTTTTAAAAAAATCAAAGAAATTAAATGAAAAACTATTCTTTTCATCAAAAAATTTTACACGATGTAGTTTTATCAAACTATTTAATAGGGAAAGCTCTTTTTTATTCAGAAACATTTTTTTTTAAAAGAAATTTAGATATTAGAAATGATCAACACGTTTTTATTTCTGGAATGCCAAGGTCTGGAACAACAATTTTATTAAACTTTCTATATAAAAGTAATAAGTTTGCATCTTTAACTTATCAGGATATGCCATTTATAATGTCCCCCAATCTTTGGGGAAAATTTTATAAAAAAAAAAAAATCACCTACAAGGAAAGGCTCCATGGTGATGGAATTAAATACTCTTTAAATTCACCAGAGGCGTTTGAAGAAGTTTTTTGGAATACTTTCCAAAATGATAAGGTTTTAACAAATTTTAATGAATATATTCATTTAGTGATGCTAAAATATAAAAAAGACAGATATTTAAGCAAAAACAATGGTAATTATAAGAGATTGAATGAACTAGCCGAATTTTTTAAAAATTCAAAATTTCTAATTCCAATGAGAGACCCCTTTCAAACAGCATATTCATTATTTCTTCAGCATAGAAAGTTTAAATTAATTCAAAAAAAGGAAAAGTTTATAAAAACTTACATGAATTATCTCGGTCATTATGAATTTGGGTTAAATCATAAACCATGGTTTATACCAAAAAAATATAATGATTCTAATCTTATAAATTACTGGCTAGAGCAATGGTTTTTGTATCATCAGTATATTTTCAGAAATTGTAAAAACCAAAGAAATATTATTTTTATTGAATATGAAAAATTAGTTTTTCCTAAGTATCAAAATAAAATTTGCAAACTTTTAAAAATTGAAAATATTGAAGTTGTAAAATTCTTTACTTCAAGAAGGAAACTGATTCCAGAGATTGACTTGGGTTTGTATGATCGATGCAAAAAATTGAGAAAAAAAATTCTTAGCAGCTTTACTTAATATATAAAGTGGATTTCATTTTAATAACATAAAATCTTTAAAACTGTTATTTTTATCCAACTCTTAATAGAAATGAACCCTAGACTTAGAGATTAAAATCCTTCACAGAATAAGATAGGTTGAATAGTCAAATTAATCATTAAGAATTTCAATAAATTTTTTAAACTAACTTAAAGATCATCAACCAACAATTAATTTTTAAATTAAAAACTAGTTATTTTTTTCATCAATACTTTCAATGCAGTTTTTACAAATAGAATTTTTATGACCATTATTTGATTTTAAGTTTTTCCTTAGATTTTTAGTAGGAGTACTATTCCAATATTTTAATACCGAAATATTTTTGACATTAATAGATTTGAATTCCATCCCGTTTATTGAACAACATGGTTTTATATCACCGTTTGATTTGATAGCCACTCTTGTCCACGGTTGATGACAGTTATAAACAATATCCTGATTTTTTTTTATTTTTTTCTTTAAATGATCAGGCGTATTTGAATAACTTACCAGTGACTGAACCGCAATTAAATCTACTTCTTTTTCCCAAAATTTTACAAAATCCGATACTTCATGAGAATTTTCACTTGTTTCAACAAATGAAACTCTTACTGAAGGTAACTTAAGACTCATATTATCCCTTATTTTAATAAATCTTAATACGTTTTGAACCACCTCTTTATAAAAAATAGATGATCTTACTTTTTTATAGGTTTCCTCTGAAAAAGCATCAATGCTTACGTTTAGATGAGTAAGGCCAGCTTCGATAAGTTTCTTCGCAACCTCCCCATTAAGATTATGTCCATTAGAAGACATCCTTATATCTAAGATTGATTTTTGTCTTGCGTAACTAATTACCTCGTAAAGCTTTTTATAGATTAAAGGTTCAGTGTTATACCCGAGCTCAAGAGCCATCAAACCATTCTTTGAACCCTCATCAATTACCCTTTTTATCAGATTAAAATCCATTATTTTTTCATTTTTTGGGAGATCAAATCCTTTTGGCATATCTTCTTTTTTAAAAGCATATGGGCAAAAACCGCATCTATAATTACAGGCGTTCGACAATTCCAATTCTATTTGAATCGGAAACCTAGTCTCAACTTCAAAGTTCGAGGCTTTTTTCCAAAGATCTCTATAATTCTTAAATTCACTACTTTGATCTTTAAGTTTATTATAATATTCCTCGTATTTAACTAGTTTGGTAGCAAGTTTGTCTATATGTTCCATTATTAATTTTTTTTTTTTTATATTACAATTTTTTTATTTTTATGGGAAGCGGATCTTATAATTGAATAAATTACTTTCTCATTTTTTAATGCATTTTCAACAGGTGAAACTAACTTTTCTTTTTTAGAAATAGCGTTATAAAGATTTTGATAGATATCATAGTATCCCGTTCCAAGGGATGTTTTGAAAACTTTTGCCTTATCAATTAATATTTCTTTGTGTTTTTCAATTGCCCTATGTTGTCCAATAATTGACTTTCTAAAAAATAAACCTTCCTGAAATATCTCAATTCTTCCTTTTTCACCCCAAAAATCAATTATTATATCTCTGTATAAATTAAAATTTATGGGATGCATTGTTGCAATAATATTATTCTTAAAATTAATTTTACAGGTTATGTTAAAATCGTCAGAATTTTTTTTTGAATCAAATTTTTTCAAATCTGACAAAGATTGAACTGATATAACTTCACCTAGTAAACTTCTCAAATAATCGATTACATGGATTCCGTTATTTAGGATTCCGTTTCCATAAACAACATTTATGAATTGAATTTTTCCTAGAAAATCTATTATTTTTTTTTTCTTGAGAAATTTTGTGTTATCAGCTCTTCTCAGCAAATTAACTTGAACTAAAACACCCAGCTTTTTACATATACCAAAAATTTTTTTTGAGTCTTCAATATTTTTTCCAATTGGCTTTTCAAGTATAATCCCCTTTTTAACTTTTAATTTTTTTAATATTTCATATCTCCAGTTTGCCCCTGTAGATATTACTGCCACATCAGGAATATAATCTTTAGGTAATTCTTCAAGTGTTTTACAAATTATTGCTGATTTCCAACTTTTTGATGCTTTTAATCTCGCATTTTTGGAAGTGTCAATTATTGCAGTTAATTCAAAATTTGGATGTTTTTTTAATACTTCAGAATGGTTTTGATATGGGTAAAATATTCCCATTTTAGAATCATAGTTAGAAGAAATATTTCCATAACCAACTATCATTGTGGATAATTTTTTTATCATCTTACTGGTTTTTCTTTACAATTTTTATTGATTTCTAGATAGTGTTTTTTTTTGTTCAACAAGTTAATTACATCTTCTAATAAAAAATTATCTCCAAATAACGGCAGCAGATCGGCGTAAATTTTTTTTACTAAATTTAGATCCTCTTGATAATCAACTTGTAGCCTTAAGTTAGGT
Organism: Alphaproteobacteria bacterium; assembly: GCA_045563015.1. Taxonomy (GTDB): domain Bacteria; phylum Pseudomonadota; class Alphaproteobacteria; order Methylaequorales; family Methylaequoraceae. Next base: position 3,437 of record JBJKUQ010000021.1, on the reverse strand, counting down.
TTTTGTAAAGAAAGAGGTGCTTTCAATTCCTTCACTTTATATTTACTTGGGTTTTCAAGAAAAAATAAGCCGACGTGTTCTTTATATGAATCTTCATTACAATAACTTACTGAGGATTCTAAAAGCGATCTTTTAAATACCATTACTTCTGTGCCCTGAGGATAAGATTGAATATTTCCACCTGTGCAAACAACATCGAATTGGTTGTTAAGGAAAACCTCAATTGCATTATCAATTATTTTTGGATCAATTAATGGGCAGTCTCCGCAAACTTCAACAACTATATCAGAATTAAAAAATTGATTTGCTTTCAAAACTCTGTCTAAAACATTTTCTTCACTACCTCTAAAATAATTTATTTTATTTTTTTTTGAAAAATTTACGATTTTCTGATCAGCAGAATTTATTGAGGTTGCAATAATTATTTCATGAATTTTTTTTGATTTTTTTACTCTGTCAATTACTCTTGACAGTAACGGCTCTCCTTCAATATCAATTAGCATTTTTCCTGGTAACCTAGTGGAGGAATATCTTGCCTCAATACAAGCTACTATTTTCATAAAGTAACATTAATAATTAAAGTTTATATCTGTTTTTGTATACCTTCAAAAACGCTTTAACTAGATTTTGCATATCATCAAGCGAAATCTCAAACGAGCAAGGTTGGAAATGTAGAAATTGATCTTTGTATAATTTCTCTGCAATTGGGCACTTATCATTACTGTAGTCATGGTCAGATTCGCTAAAAGGGAAGCCTGAAGAACCTATAGCAATTTTTTGTTTGAAAATAGGAAGGTTGTATAAAGGTTGAACGTATCCTCCATAACATTCGAAACCTTCTGCATTAAGAGCATTAACAAATTTATCTCTTGAAACTCCAACTTCCTCATGATCAAATTTTGCCGACCAAACGTAATAAACATGATTGCACTTATCCCTAACTTTTGGTACGTAAATACCTTCTAGATTACCTAAATTTTTAGACAAAAACTCTGCGATCTCTATTCTTTTTTTTACATGTTCATCTATATTCTCTAATTGCACGTCGGCAATTGCCGCACTCATCTCAGTCATCCTGTAGTTAAATCCAACCATGTTTACAATGTCATTTGTTCCAGATGGGCCAACTACAGCCTCTGCATGATTTCTTATCATTTGTAATCTTGAAGCTAAATTACTATCATTTGTTACGCAAACACCCCCTTCACCTGAGTGAATATGCTTATGGTAATTCAAACTAAAAACACCAATATCTCCAACAGTTCCGGCCATAGCGCCTTCTTCCTGACCCAAGGGAGCCTGTGCGTTATCTTCAATAAGATACAGGTTATTTCTTTTTGAAATTTCCTTTAACTCTTTCAATTTTGCCGGATGACCGAAAAGATTGACCGCAATGATTGCTTTAGTCCTAGAGGTTATTTTACTTTTAACTGATTCTATATCAATGCAAAAAAAATCACTTTCAATATCAGCAAATACTGGTATGCCTCCATATATTATTGGACTCATTGCAGTGGCAGACATAGTTGTACAAGGAACAATTACTTCATCACCCGGGGAAATACCTATCGCACCCATAGCTGCAAATAATCCTGATGTATTAGAATTTACAGATACTGAATGTTTTACATTGAATTTTTTAGACCAATTCTTTTCTAGCTTTTGTATAAAGGGTCCGCCTAAAAAGCCATCTTCCCAACTACCAAAAAAACCAGATAAACATCCGGATTTTAGTACATTGTTAACCTCATTTATTTCATCAACAGAAATGGATTTGTAGGGTTTTAATGGGGACCTAAAAGTAGGCTTTCCGCCCAATATTGCTAATTCACTCATAATTATTTATATAATATTTTTTTCTAATAAATCTAATTAAAAATTTTTTTTGTATTTTCATTGATAGTTAAGTGATTCATTATGCCATCTAGAGAAAAAAAATTTTATTTCTTTAGGGTCGTCACAGAATTTGATCTTTTTTGGTTTTTTTCCCTTTTTTCTTCCAATAACACAAAGATAATCTGTATCGATATATCTATTATAAATCAAAGATTTGAAACCTGCGTTATTTAATAATGCCTTTATGGAGTTTGCACTAAAATGAAAAGGGTGAATATCCAAATTAGTTTTCTTTGGTATATAATTCTGTAAGGGTTTTTTGAAAGGAACAAGAATCCTACTCCCAGTTGCAATAAGAATCACACCATCATCTTTTAGCAAATCATAACAAATATCAAGACAGTGCTTTGCTGATTGAGTGTTTTCTAAGGTCCAATTAAGAGTTAAAATATCGAATTTTTTATAAGTTTTTGATTTCCAATATTCCTCCACACCTCCTGTAAAATGATTTATGTTTTTTTTTTTTAAAATTTCACTATTTTCCTCGGAGAGCTCAACTCCATAAATTTCTTTTAATTGTAAATCAGCTTGTCTTAAAAATTCTATAAACTCGCCTTTTCCTGCACCTACATCGCAAATAGATTTATTTTTGAATGTTATATTTGTTTTTAAAAATTCTAACGCATAAGTTAATCTTGCAAAAACCGCAGGGTTTCTAGAATCATATGTTGATGTGTCAAATTTATTTTTGAAAATTTTCTCTTTCCAATCCTTTTTCATTATTTCTATTGGTCTTCTATTCTGACAAAATACAAATCCGCAAACATTACAAACTTCTATTGTTTCTTTTTTATTATAGTATTTTACTACATCTATAGAAGTCGTACTGCTTGATTCACAAACATCACATACAAATTTTTTATATATTATTTTTTTTCATTCATTATCTTTATTAACATTGTTGAGAATTCTTTTTTTTTTAAATCTATTTTTGATAGTTTATGAACGTATTTAGAGCTAAAGAATTTTTTTAAAAAAAATTTAATTTCATTTTTATTTTTAGCAAATTCTATATGTGGTCTAATATCTGCGTTGATCCAACTAGCTTCTTTATTCCTTGGGATTATTGATAGGCATTGTTTCCCCAAAACTCTAGCCTCACTTATCAAATTTGTAGTCATGCCTACCACAAGATCCATCCTACTTATAAATTTAGATGAATTTTCAGATATACTAAAATGATTTATCTTAGAGAAATATTTTCTATATGCAGACTTTTTTTCTTTAGGATGAAGCCTTAAATAAATATCTGCCTCATTCCTATATTTATTAATTTCCATTAAAAATTCCTCCAAAACAATTTCTGTTCTTTTTTTACTTCCTGAGTATCCCTTAAGAGTATAATTACTATTTTTCATAAACTCCTCTTTTTTCATACCATCTGAAAGTTCACCAAGGAATGCAACTTGTTTTTTACTTTTTTTCTTGTGTATCCTCTTTTCATAGCTCTTCACATAATTAAATTTTGGATTGATTATTTTAATAATTTTTTTTTTTGCAATTTTATTATTGATTAAAATTTTTTCAGTATCGTCGTCAAT
>JBJKUQ010000020.1:0-26031 GCA_045563015.1 Alphaproteobacteria bacterium | reverse complement strand
TTTTTTTATACTCTGTCCCCAAGTTTTAATAAAATCAGCTCCTTCAATTTCAGCAGTTCCACCAATTTCACCAATTAAAACAATACCATCTGTTTCATCATCTTTCAAAAATAACTCTAATGCGTCAACAAAATTTGTACCATTTACTGGGTCTCCACCTATTCCAATTATTGTTGACTGTCCAAGTTCTGCAGTTTGTACAGCTGATTCGTATGAAAGTGTACCAGATCTCGAAACCACCCCAATTCTTCCAGGTTTACATATATGACCAGGGATAATACCAATTTTTCCAACACCAGGGGTAAGAACTCCCGGACAGTTGGGCCCTACTAATCTGGTTTTAGATCCCTTCATTTCTCTTCTTACTCTCTGCATATCACTAGTTGGAATTCCATCAGTAATGCATACGACTAAATCTAGCTCAGCCTCAACTGCCTCTAATATTGCATCTGCTGCAAAAGGTGGAGGAACAAATACCCCGCTTGCATTACATTCGGTGGCCTTTTTTGCTTCAGCAACAGTGTTAAAAACGGGGACATTTAAGTGCGTTGAACCGCCTTTTTCTGGTGTGACACCACCAACAATATTTGTATTATATTCTAAGGCTCTTTCAGAATGAAACGTACCTTGTGCTCCTGTAAATCCTTGGCATATAATTTTTGAGTCTTTTGTTAAAAGTACGGCCATTATTTACCTTTCTTTACTAATGCAACAATATCTTTTGCAGCTTGTTCCATAGTTTCAGCAGGTTTAATTGGGAATCCTGAATTTTTTAATATATCCATTCCTTTTTCAACATTTGTGCCTTCAAGTCTTACTACTAATGGCTTATCCAATCCAACTTCTTTTGAAGCATTAACCAAACCTTCAGCAATGTCATTGCAACGCATCATTCCTCCGAAGATATTTATTAAGATCCCTTTAACATCTGGGTCTTTGTAAATGAGCTTAAAGGCAGCAGCAACTCTTGATGGTGTTGCTGCTCCAGCAACATCCATAAAATTAGCGGCTTCCCCTCCAAAAAATTTAATAATGTCCATTGTTGCCATTGATAATCCAGCGCCATTAACCATTAAACCAACATTCCCGTCAAGTTTAACGTAATTCAAATCGTGTCTTGCAGCCTCTAATTCAAGAGGATCATACTCATTTTCATCCTTCATCTCTGCAACCTGTCTTTGTCTATAAAGTGCATTATCATCAAATGAGGCTTTACAGTCTAAAACGATTACATCACCACCTTTGATCACAGCAAATGGATTTACTTCTATTAAAGAAGCATCAAGAGATGTAAAGGCTTTGTATAGACCTAGAATATTTTTTTGAGCTTTCTTTGCAGATGTTCCAGTTAAACCTAGATTGTATGCTAATGTTCTTGCATGATGAGTTAACAAATCTCCACCCGGTGAAATTTTGAGTTTGAAAATATCTTCTGGATTTTTTTCAGCAACCTCTTCGATATTTACTCCTCCCTTTTTTGAAGTAATTATGGTATTTCCTCCAGTTTCTCTGTCGACAGTTATGCAAAAATAAAATTCTTTTTCAATCTCGTAACCTTTTTCTAAATAAACTCTTCTTACAACTTTGCCGTCTTCACTTGTTTGAGGGGTAATAATTTTCATTCCAATCATTTTATCAACCGTTTCAACTACTTCTTCATCACTTTTACATAGTTTAACTCCTCCAGATTTACCCCTTCCACCAGCGTGTACTTGTGCTTTTACAATTATTTTTTCTTCGTTAAGCCATGTAACAATATTTTCAGCTTCATGTGTTTGATAAACAACTTCTCCTGGAGGTATTGAAACACCAAATTTTGATATTAGTTGTTTTGCTTGATATTCATGTATATCCATTTTAATTTTCCGACCAATGTTAAAAAAACAAGATTTAAACTATTATTATTTATGAGTTAGCGAATATATCTAAAATAAAAGTATTAGACTAGTAATTTTTTACATTTTTTTTATTAATTCATCCACGGCTAAAACTGACTTTTTGAATTGATTTTTTTCAGATGAACTAAGATTGATTTGAATTATCTTTTCTATACCATTTTTTCCTATTATTACGGGTACTCCTACGCAAAGTTCTTGAACTCCATATTCACCCTTGAGATAAGCTGAACATGGAAGGATTCTTTTTTGGTCTAAAAAATATGATTCTAACATTTGAATAGCACTTGCGGCAGGAGAATAAAAAGCTGAACCATTTTTCATTAATGATACAATTTCACCACCACCATTTCTTGTTTTAAGAATTACTTCTTCGATTTTTTTCATTTTTTATTTTATTAATTTTTAAATATTGATTCAATGGTATGCCACATATTGATGTGCAATCCAAAAGAGGAACCATTGTATCTCCATGTCCTCCTAAAACCATTGTTTCAATACAATCCATTGAAACCGATAATATTTTTGAGAGAAAAAATTTAAATCTTGCAGAATCCAAAATTCCAGCCATTCCAACAATTTTCTTTTTGTTAATGTTTGTAATTTTTTTAAGTGACCAAACCATGGCGTCCAGTGGATTTGTTATGCAAATAATAAAAGAATTTGGAGAATACTTTTTTATTGCTGAACCTATGTCACTCATTATTGAGAAATTAGTTTCAATCAGGTCATCTCTACTCATTCCAGGTCTTCTAGGTATACCAGCTGTAATTATAATAGCATCACTATTCTTTATTTTAGATATGTCACTTGAGCCCTGAATATCACAGTTTAAGTTTTCAATTGATAAGCTTTGCGATAAGTCTAAGCATTTTCCCTCGGCTAACCCTTTTACTTTATCAATCATAACAATATTCCCAAGTTTTCTCCGAGAGATACTATAAGCTAGAATAGTTCCAATATTACCAGCACCAATTAAACTTATTTTTTTCAAATTTTCACCATTGGTTTACTCTATAATATGTCTAAACCAATATCTACAGCTTTAGCAGAATTAGTAATTTTACTTGTTGAAATAAAATCTACTCCCAGTTTTGCGTAAGATTTAATATTTAATAAATTAATGCCTCCGCTCACCTCAAATATTATTTTTCTTTTATAATTCTTTTTTAGGTTTAAACACTCTTTAACTTGTTCAGTAGTCATGTTGTCTAGAAGAATATAATCACAAGAGTTATTTAAGCATTTTTTAACTTGTGAAATTGTATCGCATTCAATAATGAATCCTTTAATTTTTTTATTTTTTATGATTGTAAGTGTTTTATCTATGCCACCAAGAATTTTTATGTGGTTATCTTTTATAAAAATTTTGTCAAAAAGACCAATTCGATGATTATTTGCCCCTCCAATTCTTGAAGCATATTTCTCAAGCTTTCTTAATCCAGTAGTAGTTTTTCTGGTATCAAGGATTTTGGTATTAGTACCTTTTATTTTATTTTTAAATAATCTTGTATGTGTTGATATGCTCGATAAATGTTGTATAAAATTTAGCAATGTTCTTTCTAACATGAAAATTTTTTTAACATTTCCAGAAATCTTGATGATGGATGTTTTTTTTTCTAAAAAATCTCCATCCTTAAAATTAGAATAATATTTAATTTCAGGGAATTTTTTTTTTAAAAATTTTTTTAAAAAGTATTCACCACATAAAACCATTTTTTCTCTATTAATAAAAATAGCTTGTATTTCTACGTTTTTTTTTATCAGAGAAAAAGTTGTTAAATCATTTGATTGCTTAATTGAGTTTAAATCATCCTTAAGTTCAGATACCAATAGTTTTGAGGCAATACTAGAAATCTGAACAGGGTTCATTTTGTTTAACTTAATTTTAACATTAAATTAAGTGGTTTTTTTTGCCTTCAGAATTAGTTTCATTACTGATAACTACTTTTGGTGACAAATCATAAAGACAATTTCTCAATTTTTCTAATGTATTTAGTTCCATAAAAGGACAATTTGAGCAAGAGCAGGAACCATCGTTCCCAGGAGCAATTAAAAATTTTTTTGATGGTTCATTTTTTTTCATTTGATGAATTATATGAGGTTCAGTAGCTACAATAAATTTCTTAGAATTATCTTTTGATATATATTTAAGAAGAGCCGAAGTTGAACCTATAAAATCTGAATGATTTAGAATATTTTCTGGACATTCAGGGTGAGCAATAATTTTTGCATCCTCATTTCTAACTTTGAGTTTGATGATTTCTTTTTCTGAAAATGTTTCATGAACAATACAAGCACCATCCCATAACAACATATTTCGACCTGTTATTTTGTTCAGATAATTACCCAAGTGTCTGTCAGGCGCAAAAATAATTTTCTGGTTTTTTGGAAGTTTACTAATTATTTTTGCTGCGTTAGATGATGTGACAATTATATCAGATAGCGCTTTTATTTCAGCAGAACAGTTGATGTATGATAAAACCATGTGATCGGGATTTTTCTTCTTGAATAGCATGAATTTGTCTGCCCTGCATGATTCTTCGAGGGAACATCCAGCTTTTAGATCTGGAAGTATAACAGTTTTATTGGGACTTAATATTTTTGCTACTTCTGCCATAAATCTAACTCCACAAAAAACAATTACATCAGCTTTTGTTTTTTGAGCTTTTTTTGATAAATCCAATGAATCACCAATAAAATCTGATATGTCTTGAATATCTTCATTTTGGTAGAAATGAGAGAGAATTACAGCATTATGTTTCTTTTTTAAGAAGAGTATTTCTTCTTCAAGGTTCCCCGTATGATCAGCTACTATACTCATTTATTTTAATATAAAGTTTTTTAAATTTCTATTAATATATCGACTAGATCCCATTTCTTTTAGTCTAGATAAAGTTCTTCTAAGTTCAAATATTTTTTTTTTCCCACAATATAAATTATCTAATTTTACTCTTGTTGAAATTGAAAGTATATTTTTATTCTCATAAAATGCATCAATTAAGGATATAAATCTGAATATGTAGTCCTTTTCATTTTCATCAAATTGTCTTAAGTCTCGAATTATAAAAAATTTAGCTTTTTTGGCTATAAGTTTAAAGTCTTGAAAAACAAGTTTCTTTTTTAAAAAGAGATCAAAATTTACATCAAATAAATTTCCATAGAAATTGTCTAAATTAAATTGATAACCTTTTCTTTTAAATACTATATTTCTTGGGATAGACGTAATCGCTAATTGTTTTCTAAGAGTATCTTGGCACTTGTTAGAAAAATCTTTCTTTATTAAAAAAAAATTATGATTTACTTTGTCCTTAATTCTATAATCAATTCTTGATTTCATTTTAATTTTTATGAAATTGTTTTTAAGGTACTCTTTTATCTCTTCACACAAATTCTGATTAATAGGATCATTGTAAATTTCAGGAATATCTTTGTTACTTGTCATAATGATTTTTTTCTTATTAAAAGATTTGTTTGCTAAAAATTTTTTAAAAAGGATTATATTCGTGAGATTATTTATAAAAAACTCATCAATTAGAATTAGTTTCTTTTTGTGAAGTAAAGATTCTATTTTATTGTTTTCAGAGTTTTGGATGTGGAAAATTAAATCACTAAAATGGAAAATCTCAGATTTTTTGTAAAGTACATGTAGTGCTTTAAGAATTACGGATTTTCCAACACCATTTGATCCATAAATATAAATGCCGGGTAATTTTTTTTTAAAAAAAAACAAAAACCTTTTTTTCAAATTTAGATTAATATTATCATCAATAATATTAATCGCATTAATTTGACAAGAATTTGGGTTTATATGATTTTGCTCTTTAAGGTAATCTATTATTCTTTGGCCTAAATTTCTCAATATTAAGAATTAACCTGCAATTTTTTAATTTCCGCAATTGCTTTTGCTGGATTAAGGTTTTTAGGACAAGTTTTTGTACAATTCATAATAGTATGACACCTATATAATTTAAATTTATCTTTTAATAGTTCTAATCTTTCTTTTTTATTCTTATCTCTACTATCAACTATGAAGCGATAGGCTTGAAGAAGAATTGCGGGACCTAAAAATTTATCGCTATTCCACCAATAACTTGGACATGAAGTTGAGCAACATGCACACAAGACACATTCATAAAGACCATCAAGCTTTTTTCTATCTTCTTGAGTTTGTATATTTTCCTTTTTACCTTTTTTGGAATTAACTACCCATGGTTTTATAGACTTATATTGTTCATAAAATTCATCGAGATCTGGAACAAGGTCTTTTACAACTTTCATGTGAGGAAGGGGAAAAATGTCAAAACTACTTTCATTCTGAAGTGGTTTAAGGCATGCTAAAGTATTAGTTCCATTAATATTCATTGAGCATGAACCACATATTCCTTCTCTACAGGATCTTCTAAAAGTAAGTGTTGGGTCTATTTCATTTTTTATGAACATTAATGCGTCTAGGACCATCGGGCCTAATTTTGTTTTATCAATATAATATTTATCAATTCTTGGGTTCTGTCCAGATTCTCTGTTCCATCTATAAATATTGAAGCAAAATGAGTTTTTCTTTTTTTTTCCAAAAACTTTTCCTTCAATAATTTTAGAGTTTTTTGGTAATGTAAGTTCAACCATAATACTAAGCTAATAAACTCTTGCCTTAGGTTCAATAGTTTTTATTTCTTTTGAGTTTGTCTTAAGATTGACGTTTCTGTATTGGATTTTTGATTTACCTTTAACATTGACTGAGACCATGGTGTGTTTCATCCATTTTTTGTCATTTCTATTCAAGTGGTCCATTCTAGCATGTGCACCTCTACTTTCAGTTCTGTTTAGGGCTGAATCAATACTTGCTAGGGCCTGTAATAGAAGGTTTTGTAATTCATATGCTTCAATCACTTCGGTATTCCAAACAACAGTTTTATCATTAATTTTTATTTTTTTAAAATCTTCAAAAAGTTCTAAAAGTTTTTTTCTGCCTTCTTTCATTAATTTTCCTGATCTATATACAGGGCAATAGTTTTGCATAATATGTTGCATTCTTTTTCTAATATCTGAGATAGATTTTTTGCCTGATGAATTTAATATCTTTTCAAATCTCTTTAAGGGTTCTATGAAATCAGAATCTTTAATTGGTTTGTTTTTTGTTTTTGGGTTAATAATTTTTTTACACCTATTAGCAGCTGATTTGCCAAAAACTACTAAATCGAGTAATGAATTTGAACCAAGTCTATTAGCTCCATGAACAGAAACACATGCAGCTTCACCAACTGACATAAGACCTCTAACAATTTTTTCTTTTCCTGTTTTGTCAAGGCTTAGAACTTCTCCATGAATATTAGTTGGTATACCACCCATATTGTAATGTACTGTAGGTTGTACAGGTATTGGGTCTTTTTTGACATTAACACCAGCAAATATTCTTGCAGATTCAGTTATGCCTGGAAGCCTCTCTTCAAGAACTTTATGATCCAGATGGCTCAAGTTAAGGTGAATATGATCTTTTTTCGGACCACAACCTCTACCTTCAATAATTTCAGTTGTCATAGATCTAGAAACTACATCTCTACTTGCAAGGTCCTTGGCGGATGGAGCATATCGTTCCATAAATCTTTCTCCTTTTGAGTTTGTTAGGTAACCTCCCTCACCTCGTGCACCTTCAGTAATTAAAACACCAACACCATAAATACCTGTTGGGTGAAATTGTGTAAACTCCATATCTTGAAGAGGTAAACCAGCTCTGAGCGTCATTCCTCCACCATCACCTGTACATGTGTGGGCTGATGTACATGAAAAATATGCTCTACCATAGCCACCAGTTGCTAGGATAACCATTTTTGATGAGAATAAATAAAACTTTCCATCATTAAGATTAATTGTAATTACGCCGCAACACTCATTTTTTTTGTTCATGACTAAGTCAATTACGAAATATTCAATAAAAAACTCTGCTTCATGTGATAGAGATTGTTGATAAAGAGTATGAAGCATTGCATGGCCTGTTCTGTCTGCTGCAGCACATGTTCTTTGGGCAATACCTTCACCAAAGTGAGTTGTCATACCTCCAAAAGGTCTTTGATAAATTTTTCCTTCATCAGTTCTTGAGAATGGTACCCCATAATGTTCAAGTTCAATAACAGCCTCGGGAGCTTCTTTACACATAAATGCAATTGCATCTTGATCCCCAAGCCAATCAGAACCTTTTACCGTATCATACATGTGCCACTTCCAATCATCTTCACCCATATTTCCCAAGGCAGCACTTATACCTCCTTGAGCAGCTACGGTATGACTTCTAGTTGGAAATACTTTAGATATACATGCTGTCTTTAGATTGGCAGATGCACTTCCCATCACTGCCCTTAGACCCGAACCACCGGCACCAACTACTACTACATCAAATTCTAATTTTTTAATTTCACTCATATTTGAGAAATTTCTATAGAGAGATTAAACTTATTAATGTTATTAAGTAAATAATCATTAAAAATGTATTTTTCAAAAGTTTTATTTTTTTTTTGTTTCTTTCATCATGGATGTAATCATCTATTATTGAATTTAAACCAAGGTTTGAATGAAAAATTATACTTGTAAAAAGAATCAAGAAAACAGTGAGATTCAATTTATTCAAAAACCATGCGGTAACCTCAGAGTGACTCTGAAGAGAAATATCAACCAATGAAATACAAATATATATCAAAGCTAATAAAAAAATTATGGCTAAAACTTTTTGGAGAATCCAACTCAGAGAATAGTCAAATTTCATTCAAAAAATCCCTAATTTGAATATAACTAATATTGATAAAAACGTGGCAAAGGCCAGAACTATATAACCTAAAATTGATGAAGATAGATTGTTAATGAAAAAACCAAAGTCCCAGAAAATATGCCTAATACCATTCAATGCATGAAAAAAAAATCCAAAAAGACCGATTGATATAACTAATTTTGTAATTAGCATATTGTATACTTGAACAAAAAAAATGTAATAATCTTCGCCCAATGCAATACTAAGTGTCCACAAACTTAATAAAACAATTATAAGGTTTAGACAAAACCCGGTAACTCTGTGAGTGATGGATAAAATTGAAGTTATTTGCGGCTTATAAATTTGTAGATGAGGTGATATTGGAAGTTCAGACTTTTTCATTTTTATTTTATTGGCATTAGAACTGAATAAGTTAAGTCTAAAACAATGTTTTGTGAAAGTTCATTCGATTTAGGAAAACTTATATTTGAATCGTTTTTAGAGGCGATGGTTCTGATTTTTAAAGATCCAATTTTATCATTAATTTTTTCTTTATTCAAAATTTTTGACCATGCATAAATAGTATCTCCAGAAAATGTTGGTGATGAATGCTTTCCTGAATGGATAGCAGCAATTTTATATGCATTAGCTAGTCCGTTACAACTAATTGCACGTGCTAATGAAATTATATAGCCTCCATAAATTATTCTTTTTCCAAAACGACCATCTTTTTCAATGTGATTATTAAAGTGGACTCTAGCATTATTTTGATAGAGTCTTGTTGCTAACTGATGTTCTGCTTCCTCAATAGTTTGACCATCAAGATGATCTATTTCTTCTCCAACTTCATAATCTTTGAAAAAAAAATCACTTCCTGTTATTTCAGATGACCAATTATCCGTATTAATTTCGTCTGACACTTCAAATTCATTAACATTAACTTCCTCAGGAAGATTAGGAACTGAGTTGTCATAGGAATCAATAACTCCTTGTTTTTTCTTTCTCATCATAAGCCACCTAAAATAGGACAATACGACTTCTCCATTTTGATTTTTTCCAACTGACTCTACATAAACAGTTCCAGTTTTTCCGTTTGAATTTTCTTTTAGACCAATAATCTTAGAAGTAGCTGTTACAGTATCACCAACAAAAACGGGTTTGCAAAACTTAACACCTGCATAACCTAAATTTGCAATAGCATTTAAAGACAAGTCAGGAACAGTTCTTCCAAAAACCATATGAAATACTAAAATATCATCAAGAGGTTGTTTTTTGAAACCAAGTTTTTCAGAAAATTCTTTCGAATAATTAAGTGCAAATCTGCTTCCTGTTGTGGCAAGGTATAGAGAAACATCACCGTGTGTAATTGTTCTTGGAACACTGTGATTAATTGTTTCATTTAATGAATAATCTTCAAAATATCTACTTTTAAAATTCTTGTTCATTTTAAATATTTTTGTATAAGTAATTCAGCAATTTGTACAGAATTTAGTGCAGCTCCTTTTCTAAGATTATCGGCAACAACCCATAACCCTAAATTTTTACTCCCTGATTTTCTCATTCTGCTTATAAAAACATCATCTTCACCTGCAACTTCATCTGGGGTAACATAGCCCCCATCAATTCTTTTATCAACCAAACTTATTCCTGAGATTTTTTTCATTTTTGTAATTAATTTTTTTAAATCTACAGATTTTTCAGTCTCTAAATAAATTGATTCTGCATGACCAACGAAGACCGGAACTCTTACACATGTTGCAAAAATATCAATTTTCGAACCAAGAATTTTTTGAGTCTCTTCAATCATTTTCATTTCTTCTTTGGTTTCGCCATTTTCTAAAAAATCATCAATATGTGGAATCAAATTAAAAGAAATTCTTTTAGTAAAAAAACTTGGTGTCAATGGTTTATTTTTGTATACATCTAATGTTTGATAAAACAATTCATCCATTGCAATTTTTCCTGCTCCTGAAGTTGACTGATAAGTTGAGACAATTATTTTTTTAATTTTAAATAGATCGTTTATTGGTTTTATGGCAACTGCCATTTGGATTGTTGAACAATTTGGATTTGCAATAATTCTTTTTTTTTTAAAAGCTATTAAATCACCTGGATTTACCTCAGGGATGATTAAGGGAATATCTTTTTTCATTCTGAAAAAAGATGTGTTATCTATTACAATAGCCCCTGCTTTAGCTGCTTTAGGAGCATACTTTTCAGATATGCTAGAACCTGCCGACGATAAAACTATATCAATGTCCTTAAAATCATATGTTTCCAGGTTTTTAATATTAATTTCTTTATCATTCCCATATGAAATGATCTGACCTTCCGATTTTGGGGAAGCCAATGCAGTAATATTTTTAATTGGAAATTCTCTTTGATCCAAAATATTGAGAATTTCTCTTCCAACGTTTCCAGTGGCACCTATAATTACAACATTATATTTTTTCATTTTCCAATTCCTTTATAACTAAGTCACCCATTTCAGATGTAGAAACTAATTTATTATTTTTTGAATGTATATCTTTTGTTCTATACCCTTTATCTAAGATGGAGATTATAGCCTTATTGATCTTTGAATAAATATCCTCTCTTGAAAAAGTGTATTTAAACATCATTGCCAAACTTGATATCATTGCTAGTGGGTTTGCTTGGTTTTTTCCAGCTATGTCAGGAGCAGAACCGTGAACGGGTTCGTACATTGCATTACATTTACCTTCAATTTTTTTTCCAATAGAGGCTGATGGCAACATACCTAATGAACCTGTCAGCATTGAAGCACAATCAGATAGTATGTCACCAAACATGTTAGTTGTAACTATTACATCAAATTGATTTGGGTTTCTAACAAGTTGCATGGAGGCATTGTCAACATACATATGAGAAAGTTCAACATCAGGGTAATTTTTTGAAATAGAGGTCATTACATCTCTCCACAACTCAGTTGATTCTAAAACATTGGCTTTATCAACTGAGCACAATTTTTTAGATCTAGTTGATGCAGTCTTAAAAGCTATATGTCCAATTCTCTCAATTTCTGTTGTTGTGTACACAAGTGTATTAAACCCTTTTTTTTCTTTTTTGGAAATTTTTTTAACACCTCTTGGTTCTCCAAAATATATACCACTTGTTAATTCTCTAATAATAAGTATGTCTAGGTCTTTTATAATTTCTGGTTTAAGTGTTGATGAATTAATTAATGGTTTTAAAACTGTTGCAGGCCTTAAATTAGCAAAAAGATCAAGGTCTTTTCTTATTTTTAGAAGACCTCTTTCTGGCCTCTTATCAAATGGTAAAATTTCCCATTTTGGTCCTCCAACAGCACCCAAAAGAATTGCATCTGTTTCAGAAATCTTTTCCAAAGTTTTATCTGTTAAGGGGGTGCCATTTTTGTCAATCGATTCTCCTCCGACAATATCTTCTTGAAGAATAATTTCGAGTTTGGTGTTTTGGTCTATCCAATTAAATATTTTTTTGGATTCTTCTGCAATCTCTTTTCCAATTCCGTCACCTGGTAACAAAGATATTTTCAAACTTTTATTCATTATTCTTGTTAGGTAGAATCCAATTGCTAATTTTTTTTTCAAATTTTGAGATCAATTTTTTTTCCTTTAATGTAAGATCAATTTCATCCCAACCATTCAGCAGACATTCTTTTTTATATGAATCAATTTCAAATGAGATAGTTATATTCTTGTTAGATATTTTTTGGTCTTTTAAATTGATAGAAAAATTATAATTTCCTTCTTTAACTTGTGATAGAATTTTATTTACTTCGTTACCTTTAAGTATAATTGGAAGTATACCATTTTTGAAACAATTGTTATAAAAAATATCTGCAAAACTTTTTGCAATGACAGCTTTGATTCCAAAGTCAAGTATGGCCCAAGGTGCATGTTCACGCGAAGAGCCACAACCAAAATTATCAAATGATAATAAAATTTTAGCTTTATCAAAAGGTTTTTTGTTTAGAATAAAATCTGAGTTTACTTTTCCGTTTTGATCAAATCTCATCTCAAAGAATAAACCTCGACTAAGACCACTTCTTTTAATGGTTTTTAAAAATTGCTTTGGAATTATCATGTCTGTATCAATATTTGAAAATTCTAGAGTAGCAATATCACCAGTTATTTGATCAAATTTTTCCATAACTAAATTTTTCTCACATCAAAAAGTTTGCCTTTAATTGCCGCCGCCGCAGCCATTTCTGGACTTACCAAGTGAGTTCTTCCTCCTCGACCTTGCCTGCCTTCAAAATTTCTATTAGATGTAGATGCACATCTTTCTTGTGGTCTTAATTTGTCTGAATTCATTGCAAGACACATTGAACAACCGGGGTCTCTCCATTCAAAACCAGCTTCAATAAAAATTTTATCTAACCCCTCTATTTCTGCTTTTTTTTTAACAAGCCCTGATCCTGGAACAACAAACGCTTTAGTATTTTTATTAACCTTGTTTCCTTTTAAAATATCAGCTGCTTTCCTTAGGTCCTCTATACGACCATTAGTACATGAACCGATGAAGACTGTGTCTATTTCAATGTCAGAGATTAATTGACCAGGACTTAGTCCCATATATTCTAGAGATCTTTCAACTGACTTTTTTTTTTCAGAATTATTATAACTATTTGGACTAGGTATCCTTGAGTTTATTGATAGAACATCTTCCGGACTTGTACCCCATGTTACTTGAGGTTCAATTTCTGATGCATTAATTGATAAAGTTTTGTCATAAGTGGCATCTTTATCACTACCCAAACTCATCCAATATTTAATAGCATCATCCCAGTTTTGATTTTTTGGTGATAGAGGTTTATCTTTCAAATATTTAAAAGTTTTTTCATCTGGACTGATTAGACCTGCTCTCGCTCCGGCTTCAATTGACATATTACAAATTGTCATTCTTTCTTCAATTGACAAATTTCTTATAGTGTTACCAGCATATTCAAAAACAAAACCAGTGCCTCCAGCTGTTCCAATTTTTCCAATTAAATGTAAAATAATATCTTTAGAAGAGACACCATTTCCTAGCTTGCCATTAAATTTTATCAGATAATTTTTTGCTGGTTTAGAAATTAAAGTTTGTGTTGAAAGAACATGTTCAACTTCTGAAGTACCAATTCCAAAAGCAAGGGAACCAAATGCTCCGTGAGTTGATGTGTGAGAGTCACCACAAACTAATGTTGTTCCAGGCAAAGTGAATCCTTGTTCAGGTCCTATAATATGAACAATGCCTTGTCTTATATCATTGATTTGAAAAAAAGGAACCCCGAATTCTTTACAATTTGTAATTAATGTTTCAATTTGAACTTTTGATTCTTCATCTTTTATTCCATGTGTTCTGTTAGTTGTAGGGACATTATGATCTGGAACAGCAAGAGTAAGTTCCGGTCTTCTAACTTTCCTTTTATTATTTCTTAAGCCTTCAAATGCTTGGGGGCTTGTCACTTCATGAACCAAATGTCTATCAATATATATTAAACATTCACCATTGTCTTTTTCTGAGACAATATGTGCGTTCCAAATCTTATCAAATAATGTCTGTGGTTTCATAATAACTAAAGAAAGCTCAATAATTTAACTTTTATCTTCAGTTTCTTTTCCATCTTTATTTACTGAATTATCCTTAATTTGTTTTTCTTTTTCTTCATTCTGTGTTTTTTGATTTTGAGTGTTTTTTTCAATAGTTTTACCCTTAATATCTTTCGAAGAAACTTCAACAGAATCCTTCTTTATATCTTTATTGAAAACATTTTTTTCAGAAATTCTTGCAGATTTTCCACTTCTTTTTCTTAAGTAGTAGAGTTTAGATCTTCTTACATCACCACTTTTTACTAATTCAATCTTATTAATTTGTGGAGAAAACAAAGGAAGCACTCTTTCAATTCCTTCACCATAAGATATTTTTCTAATCGTAAAAGAGGAGTTAATACCCGCATTTTTCTTTGCGATACAAACTCCTTCAAAGACCTGAATTCTTTCTTTTTCACCTTCTTTTACTTTTAGATGAACTTTTAGTGTGTCACCAGGGTTAAAACTTGGGTATTCTTTTCCATTCATTAATTCCTTCAAATGATTTTCTTCGTAATTTTGTAAAGTATTATTCATATTTTCCTCTTCTTATCTTTTAGATATAATTTATACAAATCTGGTCTTACCTTTTTAGTTTTTTCCAGAGAGTTTTTCAATCTCCAATTAGAAATTTTCTCATGATTTCCACTTAGAAGAACTTCTGGTACACTCATCTTATTCCATTCAGAAGGTTTGGTGTATTGAGAATATTCTAGTAAGTTGTTATGAAAACTCTCTGAATCTAAACTTTTTGTATTACCTAATACTTTAGGAATCAATCTTACGCAAGCATCAATTAAAATAAAACTAGCAACTTCGCCTCCAGAGAGAATATAATCACCTACTGAAATTTCTTCAATTTTATTGAAATCTAAGAATCTTTGGTCTACACCCTCATATCTACCGCAGATTAATGTAATTTCTTTCTCCTTTGAGACTTTTTGTATAAATTTTTGATCTATTTTTTTCCCAGTTGGGGAAAAATAAAAAGTTTTATTTTTTTTCACTGATTTTATTGCATTCTGTAATACATCAGGTTTTATTATCATTCCAGGTCCGCCGCCAAATGGGGAGTCATCTACAGATTTAGAATTATTTAAGGCATAATCTCTAATATCAATTGTGTTAATTTCAAACAGTCCTTTTTTTAAACTTTTACCAATTAATGAATATTCCAAAGGACCAGGAAACATCTGAGGAAAAAGAGTTAAAATATTAAATTTCATAATAATCTGTGTTTAAATGCAATTCATTTTTTAACACATCAACTTTTAAAATATGATCACAGTTAAATGGTACTAAGATTTCTTTGTTATTGAAAGTTATTTCAAGATAATCTCCAGCACCATGATTAAGAACTTTTTCTACTTTTCCAATTATTTTTTTATCAATATAGACATTCATTTGTTCTAAATCATTAAAGTAATATTGATTTTTTTTTGGTTTTGGCAGAGATTTTTTTTCTAAATAAATTAATTTTCCTGTAAATTTCTTAACTTCGTCTACATTTGATATGTTTTCAATTGTTGAAACGAATTTATTATTTTTTTCTCTTATATTTAACTTTATTGTTTCATTATTAGAGAGAAAGAAAGTTGAATGCTTTAAAATATTTTTCTTAGTTGACATAAAGTTGAGTATGAGAATTTCCCCATTTATCCCGATAGATCGACCAAATTTAGCAACTATGATATTTTTTTTCTTTAGTATTTTTTTCCTCTGATTGAAATTTGAAATTCATCTATAAACTTTTTCTCTAATCAACTTGTTTTGGGTTTATCTTCAGGTGTATCTGCCTTTGAAGTGACTTCAACTTGGTTTTCATCTGTAGCTGAAGGAATTTCCACTGGTTTTTCTGCAGTTGCACCGGGTGCTGGTGGCGTTTTTTCCACTGGTTTTTCTGCAGTTGTATTGGGTGCTGGTGGCGTTGTTTCCACTGGTTTTTCTGTAGTTGTATCGGATGCTGGTGGCGTTGTTTCCACTGGTTTTTCTGCAGTTGCATCGGGTGCTGGTGGCGTTGTTTCCACTGGTTTTTCTGCAGTTGTATCGGGTGCCGGTGGCGTTGTTTCCACTGGTTTTTCTGCAGTTGCATCGGGTGCTGGTGGCGTTGTTTCCACTGGTTTTTCTGCAGTTGCATCGGGTGCTGGTGGCGTTGTTTCCACTGGTTTTTCTGTGGCGCCGTTTGTTACTGATGAGGCAGTTTCTGCAGCATTACTCATTTCTTGTTTAGACTTTAATTTTTCATCTTTAGCTTTAATTTTTTCCAATGTTTTCTTTCTAGGTTTATCTTGCTTAGTTTGTTTGTTGACAATTGGTTTTTCAGCTAACTTAACATCTGAAAGAAATCTTTGTACTTTTTCAGTTGGCTTTGCGCCCACTGAAAGCCAATACTTTATCCTTTCAGTATTTAACATCACTCTGCTGGGATCATCCTTTGAACGCATTGGGTTATAAGTTCCTAGTCGTTCTAAAAATCTTCCATCTCTAGGTGCACGAACATCCGCAGCAACAATTCTAAAAAAAGGTCTTTTTTTGGAACCTCCTCTTGATAATCTTAAAGCAACAGCCATTTTTTTTCCTTTCTTTTAAAGTAGTTTAATTTTTATTTAGTAATGAGTTTAGATCGTTAGCTTTACCAGACTTCATTAAATTTTCTAAATCTCTGTTTTTCCCAACATTTTTCATCATTTTGCTCATTTTTTTAAATTGTTTAATAAGTTTGTTTATATCTTGAACGGAAGTTCCTGAACCTTTAGAAATTCTAATTTTTCTAGATGCTTTTATCAAATCTGGAAAAACCTTTTCTTTTTTTGTCATCGAGTTAATAATCGCTTTTTGTTTTTTGAATATATCTTCTTTTCCTAATGACTCTTCAACTTTTTCTTTCATGTTATTCATGCCCGGCAAATATTTTAATAGCCCTTTAATTCCACCCATGTTAGTAAGTTGGTCTAGTTGGCTGGAATAATCAGCTAATGAGAACCTTCCTTTTAAGATCTTTTTTTGAAGTTTTTCGGCATCTTCTTGATTTATTTGCTCTGCTGCTTTTTCAACCAATGTTACAACATCGCCCATACCTAAAATTCTATTGGCAATTCGACTGGGGTGAAAAATTTCTATATCATCAATTTTTTCACCCACTCCAATAAATTTGATAGGTTTCTGAGTTATCTCTCTCATTGATAGAGCGGCTCCACCTCTACCGTCACCATCAACTCGTGTTAAAATTATTCCTGTCAGATCAATTTTTTCAGAAAAACTTTTAGCTGTGTTTACGGCATCTTGTCCTGTCATCGAGTCGCTTACAAAAAAGATTTCTGTAAATTTTAATTTTTTTGAGATTACACTAATTTCTTCCATCATTTTTTTATCAATATGGTTTCTTCCTGCACTATCGAGGATTAATATGTCAAATTTTTCATCAATAGCTTTTTTGAATGCAATTTCTGTTATTTCAAGTGGTGTTTTTTTATCTTGTTTCTCTAAAACATTTAAACTGTTACTTTTTGCCAATGAGATAAGTTGCTCTTGAGCTGCAGGTCTATATACATCAAGAGAAGCCATTATTACTTTTTTTTTTTTATTTTTTTCTATCCACTTTGAAAGCTTTGCTGTGGAAGTAGTTTTACCAGAACCTTGAAGCCCGACCATCATAATCAAAGTTGGGGGTTTTGAATCTATTTTTATTTCACTATTATCTGATCCCAATAGTTGAGTAAGTTCATCGTTAACAATTTTAATAACCATCTGTCCAGGTGAAACACTTTTAATTACTTCTTGACCGAGTGATTTTTCACGTATTTTTTCAATGAAATTTTTGGCTATTGAGATGGAAACATCTGACTCTAATAGAGCAATTCTAATTTCTCTTAAGGCTTCATTAAGAGAATTATCATCAATAACTCCTTTACCTTTAAGTTTGTCAAAGACACTTGAAATTCTTTTTGTTAAATTTTCAAACATATAATATTTATTACATACAAAAAAAGTCAGTGCACGATACTCGTGGACTGACTAATAAATTTATTGTCTTTATATCAAAAAAAGATAACTTCATAAAGTTATTTTATTAAATTGCTATGGTTTTTAAAAATTTTATAAAAATGCATGGTTTAGGAAATGATTTTGTCATTCTATTTGATGAAGTGAATATTCCAAAAGCTAATGTAATCCGTGCACTTTCTGATAGAAAAAAAGGTATTGGATGTGATATGGTTGTAATCCTCAATAAAGTACAAAGTGATTTGGCAAATTATCAAGCTCTTTTTTTTAATTCTGATGGTTCGTCTGCTGAAATATGCGGAAACGCTCTGAGATGTATTGGAAAAATGCATTATAAAAGATGCAATTCAAAAATTTGTGTTGTCGAAACAAAAGCTGGTCTAATTGATATTGAAATTGGGGAAGATAATTTGATCAATGTTGATATTGGAGTTCCGAAATTTAAATGGAATGATATACCATTATCAAAAGAATTAAATTGCTATGATTTGGGTTTTGATTTTGAATATTTAAAAAAGGGTTATGCTGTAAATATTGGAAACCCACATTTAGTTTTTGTTGTAGAGGAGCTTGATAAAAAAAAATTACTAGTAGATTCAAATAAAGTATTTGAAACGAAAATTTTTAAAGATGGTGTGAATATATCTGTTGTCAAAATAGAATCTAAAAAAGCTATCTCTGTTTTAACAAATGAACGTGGTGTTGGATTGACGAACGCCTGTGGAACAGGAGCTTGCGCAAGTGTGGTAGCTACATCTAAAATGAACTTGGTAGACAATAAGGTTTTGGTGAAAATGCTTGGAGGAACGATTAAGGTTGAAATATCTGTTAATAATCATATTTTTATGATTGGTGAAGCTTCAGAAGTTTTTGAAGGGAAAATAAATCTAAAAAATTTTTATGATGCTCAAAAAAGATAAATCAAAAGTTATAAATTTAGGTTGCAGGCTTAATTTTTTTGAGTCTGATATTATTAATTCTATACTTTCCAAAAATAAAATTAATAATAAAGTTGTAATTAATACTTGTGCTGTAACTAATAATGCTGTTCGAAAATCTATAGTGGAGGTAAAAAAGGCAGCAGTTAAATATCCCAATAAAGAAATTTTTATAACTGGTTGTGCAAGTCAAATTGAACCTGAACACTTTAAAAAATTAAAAAATGTAACAAAAATTATTGATAATAAACATAAGACAAATTCTGATGTGTATACGCAAAAACTGATTAAAAGTGCATTTTACAAATTCCCGGATATACCAATAGAGACATTATCTAGAACAAGAGCAACTATTCAGATACAACAGGGTTGTGATCATAGATGTACATTTTGTATTATACCATTCGGAAGAGGCGATTCTGTGAGTTTGCCAGTTGGAGAAGTATCAAGAAGAGTTCAAATCCTTATAGAAAAAGGGTTTAAAGAGATTGTATTAACAGGAGTTGATTTAACATCATATGGACATGATCTTCCTGGTAAACCTAAATTAGGAAATATGTTAAAAAGAATTTTTAAACTTCATCCAAATCTTAGGAGGTTGAGATTGTCTTCAATTGATCCAGCAGAAGTTGATGAAGACCTTATAGAACTTTTTAAATTTGAAAAAAGAATTATGCCTCATATCCATTTTTCTGTTCAATCCGGAGATAATTTAATATTGAAAAGAATGAAAAGAAGACACAACAGGGAAGATGTAATAGATATTTGTAATGACTTAAAGCGGTCACGAAAAGATTTAACATTTGGTGCCGACATAATTATTGGTTTTCCTACAGAGGATGAAAAAAAATTTGAAAATTCACTTAATCTAATATCCGAGTGTAATTTTTCAAATGTACATTTTTTCCCTTTTTCACCAAAAAAAGGAACTCCAGCATCCAAGATGCCTCAGGTAAATTCTAAGGACATAAAAAATAGAATAAAATATGCAAGAAGGTTTGCCTCAAATATTCTTTCAAAGATAATGAATGATCAAATAGGAAAGAATGTCAATATTCTTTATGAGTCAAATAAAAGAAGTTATACGGACAATTTTTTTAAAGTTAATTTAAATTTTAAAACTTCATCATCAAAAAAAATGGCAGGGTCAATTATTAAAGTTAAATTAAAATCAATTAAAGATGGAAAATTTTTAGCTAGTTAATCTTATGGTTTTTGGATGGTTTAAAAAACTAAAATCTGGGCTTTCAAAATCTTCAGAGAAAATCTCTGAGGGAATTAAAAAAGTTGTAAAGGGAAAAAAAATTGATGAAAAAATGCTCTTAGAACTTGAAGATTTACTGATTTCTTCAGATCTAGGAGTTAGCTTTTCATCCCAAGTTATTGATGATTTAGCAAAATCAAAAATTATTGAACCTACACCCAAAAAAGTAAAAGAAATAATTCAAAAAAAAATAAAAAAAATTTTGGAACCTCTAGAAAAGAAATTAGATATAAAATCTAAATTATTTGTATTCCTAGTTGTAGGTGTAAATGGTGTTGGTAAAACTGCTACAGTCGGAAAAATAGCTCACAAGTTAATTAGTAATAAAAAAAAGGTTGGTTTAGTTGCCGCCGATACCTTCAGAGCTGCTGCAGTTGAACAACTTAAAATTTGGTCTCAAAGAACAAATGCAGAGTTCTTTTCTGGTAAAGAAGGTTCAGACCCCGCTGCATTAGCGTATGAATCAATTCAAAAAGCTATAGAAAAAAACATTAATGTATTAATAATTGACACAGCAGGCAGACTTCATAATAAAGCTGATCTAATGAACGAATTATCAAAAATAATAAGAGTTATAAAAAAAATAGACAAATCCTATCCTAATGAAATTTCCTTGGTTTTAGATGGAAATATTGGACAAAATTCTATCAAACAAGCAGAAGTCTTTAGAGATATATGTAATATAAATAGTCTTATAATTACTAAGCTTGATGGAACAGCCAAAGGTGGTGTTTTAGTTCCAATAGCAGATCAGTTAAGAATTCCAATACTATCAATTGGTGTAGGTGAACAAAAAAATGATTTGATTGATTTCAAAGCCAATGATTTTTCTAAAACTCTACTGGACCTTGATTAAAAAAATGTTTTCTAAATTGTTATTTTTATTCAAGCGAATAATATATATTTAGCTTTACTAATTTTTCTTGGTAATATTTGTGGAAAAATTTGATATGAGTAATAATATTTATAAAAAATTACATGGTTATTTTGTAGAAGATTTAAGCGTTGGACAAAGCGTAAGTCTCCAAAAAAAAATTACAGAAAAAGATATTATGGATTTTTCAACCCTTACAGGGGATACGAACCCTGTACATGTTAATGATGATTTTGCAAAAAAAACGATATTTAAAGAAAGAATTGCCCACGGTTTTTTATCTGCAAGTTTAATCTCAACAGTAATTGCAACGAAACTTCCTGGGCCTGGTAGTATTTATTTGAGCCAAAACTTAAAGTTTCTTGCCCCAGTTTTTATTGACGATGAGGTGGTAACAAAAGTAACTATAAAGAATATAGATTTGTTGAAGAAAAGAGTTCTTTTAATTACAGAAAGCTTCATTTCAGAAAAAAAAATTATTACTGGTGAAGCATTAGTTTTGGTTGATTCGAAAAAAGACTTATAATTAATGAAAGTTTTTAGATCATTCATTTTGCCAGAGAATTTTAAAAACTCTGTAATTGCAATTGGAAATTTTGATGGCTTACACAAAGGGCATCTCGAGGTAATAAATAAAGCATTAGAAATCTCTAAGAATAAAAAACTTAAAGTCGGAGTTATGTCTTTCGAACCTCACCCTAAATCCTATTTTTCTGAAAAGTATGATTTTTTTAGATTAACTCCATTTCGTTCAAAATATGAATTATTAAAAAAAATGAAAATTGATTTTTTATTGAGCATCAGATTTAATAAAAGATTAGTAAAGATTTCTGCTAAGGAGTTTTTAGAAAAAATTCTTACAAACAAGTTAAAAGTCAATCATGTTGTGACTGGATTTGATTTTGTTTTTGGTAATAATCAATTGGGGAATGTGAAATTAATTCGAGATCATTGTAAAACAAACAAGAAATTTGGTTTTTCTGAAGTATCAGAATTAAGAGAAAACAATTTGGAAATATCTTCTTCATTAGTAAGAAACTATTTAAGAAAAGGAAATATAGAACATGCAAATAATATTCTTTCAAGAAAATGGGAAGTTACATCAAGAGTTGTGAGTGGTGAAAAGAAAGCTAGAATGTTAGGTTTTAAAACTGCTAACTTAAAAATAAACAATTATTGTGATTTAAAATTTGGTGTTTATGCAGTAAAAGTTAACTTTTTAGAAAAACTTTCAAATAAGAATTTATATGGAATTGCGAATTATGGAGTGAAGCCAACTTTTAAAAAAAAACATCCAATTCTTGAGGTTCATATTTTTAATTTTAATGAAGAAATATATGGTAGAAAAATTAAGGTTAGTTTTATTAATTTTATTAGAAGTGAAAAAAAATTTGAATCTATTGAGAAATTAAAAGATCAAATTATAAAAGATATCAATAGTGTAAAAAATAATGAACTATTCAAAAACAATTAATTTACCATCAACAAACTTTTCAATGAAGGCTAATCTGTCAACTACGGAATATAATTGGATTAAGTTTTGGGATGACAATAATATTTATGAAGTTTTAAAAAAGAATAGCTCTAAATTTAAAAGTTACGTTTTACACGACGGCCCACCTTATGCAAATGGAGATCTTCATCTGGGTCATGCACTTAATAAAATTCTAAAAGATATAATTTGTAGAGAGAAGTTCCAAAAAAAATTAAATGTTGATTACAGGCCAGGCTGGGATTGTCATGGCTTACCGATTGAGTGGAAAATTGAAGAGCAGTTTAAGAAGAAAGGCAAAGAAAAGAATGATGTCAAATTAGAAACCTTCAGAAAAGAATGCAGAGATTTTGCAAATCATTGGGTCAATGAACAAAAAGATCAATTTAAACGCTTTGGACTTCAGACCGATTGGAAAGAAATATATTTGACAATGAATAAAGATTCAGAAATTACAATTGTTCGAGAATTATTAAAGTTTTTTGAGTCTGGAGACCTATATTTAGGATTTAAACCAGTTATGTGGTCAGTTGTTGAGCAAACAGCCTTAGCTGAGGCAGAAATTGAATACCATGACAAGATCTCTAAATCTATTTTTGTAAAATTTCCTTTAAAAAATAAAGATAAAATATCGATTATAATTTGGACTACCACACCCTGGACAATTCCATGTAATAAAGCAATAGCATATTCGAGTGAATTAGAGTATTTGATGGTCAAAATAAATGAAGATTTGCCAGAATTAAATTTGAAGATTGGAGAGACATTAATTATTTCTGAAAATTTGGTTGAAAATTTTATTATTGAGCATGGAATCAAAAAATATGAAGTTAAAAATAAAATTAGTTCAAACGATTTAGAAGATCTAGTTTGTATGCACCCATTAAAAAATAAAGGATTTGAATTTGATGTAAAAATATTTCCTAGTAGTCATGTTACGGACGATACTGGAACTGGATTTGTTCATATAGCGCCAAATCATGGTTTGGAAGATTTTGAGTTAGGGCAAAAGTATGATCTGGGTAATAATTCAACAATTAACTCCAAGGGAGTATACGAAAAAAACATTAAATCATTCCAGGGAATTCATGTTTTTAAAGCAGATAATATTGTTATAAAAGAGTTACATGCGTCTGGAAATCTAATTAGCGCAAAAGACTATAATCACAGTTACCCTCATTCATGGAGATCTGGGGCTCCCTTGATATATAGGGCTACATCACAGTGGTTTATTTCAATGGAAAAAAATAATTTGAGAAATAAAACTTTAAATGAGATTGAAAATGTTAGTTGGGTTCCTAAAAATAGTAAAAATAGAATTTTATCTATGATAAAAGATCGTCCAGATTGGTGTATTTCGAGGCAAAGAAATTGGGGTGTTCCAATAACAATTTTCTTGGATAAAAAGACTCAAGAACCTTTATTAGATAAAGAAGTAAATAAAAAAATTATTTCAGTGCTTGAAGAAAAAGGAATTGATAGCTGGTTTTGTATGAAAAATGACAGTTTTCTTACTGAAAAATATAACTCAGAAGATTTTATAAAAGTAAATTCAATTCTAGATGTTTGGTTTGATTCTGGTACAAGTCATGTTTACGTATTGAAAAACAAAGGAATTGAAAAAGCTGATTTATATCTTGAAGGATCGGATCAACATAGGGGTTGGTTTCAATCATCAATAGTTCAATCTTGTGGGGTGTATAAAAAAAGTCCATATAAAACTGTTTTTACCCATGGTTTTGTAATTGATGAAAAGGGAAAAAAAATGTCGAAATCATTGGGCAATATAATTTCTCCTAAAGAGGTTATTGATAAATATGGAGCGGATATATTAAGAATTTGGGTTGCTAGCTCAAATTTTTCAGAGGATGTTAGGATTAGTTATCAAAATCTTGATAGACATGCAGAAAGCTACAGAAAAATCCGTAATACTCTGAGGTTTATATTAGGTAATATTAATGGTTGGGATGGTAGTAAGAAAGTTAATTATGAAGACTTACCTGAATTAGAAAAATTTATTCTTTATAAAATATTTAATTTAAATAAAGAAGTTAACGCATCTTTTGATGAATTTAATTTTAGTAAAGCTTATCAAACTATTCTTAATTTTTGTAATATGGAGCTTTCATCTTTCTTTTTTGATATAAGAAAAGACACACTTTATTGTGAGGATAAGGACTCCATAATTACAAATTCAACCAAGACAGTTATGAGTCATTTATTTGAAAATCTTATTAAGTGGTTATCCCCAATAATTCCTTTTACAACCGAGGAAGCCTGGCAATCGTGGAGAAAAGAAATTGATACGAAAGCTGAATTAAGTTGTCACTTTCTAAAAAAAAATGATTTAGATAATTCTTGGAATGATGAAAAATTAGGTGAAATCTGGATTAAAATATTTGAAATTCGAGATGCTTTTTTATTTTTTGTTGAAAAAAAAAGAAATGAAAAATTAATTAAATCCTCAATGGAGGTGAAACCATTCTTCTTTTTTTTTAACGAGGAATACAAAAAGTTGGCACGTTTAATAGATATGTCTGAAATTCTTATTTCATCAGATTTTTCGATTGTAGAAAATTTGGATGAAAGTTTTGAGGAATACCCTGAAAATAAAAAAATCTTTGTCAAAATAGAAAAAAGTAACGGTCAGAAATGTCCAAGATGTTGGAAAATTTTTGAAATTCTAAATGATAACAAAGAAGAATTATGTAAGCGATGCTCAAAGGTGCTTAATAAGAGTGATTAGATTCTTAAAAAAAGAATTATTAGTTATATTAGTAGTCTTTTTAACAATCGTAACTGATCAATTAACAAAATATTATATTCTTTCAAATAAAGTTAATTTTTATAGTAGTTTGCAAGTAACATCATGGTTAAGAATTGTTTATGTTGAAAATCGAGGCATAAGTTTTGGTATTTTATCATCTTGGAATATTTCATTCTACCTTGGAGTTTTATCTTTTATAATTTGTGCGTATATAATTTTTCTTTTAAGAAAAAATAATTGTTTCAAAGAAAAAATAAGCCTTTCCCTTATTTTAGGTGGGGCAATTGGCAATGGTTTAGATAGAGTATATAGGTCATATGTTATTGACTTTATTGATATTTACTATAAAGAATTTCACTGGCCAGCGTTTAATTTGGCAGATTCTTTTATCACGGTTGGTGGGTTGATCTACTTTTTCACGATTTTTTTTAAAAAATCGTGAAATAAATTGTAAATTATGCTTTTCAAATTTAAAAACTAATGATAT
>JBJKUQ010000019.1:0-26739 GCA_045563015.1 Alphaproteobacteria bacterium | reverse complement strand
TAAAAGAAAATTTAATGTTTGCTAATCAAACAAATGACTTCTCCGAAATTCTAAGAGATGTTTCTTTGCCTAAATCAATACTATCGCAATTTCCCTCAAATCTATCAATTGGTGTCCAAAAAAGAGTAGGGTTAGCAAGAGCAATTTTACAAAAGCCTGAGGTTTTGATTCTTGATGAACCAACAACAGGTTTAGATCCAATAATTGGGGAACAAATAAATATTCTAATTAAGAAATTAGTAAAAAAAAAATAAAATCACTACGATTACAATCACTCATGATATGCGAAGTGTATATCAATTTTCTGATTACACTGCTTTCATAAAAAATGGAACAATTTCTTGGTATGGAAAATCCAATGAAATTAAAAAAAAAGGAAATGTTCAACTCTCAAAATTTATTAATGGTATATATTAATCTCGGAGCCCATTTTTGCAAAATTATCTAATTTTTGACTTATTAATTTTATTTTTTATATTGATATCTGCACTCTTATCCTTCCTGAGAGGTTTTTCACTTGAGTTTCTATCACTAACTAATTGGATATTTTCACTAATAGGTTCTTATCATCTTGGGGATATACTGGTTAATTTTATAAATAAATTTTTAAACAATTTAATAATTTCCAATACAGTCTCTTACATATTTGTTTTTTTGATATTTTTCTTTATTTTTTCTTTTATTACAAAAAAATTATCCTCAACTATAAAGAAAAGCGCTATCGGAATGATTGATAGAACTGGTGGATTCTTTTTTGGTTTGTTAAGGGGATACCTTATTGTAAGTTTATGTTTTTTTGGTTTTCACTATTTCTTCAAAAATAATGAGATAGTATGGGTTGAAAAATCTAAATTTAATTTTGTAACACTAATTTCAAACGAAAAAATAGTTAATTATTTTGAGAGTGGTGATAATTTTTCAAAAAAACTAAGGGAAGAAATTGATAATAAATCAGAAAAACTATTTGAAAAAAGTGTTGATTCACAAATAAAACTTAAAAAGTTGATTGATAAAGATAAAAAGATTTATAATGAAAATGATAAAAAAAGTCTTGATTACCTTATAGAAAACTCTGATTAGTGTGAAACATTTTTTTTTTAAATCAAAAACCAAAAGATGAATGTGCTGTATTTGGGATATCTCATAATAAAGATGCGTCTAAGCTAACTGCACTTGGACTTCACGCACTACAACATAGAGGTCAAGATTCAACAGGAATAGTAACATCCGATAATAAAAATTTTTTTGCACATAGGGGAATGGGTCATGTTTCTGATGTCTTTTCAGATCCTGATTTATTAACAAAACTAAAAGGTGAAATTTCAATAGGACATAATAGGTATGGAACAACAGGCGAATCTGCTCTCAAAAATGTTCAACCATTATTTTCTGAATTAAGTTTTGGTGGGTATTGCTATTGCACATAACGGCAATCTAACAAATACTCTTAAATTAAAAAATCAACTCATTAAAAATGGATCTATATTTCAATCAACATCTGATACAGAAGTAATTCTTCATCTATTATCAACGGCTAAAGGAGAGTTTTTAGAAAGATTAATTTATTCACTCCAGTCAATAAATGGTGCTTACGCACTTTTACTTATGACTAACGATACTCTTATAGGGGTCAGAGACCCATTTGGAATTAGGCCACTTGTACTCGGCAAACTTGGTAAATCATTTGTATTCAGTTCGGAAAGTTGTGGGTTAGATATAATTGGAGCAGAATTAATTAGAGATGTAGAACCTGGAGAAATAATTTTAATTAAGAACAATAATATTGAATCAATAAAACCTTTTAATAATACTAAATTAAGACCTTGTCTTTTTGAATATATTTATTTTTCAAGGCCGGATAGTATTTTTGAGGGTAGAAGCGTTTATCAAGTTAGAAAAAATATAGGTTATGAATTAGCAAAAGAAAATAAAGATGACAATAATTTAGTTGACGTAGTTATTCCTATTCCAGATTCTGGAAATGCTTCAGCTCTAGGCTTTGCAGAAAAATTAAAAAAAAAATTTGAATTTGGAATAATTCGAAACCATTATACCGGTAGAACTTTTATTCAGGAAACTAATTCTATTAGACACCTTTCTGTAAAACTAAAACATAATCCTAACCTTGCATCATTAAAAAACAAAAATATTGCACTTGTTGATGATTCTATCGTAAGAGGGACAACTTCAATTAAAATTGTTGAAATGTTAAAGAATGCAGGTGTTAAAAAAATTCATATGCGAATTGCAAGTCCTCCTGTAAAGTTTCCATGTTTTTATGGAATTGACACTCCAATCAAAGATGAACTACTTGCATCAAAATATAAAATATCAGAAATCAAAGATTTGATAGGTGTTGACTCCTTAAAATTTATAACTTTAGATGGAATTTATCGTGCAATGGGTTTTAAAAATGGAAGAGATAATCTAGATCCAAAATTTACTGATCATTATTTTAGTGGCGATTATCCAGTCGAGCTCGTTGATAGAAGATTAGGAACAAAGCCTGACCAATTATCACTATTAATTGAAGCAAAGTAGAATGTATAATTTTGAAGAGAGTATTGGAGTAATTTTTGGAGCAACAGGTCTATTAGGAAGTAACTTAGCATTTAAACTTTCAGATCTTGGTTCCAAATTAATCCTACATAGTAGATCAATAAAAAAGTTAAAGAATCTAGATGACAAAATTAAAAAAAAAAAAAATTAAACAAATATTACTTGAAGGAGATTTAAACAATAAAAAATTTTATGAAAATTTACAAAAAATAATATATTCAAGGTTTAACAGAATTGATTTCATTTTTATTCTAGTAGCAAATTTTGATAGGCTAACACCACTCACTCACCTCAAACATAATGAGTGGAATAAATCAATTGATACCAACATCAATTCTACATGGAGAGTTTTAAAAGAATTGGATCCATTGCTAAAAAAATCCAAAAATCCTAGATTAATTTTTCTTGATAACAAGGAAATTTCTGAAGGTAAAGCTTTTTGCAATGCATTAAGTGTAGCGAAGGCAGCCATTAAAACGCTAGCAAAAGTATATCACATAGAAAACAGAAATTTAAATATAGACACAAAAATTCTTGATTTACCCAATTTAAGAAGAGGTGTAACCTCCCCAATTATTGGAATAAAAAAAAAAGAGTATAATGTAGAAGATATAGTTAAAAAAATAATCCATGAGTCTTTTGAAAAAAAGAACTCATCTTTAATTGTTAAAATCTAGGCATAAAGATCTTTTGTTATACTATCATACCAGCCGAATGCATCGATAGACTCCATTTTTCTTGAAGAATTAGAAGCAGAATCAGCGCTCTGTGAACTTCCTAATGATACAATTCTATCGCTAGTCTTATTTAATTTATACCAGGAAGATATTGAAAAAGCTCTATTCCTGGCAGAAAAAACTATAACATGTATTCAAAAAAACAGGCTTGATATATTTTTTTTGTAAAATCCTATTTACTAAATTAATCGACAAGACCTTTGCCTGACTATTTGCAGAAAAAGCAGACTTTGGCATATCACCAGCATCTATCGAATCGCCTAAAGCATAAATATCATCATAGTTTTTTAGTTGAAAACTTGTTGGGTCTATTTTACACCAGTCACCACTAATAAGGCCAGATTCATAAATCAGTGCAGAAGCTCTTTGTTCTGGTATAATATGGATAAATTTACTTTTAATTTTTTCTCCATCAGTTGTATAAATTAAATTTTTGCTAATCTTTTTAATTTTTCCTCCTTTTTTTTCTTGCAATCCATTCAATGGAATCACCATAAATCTTTTTCCATTCATCAAAAAATATTTCTTTTTTTGTAAAAGTGTTTTTAGAATCAAAAATTAAAATCTTAAAGTTCTTATTCATCTTCTTCATATAGTTAGCTATCATTGATGCTCTTTCATAAGGTGCTGGTGGACAGCGATAAGGATAATCTGGAGCAGAGATTAATATCGGATACTTATCATCCAAACCTTCAAGTCGTTGTTTAAATATTTTTATTTTTTTTTCACCATCCCAACAGTGTGGAACCATTTTTTCATTTTTTATTGAATATCCTTCAATTTGCTTATTTTTGTAGCCTATACCTGGAGACAAAATTAAATAATCAAAATCTAAGTAAGAATTATCAAAAAAAAAGATCTTTTTTTTTTCTGAATTAATAAATTTTATTTTTTTTTGTAAAGAATTTATATTCGGATTTTTCTTATAACTAAAAGTGATTTGTGAAGTTTTAATAATATCTCCAATTACAAGATTAGAAAAAGGGCAGGTCTGAATTCTTTCATTTTTATCGATAATTGTTAAATCAATTAAATTTGAAAAATTACTTAAATAATTCAAACATGTCGCTCCACCAAAACCAGCTCCAATTATAACAATTTTAGCCTTGTATTGGGCTTTAACTTTAGTGCTAAGTGAAATCTGACCAAGTAAAAGTAATAACGACCATTTATATGATTCACTTATAAAACTTCTTTTATTTTTATTTATCATCATAAATCAAATCTGCAATTTTCTTTATATCTTGCAATGTAAGAGGTTTTAAAATTCTCATCATAACTGAATCTTTTTTTTGAAATTTGTATCCCTCCATTTTTGCAATAAAATTTTCCTTATTTATTAACATTAAAGACTTAATATAAGCAGCATTTCCTTTTAAATTTTCACCATGACATGATTTGCAATTTTCAATAATAATTCTAACATTAATTTCATTTGAAATAGAACTTGAATAAAGCATTGAAGCAATCAAGAGTGCTTTCTTATTTATCATACGGATTATCCGATCTTCTATATATAATTTTTAAAGGTAAACCGTTCAAATTAAATTTTTTTCTTAAATTATTTTCTACAAATCTTTTATAGTCTTGCCGTAATGCATTGCTAATATTTACAAAAATTATAAATTTTGGAGGAGATGTATTTATTTGTGATATGAACTTTAATTTTATTGATTTACCCTTATGGAGAGGTGGTGGATTTTTTTTTATAATCTCTTCAAGCCAAGAGTTTAGTTTTCCTGTAGAAATTCTTTTTGTCCAAGCACTATATTGCCTGGTTATTCCTTCAATAAGACGAGATAAACCTATTTTTTTTTTGGCTGAAATAAAAAATATAGGTAAATCTGTGATTTGTGGATTAAGTTCATAGATTTTTTTTCTTATAGAAACTTCAGGAAAATTTTTGTTTTTATCAATTTTATTAATCACCAGAATCATACATCTATATTCTTCATAAACTAATTTTATAATTCTTGAGTGCAATCTCTCATAATAGTCTTCAATATCCATCATAATTAAAATAATTTGAGACAATCTAATTTTCTTTTTAGTTTGGTCAATAAAGACCTTGTTAATATTTTTTTCTCCATTCAAATTTTTACTAAAACCCGCAGTATCTATTACTTTATAGGTTTTATTATTTTTACTCAAAAAAGTTTCAACTGCATCTCTTGTAAGATTTGGTATGTTTCCTGTTATTGCAACCTCTTTTCCTTTGAGCGAATTCATTAATGTTGATTTACCACAATTTGTTTTACCAACAATAGCAAGTGAAAAGTTTACCTCATAGTCTAAAACCGAAACAAGGTCATCGTTATCAAGGTTTAGCTTTACTGATATCATTTCCTTTAATTCCTCAATTCCCTGCATGTGGGCAGCAGAAATATTAATTAAAGAGTTAAAACCAAGGTTTTGGAACTCTTCTTTGATATTGAAATTAAATCTTCCTTCTGTCTTATTTAGTACAATAATATTATTCTTTTCTAATTTTCTAATTAATTCAATTGACTCAAAGTCTTCAAATGTTAATTCCCCTTTAGCATCAATAACTAACAATACTAAATCACATTGTTTTAAATAATTAATAGTTAATTCTTTAATTTCTTTTTCTATTTTATTTTTTGAAGACCTAAACCCTGGCGAATCAACAAGCTTGATCTGAAAATCATCAATATTCAGGTTTTTTATTTTTAGATCTCTTGTAAGGCCTTCTGTATTATTAACAATTGCTATTTTTTTTTTTACTAATGCATTGAAAAGAGAAGATTTTCCAACATTTGATTTTCCAATTATTGTTACTGTTTTCATTAATTTAACCTAAGACATAAAGTGTTCCTTGTTTAGAAATCAAATAAATATCTTCTCCCACATGAAATGGGTTACTTAAAAAACTTTCTTCAAATTTCATTTTACTCAAAGTTTTTCCAGTAAAAGGTGACAATGAAAGAACAAGTCCATCTGAAGATACAATCAACAACTTATTTGTACTTAATAACGGGCCCGACCAAACAATTTCATTTTTGTTTTTCTCTACTCTAAGTTGTACTGCCCATAATAGTTTACCTGTTTTTTTTTCAAGACTAAGAAGACGACCATTAATATCCATTACAAACATTGCCTCACCCGATATGACAAGAGGATTAATAGAAGACAAATTAATATCCCATTTAGTTTTGCCAGTCTTTAGGTCGTAAGCAAGAAGTTTATTTGAAAATGTGGGAACATAAATTGTATTTTCTTCAATACATAAAGGCGATTGAATATCGTTAATACTAGTTTTTGATAAAAAAGAAGCCGATGAAATATTATCAAACCAGATAATGGAACCATCATTTTGGTTGAAGGCAAATATTTCACCTGATGAGTATGTGACAACAATAATATTATTATCTATTACAGGTTTAGAACCCCCAATTATTGAAAGCTCTTCAATATTACCAAGATGATTCCAAACTGTTACACCTGTATTCTTGTCAATTGCAAAAAATTGGTTGTCATCTGAAACCACGAATATCATGTTATTTTTAACTAACGGGGGGCGCGAAAATTGGACACCAAATTCTTTTTTCCATTTAATTTTTCCAGAATTTACATCTACACAATAAATATTTCCTAGCCCAGTTGAAAAAAATAATTCTTTTCCGTTAGTAAAAAAGCCACCAACTAGTGAAAAATTTTCTTGTTTTTCTTGCTCTAGCTTTAGTTTCCATTTCAATTTACCTGTTTCTATACTTTTAGCAAAGACATGAAATTCATTTCCAGAATAATAAATAGTTTCTCCAAAAAAAACAGGTGGCGTTATATATTCAATTTTTTTTAAATTAATATTTCCGAGTCTAATTTTTTTTTTTAATTTTAAATTAGGTTTACTTTTAAAGTGAAAAAGATGATTTCTCTCATTTTGATGTTGTTGTGACCATGATGTTATTGGTATTGGTTTATCAATCTTTATCCTTTTATTTGCTTTTAAAATGACATCTTCGCCAGAAACATATAAGCTCTCGCGTTTACCTGGTAAAATATTATCTTCTTCTTCATCAAAATAAGAGCAAGAAGAAAAGATCAGTATCAAAAGTAGCGTTAAAACTTTGTTTTTTTGAAAATTATTCATCCTTGAGAAATTCAATCATATTTTTTGCTCTATTTGCAAGTGATGAAGGTGAGCTTTGAAGATCTAATATGGACTGAAATGTTTCTTTTGCTTCTTCTTCATTATTCATTTTGAGATAAAGAAATGCTTTCATTTCCAAAGCTGATGACTTCCAAACATTACTTGATTCTAATTTTTTAATTTTTTCCAATAATTTATTAGGATCTTTTTTGTCCATTGAGTTCATCACGTATAGTATAGTTGAAATATCCCTAAAAGATTGATCTATGGCATTTTTTTCTAAATCCAAGTAAATTGCCAAACCTTTTTCTGTCTCTCCTCTATTAATCAAAACTGAAGCTTTTTTCATTTTTGCTAATGTAACATACCCATCAGAACCTTTATCTACAATTCTGTCTAGAGCTATTAAAGCGGCGTCCAAGTCATCTTCATTTAATAATTGAACAGCAGCTGTAAAATCATCTCCAAGTCTTTGATTGCTTTTCTTTGAATAATTCTCCCAAAAAACATACCCAGATGTAAAAATTACAATTCCAAGGGATATGCTTAATACGTATGGAAGCAATTGCTTCCAAAGTTTAATCCTTTTTTCTTCTTTGAGGTCTTCATCAACCTCTCTAATAAATTCTTCACTCATAATTATTTAAATTTTATATTTTTTTATTAGTATTTATATTTTATCCTAATAAAAATCAAATTTTATATTTAATTATGAATTTTGTAAGATTTAAAAAAAAAGAAATTAACCAGATAATGGAAATTTATTCAAAAAAAATTTCCATAGGAGAATGGAAAGATTACTCAATTAGTTTTCAAAAAAACTATGCAATATTCTCAATTCACAAATCATTTAAAGTTGGACCATCTTACCAGATAAAAAAGATTTTTTTAAAGAACAAGTTATATACTTTAATATCCCAAAACAATATTATAATGACATCTAACAAACTTAATAAAGTGACCAAATACTTGAGTAAACCAAACTTAAAGCTAATCCGCTGATTTTCTGAGACCAGATGTATAACTCTGTCCTTTATTTTTGTGAATTCTTTGATACCCCATGACTCCACTAAAAAAGTAATCAGACTTTCCTGAATCCCAGAGTATATATAGGTTTCCATCGATAATTTTCCATTTTCCAGTTTCACCGTCTCCATAACCTGAATTTGCTGTTCCATCTTTGCTTATAGTAATTAAAAATTCTGACTGCCACTGATCTGAAGCAAGCCATTCACCAATCCAAATATTCTTCGCGTTAGCGAATTTAAATGCTAATAAAAAAATTATTAAAAGTATTCTATTTGTTTTCATTTTTCTTTTTTTCTATCCTTTGATTAATTACTTTCTTTAGCTCATCATTTAGATTTTCCCAGTTTTTGATTTCCTTTATACTTCTTTTACATCCAATACAATATTTACCCTCTTGGTCAAGTTGACACAATCCAATACATGGTGATTCTATACCCAAAATAATCCTTTTAAACCCACAACAACAAACTCAATTGATAGAGCTCCTAATATAATACCAAATATCTTTTGCAAAATTTTAATAAAGGTTTCATTTAATATCTTTAGTATATAATTAGAAAAAAAAATCATTAAACAAGAAATTAGTACAATTAATATCATCGGAAGAATATTTGTATAAATACTTTCAAAATCTAAAGATAAATCCCTAGATATTAATACTGATAATGTCATTGCTGACGGACCAACAATCAAAGGAATTGATATTGGAAAAATTGCAATATTTTTAATACTATTTTCATCAATAACATCAAAAGATAATTTTTTTTTTCTTTCTATTCTTTTCTCAAAAACCATTTCAAAGGATATAAATAGTAAAAAAATTCCACCAATTATTTGAAAAGAGAATACTGAGACACCCATAAATGACAAAAAAATATTTCCGAAAAAAGAAAAAAATGTTAATACAGAAGTAGAAATTACAAAAACTAAAACTGCTAGTTTGATAGTTTCTTTTAAATTTAAATTTGATGTTAAAACAACAAAAATAGGTAGCAGAGAAATAGGATCTATAGCGAAAAATGTTTTTAAAAGATTTTGAAAAAAAATATCATGCATGATCAAAAAAAATTTAAAGTTATTTCATTTTATGAATTCATTTATATAGACAACATAGAGCAATTAAAAATCAAACTCTATGAATTTTTAAAAAATAATCACATAAAAGGTACTGTATTACTGGCAAGCGAAGGTATCAATGCTACTTTATCTTGTGAAGAAAAGTATCATTTCATGGTTTTAGAATTTATTAACAACACTTTAAAAAAAAAGATAAATTTTAAAATACATA
The DNA here is from genome assembly GCA_045563015.1 of Alphaproteobacteria bacterium. Taxonomy (GTDB): domain Bacteria; phylum Pseudomonadota; class Alphaproteobacteria; order Methylaequorales; family Methylaequoraceae. Next base: position 17,015 of record JBJKUQ010000019.1, on the reverse strand, counting down.
ATCATTCTGAACATACTTTTCTAAGATTAAAAGTAAAAATAAAAAAAGAAATTATTAAACTTAATCAAAAAAATATTTCTCCTAAAAAAAGAACTGGCACGTACATTAACCCTGAAGAATGGGACCAACTAATAAAAGATAAAAATGTAATTACAATTGATACTAGAAACTATTATGAGTCGGAAATAGGAACTTTCAAAGGTTCCTTAAAAGTAAATTCTCATAATTTCACCCAGTTTCCTAGTTGGGTAAAAAAAAATGAAAAAAATCTTAAAGGAAAAAAAATTGCCATGTTTTGTACTGGAGGAATCCGATGCGAAAAAGCTAGTAGTTATTTGATTAATAAGGGATTCAAGGATGTTTTTCAGTTAGATGGTGGTTGTGGTATCATATTTAAAGACAACAAAAAATAAGAAAAAAAGTTGGATTGGAGAATGTTTTGTTTTTGATGAGAGAGTTTCCTTATCTGAAAAATTATTGAGAGGTAATCATGAGCAATGCTTTGCTTGTCGTTCTGCGATCAGTAAAGAAGAAAAAAATTCCTTTGACTATAAAGAAGGTGTCTATTGTCCAAAATGTAAAAATCAAACTTCGCAAGAAAAAAAAATGCGTTTTGAAGAAAGGAATAGACAGATGAAGATTGCTAAGAGAAAAGGGATTAAGCACCTTGGCACTTAATCATTTCCAACCCTTGGAATTGAATATTTTTTCATCTTTTCAATCAGAGTTGTTCTGTTGATTTTCAGACTTTTGGATGCTGCTGTTACAGAACCTTGGCTTTTTTTTAAGGCCCCTTCAATTAATATATATTCAACTTCACTAAGATGTCTTCTCAAGTCAATCTTTTCTAAATAATCAAACCATTTTTTGTAATTATTTGGATGTGGTATTGAATTTTCAGTTTCTTCATTTAAATCTTTAAAATTTTTAGTTTCAGTAATTTCTGTAGTCATTTCCCAAATTGCATCACTTTCTTCTTTGAAATTTGGTAAATTAACTTTTAATAAATTTTCTCTAATATTCTTTCCGTTAATAGATTTTTCATTAAAAATTATTGTTGCTCTTTCAATTAAGTTTCTCAGTTCCCTTATATTTCCAGGCCATATATATTCTTTTAAAGCAATTATTGCAGATTTATCAAAGGATGGTACAACCGAACCTCCATCTTGTATTTCAGACAAAATATGATCTATAAGTTCAGGTATATCTTCTTTTCTCTCTGACAGAGTTGGTATTTCTATTGGGAAAACATTTATTCTGTAAAAAAGATCCGCTCGAAACAATCCCTCTTCAATTTTTTTTTCAATATTTTGATGTGTTGCACATATTAATCTCAAATTTAAACTAATCTCACCTTTTCCGCCTACTCTCTGAATTTTTCTTGTCTCAATAGCTCTTAGAAGCTTGGCTTGCAATGGCAAAGGCATATCTCCTATTTCATCTAAAAAAAGTGTTCCATTATCTGAGGCTTCAAACCTTCCCTCTTTCTTGGAGTCTGCTCCAGTGAAAGCACCTTTTTCATGACCAAAGAGTTCTGATTCTAAAAGTTCTGATGGAATAGCAGCACAATTTACATTAATTAGATCACCTTTTCTCTTTGATGATTCATGAATAGCTCTAGCTACTATATCTTTTCCACACCCTGTTTCTCCCCTGAGCAGAACAGTTGAATTTGAGCTGGAAACCATTTCAACAAGTTTTTTTAATTCTAAAGTTGATTCACAACTTCCTTTAATGATTTTTACCATGATAAATAATACATTAACGATAATGTCAGAAAAATGACAACAATAAAATTATAAAATTAAAAAAAAAAAAAAAAAAATGTAAGTAATTGAATTTATTTAATATTTTAAAAAACTCGGATTTTTTTTTTACAATTGGTAAGTTTTTTGCTTCGTCTTGTAGAAATACAAAAAAAGGTTTAATAAGATGAAGGAAATTTTAATAATTAAAGACTGTTTTGATGAACACATCAAATTTGACAGTTTTCTAAAAAGTAAAAACATAAATGCTACTTTACTTAGTAAAGATGAATCCCAAAAATTCAACGCAGAAAAATCAACAATCATTTGTTCTAAAAAATTTCAAGAAAATATTGGTGGTAAATCAGAAGTCATAAAGCTATCAAGAAATATAGGTAGTACAAATATTATTATTCTTTCACAAAAAAGTGAACAATATAAACTTTTTAATGAATTAGGTGGCGCTTACATACAAGTTTCATATTCAGAGTTAGATGAGGTTATAAGTGAAATAATCTTTCAATTAATAGAATCAGAAAAATATAGTTTCTCTGATCCAAAAACTAATGCACTGATTAAAATGGCTAAAAAAGTAGCTGAAACTGATGTTACTGTTTTTATTCATGGTCCAACCGGAACAGGTAAAGAGGTAATTTCAAACTATATTCATCAAAATTCAAGTAGACGTGAAAAACCATTTGTGGCCATTAACTGTGCAGCAATTCCTGAAAATATGCTTGAGGCAATGTTATTTGGACACGAAAAAGGAGCCTTTACAGGTGCATCCTCGGCAAATAAAGGAATATTTAGAGCAGCTGATTCAGGTACCTTACTACTAGATGAAATATCTGAAATGCCCTTATCGCTTCAGGCAAAACTATTGAGAGTTCTTCAAGAAAAGAAAGTAAACCCCATAGGAGGTCAAAGAGATATTGATGTAGATGTTAGGGTAATTGCAACAACTAACAGAGACATGGTAGATGAAGTCAAAGAAAAAAAATTTAGAGAAGACCTATATTACAGATTAAATGTATTTCCTCTTGAAACACTCAATTTGTCTGAAAGGCCTAATGATATTATTCCAATCAGTGTTGCCCTCTTAAAAAGACATACAGATAATATTAATATGCCTTTTATTACAAAAAAAGCACAAAATATTCTAATTAGTCATGAATGGCCAGGTAATGTTCGTGAACTTGAGAATGTTTTACAAAGAGCAATAGTTCTATCAGAGGAGAACATAATTGATGAGAAGGATATAATGATAGATATAAAAAACAGTTCAAATCTCTACAAAAACTTTAATAGTAACTTAAAACAAGCAGTAATTTAATTATTACGAAAGGAAAGTAATGAAACCTAACTTAACAACAGTCTTTAAACCAAATTTAGTTAAAGCAAATAATAATCAAGAACAAATTAAAAATTTACAAGAAGGTGTTGCAAACTTAACACCTAAAATAGAAAATCAAGATCAAGCAAATTTTTTGGAAAGTATTAAAAATGCAATTGGAGATGTTTCTAGTAGTCAAAAAAAATCTGCCGAATTAACTAAACAATTTGAGTTAGGAATTGAAAACGATTTAACAAAAGTAATGATTAATCAACAATTAGCAAGTATTGGTTTTCAAATGACCTTGAACGTCAGAAATAAAGTGCTTTCTGCATATAAAGATATTATGAATATGCCGGTTTAAAGAGATAAGGAAAAAAAATGGCTGAACAAACAACAACTACAGAAATAACTAATAATCAAATTAACTCGGGTGGGCTGCTTCAAAATATTGGTAGTACTTGGGAAAAAGTTAGAAGATTTTCAAACGAACCTGCCGTTCAAAGATCTATCCCAGTTATGATAACACTATTTGTTATTTTTATTGGATTAGTATTTTTTATTTCATTTCGTGAACCTTCAAGAACAACTCTATTTTCTTCACTGCCTGAACATGAAAAGTCAAGAGTCGTTGACGTTCTTAGAGCTAATGGAATTGATGTTTCAATTGACTCAACAACTGGTGAAGTTTTAGTTCCATCACCGGAATATTATGAAGCAAAAATGAAGTTAGCCGCTGAAGGCTTACCAAGTTCAGTTCCTCAAGGCTATGACCTTTTAGAAAAAATTCCAATGGGTACAAGTAGATCAGTTGAATTCATGAAAATGAAACAAACACAAGAGATTGAATTAGCAAGATCAATAAATGAGATTTCTTATGTTTTAGGAGCAAGAGTTCATTTAGCATTACCTGAGAGATCGGTATTCGTAAGAAACTCTGCATCCCCAACAGCTTCAGTTTTTGTAAAATTGTCTGATGGAAGAGTTTTAAATAGAGAACAAGTTAGAGCTATTGTTCATATTGTATCATCATCTATACCAAACATGTCATCAGATAATGTTACTGTAGTAGATCAATATGGAGCTCTTTTATCAAAGCCAGTAGATGACCCAAATGTTGCAATGACTGAAAAACAATTAAGTCACAGAATAAAAATTGAATCCTTATACAGAGAGAGAATAATTTCACTTGTATCACCAATGGTTGGTGCAGGAAATTTAACGGCTCAAGTAAATGTTGAAATGGACTTTTCAAATACGCAAGTAACAGAAGAAACTTTTGATCCTGAAACAATATCAACTAGAAGTGAACAAAATAGCCAAGACGAGTCTACTGATAGACCCGCTAGAGGAATTCCTGGGGCTGTTGCGAACCAGGCACCTCTTGCCGCTGAGTTAGCTACTGAAACTCCAACTGAGGGAGATCCAGCAGAATTCAAGCAAAGATCCTCATCAAATGTTAAAAATTATGAAGTTAGTAAAAAACTTAGTACAACAATAGGACAAATCGGAAAAATTAGGAAAGTTAAAACTGCAGTCTTAGTAAAAAACAAAATTGTTAAGACTCCTGAAGGAACGGTAACTGAACCCATTAGTGATGAAGAAAAAGAGAAAATATCTTCACTTGTAAAAGAAGCTGTAGGCTTCAATGGTGATAGAGGAGATAGTATTGTTGTTACTAGTGGTGAATTTGTTGAAGAAATTGAAGTAATTAAAACTAACTGGTATGAAACATCATGGTTTCAAAATATTGTTGGGCAAATAACAACAGTTTTTATATTAGCTATAATTACTTTTGGAGCTTTAAAACCTCTTCTTAACAGAATACTTGTACCTTCAGCAGGAGTTGGCGGAGTAGCTGCAGCTGGCGGTGTATCAGAAGCTGACTTAGAAGCAGAAGAAGAAGGAGAAGTGGAAGTTCAAGAAGGTGAGTCACTGGAAGATATCAAAGCCAAGCTTAAACCAAAGAAAACTGCTATCTCAGCAGAAATGCTTGATACTGCAAATACATATGATGACAAAGTAGCAGTTATAAGAATGATCGTTGGAGATGAAGCTGGAAAAGTTTCAAATGTATTTAGACAACTTATGAAAAAAGATGCACTATAGGTAATAAAAATGGCTGAAAAAGATAAAAAAGAAGAAAATAACGAAGAAGAATTATCATTTTATGAGAAACTAACAAGCACTCAAAAATGTGCGATTCTTATGATGCTTCTTGGAGAAGAAGAAGCTGCAGAAATTCTAAAAAACTTGGGTCCAAAGGAAGTTCAACAACTTGGAAAAGAGATGTATAATGTTCAAGGACTTGATCAAGATACAGTTAATAGAGTTTTAGATGAATTTTTAGCAATTATTAAAACTCAAACTGATTTGGGAATGGGTTCATCTAACTATATCAGAAATGTTATGACAAAAGCTCTTGGGGAAAACAAGGCTCAATCTGTACTTGGAAGAATAACACCTACTGAAAGTGACAAGCCAATTGAAATTCTTGATTGGATGGATGCTAGGTCTGTTGCTGAACTTATTTCTGATGAACATCCACAAATTATGTCCTTAATTATCTCATATTTAGAACCTGGTGTTGCAGCAGATGTTTTAGTACTTTTACCAGAGGAGAGACAATCAGATATCATTCACAGGATTGCTACTTTGGAGACTGTTCAACCAGATGCATTACAAGAACTTGAAAAAGTTATGCAACTTAAGTTCAAAACTAATACTTCACTGAGAGCATCTTCAGTTGGTGGTGTTAAAGCAGCAGCATCTATAATGAACTTTACTAAACAAAATATGGAACAAAGAGTTATTAAATCGCTTGGTGAAAAGGATCGACACTTAGCTAAAGAAATTCAAGAAAGTATGTTTACATTTGAAACTTTAATCCTTATGGACGACAGAAGTATGCAAACTCTTTTAAGAAATGTAGACCAAGAAATTCTAATAATTGCTCTAAAGGGAACAGATGATGAACTTAGAGATAAAATTTTTAATTGTATGTCACAAAGAGCTGCTGCAAATATCAAAGATGAAATGGAAGTTTTAGGTCCAATTAGATTAACTGAAGTTCAAGAAGCACAAAAAGCTGTTATAAATGTAGCAAGAACAATGTCTGATGAAGGAACAATAGTTCTTGCAGGAAGAGGTGGAGATGATTTTGTATGATGTCTCTAGAAAAAAATCTAAAAGAAACTGACAGTAAAAATAACAGTTCTGAAACTCTAAATACTCAAGAAATTCTAAGTTTATTAAGTAAAACTAGTCAAGATTTTAAAAAAGATACTGAAGTAACTACCAAAGTATCAAATTTATTTAAAAAAAAGACATTAGGTGAACTAGCAAGAATTTCAAACTTAAAAAAAGAAGATAAGAATACAAAATTAAAACAAGAAGAGACCAACACAAATATTGAAAATAATAAAGAAAAAGAAGGAAATAAAGAAGACAAAGAGCAAGTAAAAGAGGAGGCTGTTGAAGAAAAGAAATATTCCGAAGTTGAAGCTAAAAAACTAGCTAATGATTTAGCAAAAGAATATTATGAAAAAGGTTACAGACTGGGAGAACAAAAAACTAAAGAACAGTTAGAAAAAGGAGATAAAGCTCTTGCTGTTAAATTAAAGAACGTGACTGATAATATTTTTAGAATCACTCCTGAATTGTCAAAAAAAATTAATGAAACAATAAATCAAAATTTTTTAAAAATATCCCGAGAAGTATTAGGATATGAAATTGATACAAAAACTGACTACTTTTTAAAAAAAAATCAATGAACTCTCAAGATCCATTGAAGATTCTACTAATAAAACAGTTTTTTTCTTAAATGATGATGATCATAAAGCAATAATTAATTATTTAGAAAAAAATAAAATAGGTATTAATTTCAGTTTAGAAGTTGATAGCAATCTTCAAAGAGGGGATTTAAAAATTAAATCAGGATCAATTGAAATTGGAGAGTTTCTGGATGAAAAAATTAAGTTTTCAAATTCCACAGATATAAACTCTGATATATCAAATATTGAAAATACTTTTTCCAATCCCGCTCAAAAAACTAATTTAGAAACACCTAGGACTGAAAGCAATCTATCACCTTCAAAAATCAATGAAAAGATGTCATCTCCAAACTCTAAAGTTCAAAAATGATACTAGCTAAACAAATTCTACAAAATTCAGAGAAATTTAATATTTCTCAAAATACATCTTACAAAAGTAAAATCACAAAGTTTGACGGTAAAATTGTTGAATGTGATGCATTCCCCTCACCTATTGGGACAATTTGTAAATTATTTTGTAATGATGGAAGTCATGTGACAGGAGAAATAATTGGCTTTAGAGAAAAGAAAAACCTAATAGCCATTCATGATCAAAATGCAAATTTAGTATCTGGATCATTAATTCAAGCAGTAAATACAAGTGCAAACATTGAAGTAGGCCAAAATATATTAGGAAGAGTTATTGATGCTTTTGGAAACCCTATTGATAATAATTCTGATTTATTTTTGAATGAAGTCTGGCCAATAAATGGTAAACCTGTTAACCCAATGCAAAGAAAACCTATCAAAGAAACCTTAGATGTCGGTATTAAAGCAATTAATACCTTGTTTACTGTTGGAAGGGGACAAAGACTTGGAATCATTGCTGGTTCTGGTGTTGGTAAGTCTATTTTATTAGGAATGATGACAAAGTTTACCGAAGCTGATGTTGTAGTTGTTGCACTTATTGGAGAAAGGGGAAGAGAGTTAGGAAATTTTGTATCAGAAGTATTAAATAATGAAACAAAAAAAAGAACTGTAATAGTTGCAGTTCCTGCCGATAAATCACCATTATTGAGAATTAAAGGAGCTGAAAGGGCGACATCTATTGCAGAGTATTTCAGATCAAAAGGTAAAAATGTTCTATTAATTATGGACTCTTTGACAAGAATAGCTCATGCAAAAAGAGAGGTTGGCTTAGCATTAGGTGAACAACCAACGTCAAAGGGATACCCTCCATCTGTTATTTCAATGATACCAGGTTTGATTGAAAGAACTGGAACCGGTTATTCAAATGAAGGGTCAATAACAAGTTTTTACACGATTTTGGCTGACTCTGACGATACCAATGACCCAGTTGTCGATTCTGCCAGGGCAATCTTAGATGGACACATTGTTTTATCAAGAGAATTTGCACAATTAGGTATTTTTCCAGCAATTGATCTAAATAATTCATTAAGCAGGATTATGAATTCTATTATTACGGACGATCATAAAATTAAGGCTGAGCTGATAAAAAAAATGTTTTCAGTATATAAAGAAAACAAAGATCTTGTTTTAATGGGCGGGTATACAGAAGGCCAAAATGAAGAAATAGATAAAGCTATAGAACTTTGGCCCAAAATTTGCGAATTGATTAAACAAGATTACAGAAAGAAATTTAATTTTAAAGAATGTTTGCAATCCTTACAAAACTTTAGATAAAATGAAAAAAAAATATAAAATACTTAGCTTATTAAAAAAAATAAAAAAAAGTAATTTAAGCTCAAATTTAAACTCATTAAACTCTGAAAAAAAAAAAATTAGAACAGATTAATGTTGAATTGAAAGACTTATTAAACAATTCTGATTTCAAAACTGGTGAAATATTGAATAGCTCGCAATTAAAAAATACCTCAAGTTTTAGAAATAATATTCAAGAAAAAATTCAAATATCACAAAATAGAGAAGGTCACATTGATAAAGAAATTAGTAATTATATTGGCCAAATTACAAAAGTTCAAAGGCAAGAGGAAAAAATTAAAGATAAAATCAGAGAAGATAGTTTCATAGAAGAAAAGCTAAATGAATTAAAGAACGATGAAAATTTTAAAGCAAAAAGGGTAATATAGAACATAGGTGGCATTATTTTTGCACAATTCTGTTTATGAAAATGGCTTTATCAAATAACAAATTTCAACCGAGTGACAACTTAGTTGGATTAAAAGACGCTAAACAAGTTAGTGGCATTGATGAACTCTTTGCTGAATTATTTGCATTAGTAAATTTAAATGAAGACGAATTAAAGGTGGACGGCAATCCTGAAATTAAGAATATCAGTATTAAAACTGAGAACAGCAGTATTGAAACTGAGAACAGCAGTATTGAAAAAAATATTGATAAAGACAATGAAAAAACCTTAGATTTAACAAAATCATTGGCTGAAGTATTTTTTAAAGAGATTGGTATTAGTGAAGACATAAAAACCAATCAAAGAAATGACATCCCTGTAAATATTTTAGATAAATACATACCAAATAAACCAATCATAGATAAAAAAAATAATTTGATTGAAGAAAAAATTAAAAATCAACCCATAAAAGTTGAAAGTCAAATTATTGAAGAAAATAATTCCAAAAAAACAACAAGTCAAAATCTAATATTTATTGTTAAAAAAGTTAATAAAAGTGAAAAAGAAATAAAAAATAACTTTCGTGTAAATGAAGAATATGAAATTAAAAAAACTTCTGAGTTAACTGATAAAAACACAAAGTTTTTAAAAGAAAATATTAATGTTAATAATAATTATAAAGAAAATGCAAAAGAATTCTTAGGTCAGCAAAAAGAAAAAAAGGTTGAAAGAAAGAAGACTCATAATAGTAAAATTTTAAGCCAAAATAATGAAAATAAGGCTCCAACAAATAAATTAGATAAAGATATACCTGTAAAAATAATCAATACACCATCAAAAAACATCAGACAAAATAATGCTGAATCAACAATAAATGTTAAAGATAATAATAACAAAAAAAATCAGCTTTCTGAAAAACCAATAATTCAAGGTCAAAATTTTCATACTCAAAAAACACTAGATCTTCTTGAAAGTAGCTGGGGCGAAAAGTTTACAAAAATAATTAAAAACTCTATTAAGAATGAAATCAGTAAAATAGATATTTCACTCAAACCAAGAAATTTAGGAAAAATTAATGTTGAGATACAATTAAAAGATAATCAAACTTTAGTTCAGATTAATGCTGAGTCAAGTGAAGCAGCACATATCCTAAATGATAATTTATCTAAAATAAATGAAATTATTGAAGAAAAAAATAATAAATTTTCTAATATTTTGGACAACAACAACTTTTCAAATAATAAAGATCAGCAAAAAAATAATAGTAATAGTGAAGGAGCTTTATCTAAGAAAAAGGTATCTTGCGAACCAAAAGAAATTAAGAATCAAAATCATAATGTTGATGTAAATGCGTAATTAAAATGTTATTTAATTAGGAGTAAAAATGGCTGAAGAAAATAATCAAGAAACGGAAAAGAAAAGTCCAATAAAATTAATAATAATGATTGTTGGAGGAGTCGTTCTTTTAGGAGCTGGGATTGGTATTGGAATATTTATGGGTGGAGGATCATCAAGCGACCCTTCAACAGAAATCTCACAAATAATTGAGAAGAAAGAAAACCCAGAAGCAGAAACTGATGAAACTGATGAAACTGAAGAGGTTGCAGAAACGTGTACAGAAGAAGAGAAGGATGCAGATGGAAATTGTCCAGTTGGCCCAAAGAAAATCCCTAAAATTGCACCAGAAGAAGAAATCTTTGCAACTACTTATTATGAATTTCCTGGAAATTTTACAACAAACCTTAAAGGATCTAAAAAGTTCTTGCAATTATCTCTCGGAGTTTCAACTCAATATGATGAGACGGTTATGGCTAATGTTGATAGTCACCAATTAGCTCTTAGATCAGAAATACTTACGATTATGTCCTCTTTCTCAGCAGAAGATATTAAAGGAAGGGAAGGTAAAGAAAAATTAGCGGACTCTCTAAGAGAAGGTATTAACGAAATATTAGTAAAAGTTGAAGGTTTTGGTGGAGTTGAAAATGTACATTTTACATCATTTGTATTACAATAGTAAAAAATGGAATTTATATGGCTGAACCATCAAGAAAATTATCTAGCGAAGAAGTAAATGCTTTAATGGAAGGTCTAAGGTCTGGAGACCTTAGCACCTCAACTTCAGTTAAAGATTCCTCTTCAATTGAATACAAAACATTTAATTTTGGTTCAGATGATTTATCCTTACTAGGAGACTATTATGCACTAAGGATAATAAATGAGAGGTTTGCAAGAACAGTAAGAAGTGTTTTTTTGCCACTGTTGAGAGTGCAACCTAGAATTAGTTCCTTTCCACCTGAAGTTAAAACTTTTGAAGAATACAGTTCGGGTTTAGATCCTTTTATGAGTATGACTAATAGTAGAATTGAGGAATTAAGAGGTTCAATGTTAACTGTACTTTCTCCAAGTTTTATAAGTCTTTGTACTAGTAGTAGGTATGGTGGAAAATTAGAAGTTCCTGATTCAAACAGAACAGAATTTACATCTACAGAAGATAAAATTATTGAAGTACTTAATAATGGTATTGCTTCAATGCTTGAACAATGTTGGAAAGATTTAACTCCAATTAGTATTAAGTTTCATAGTAGAGAACAAAATCCGCAATTTGCTGCTTTTGTAGAATCCACAGACCTTGTAATAGTATGTTCTTTTGTAATGCAACTTCCAAAAATGGATTCTTTATCCTTTGATGTTGTTTACCCACTCCAAACATTAAAACCAGTTTCTTCATTATTAAGGTCAAGAGTTCAATCTGATGTTATTGAATCGAGCTTATCATGGAGAGATAAACTTGAAAAAGCAGTTCTCGAAGTTCCTCTCAGAATAAGTAGTCATTTAGCAGAACCAATTGTTTCAATGTCAAAACTGTTGAGAATGAAAAAAGGTGATGTTATGAGAATCAATGTGGATGAATTAGTCGATTTTTATGTTGATGACCAAAAATACTTCACAGCTGAAATGGGAGAAATTAAAGGAAATGCTTGTGTAAAACTAGCCAAAAGATTAAATTAAGGAGATAATTATGAACGCAGAAACAGCACAAAAAGAAACAAATAAAACTGAAGAAGTTAAAAAAGAGGATGCAAAACAAACAGATCCTCAAACAGAAAAAACTAACGAACCTGTTGCGGAAAAAAGTCCAGAAAATACTGAAAAAATTTCTGAACAAGGTTCGGCGGCTGTTAGTAATTTAAGAGTTCTTGAAAATATTGAAGTAAAACTTACAGTAGAGGTGGGTAATACTGAAATTAAAATTAAAGACCTACTTCGATTGAACGAAGGTTCAGTTGTTGAACTAGAGAGACTTGCTGGAGAACCACTTGATATTTTAGCAAATGGAACACAAATAGCAAAAGGCGAAGTTGTTATGGTAGGTGAAAAATTTGGTATTAGATTTACAGAAGTTTCTGATCCGGAGGAATTAGTCCAAAACTTATAATGACAAAACTTTGACACTTTAAAAAAAAAATTATTTTTTTCTGCTTATTTTCAATAACTTAGTAAAAATTTAGAATTTTCGGCAAATTTCTTGCATCCTATTGGAAGCGAGGTAAATATGCAAGAATTCACAGGACCAAGTTTAAGTAACTATCTTTTAGTAATAGGTTTTCTGGCTGTTATGCTGGTAGGCTTTTATTTCTTAAAAAAAAATAAACACATAATTTCTCAAAAAATTAATTCAAAAAAAAGAATGAAAGTCTCAGAAGTAACTATTCTAGGACAAGGTGATAGAGCCTTAATTTTAAACTTAGATGATAAAGACTATTTATTCATATCAGGAAAAAATTCTGGTGCATTATTAACTGAGGTTAAATCTTCAGGAAAAATCAAAGCAAACAATCTAGAGAAAGTTTTTGAAAAAAGGTTAATGAATGAAAAGGTTTAATTTTTTATTTTTGTTTTTTTTACTACTTCCTATTTTTGGCTTTGCTCAAGCAACTCCAGGTGGGCTTGATGCACTTACAATAACTGAATTGGCTAACGGAGATAAAAAATATTCGATATCTCTTAAAATTTTAGCCCTAATGACAGCATTAACTATTTTGCCTTCACTTGTTTTAGGTATGACTGCTTTTACAAGAATTATAATTGTGATGTCTATTCTCAGGCAAGCACTTGGAACTCAACAAACACCCCCAAATCAGATTTTAATTGCTATTTCATTGTTCTTAACATTTTTTGTTATGGCACCGACTTTTAATAAAATATATTCAACCGTTTCAGGTCCTTATCAATCAGGTGAAATGAATTTAAATGAAGCAATTGAAAGTGGGGGTAATGAACTTAAAAAATTTATGATTAGAAATACTAGAAACAATGATCTTGTTATGTTTTCAGATATGGCTAAGCAAGGCGAATTTAAAGAGTTCACTGAAATTCCATTTTATGTAATCCTTCCAGCATATATGACAAGTGAATTAAAAACTGCATTTCAAATTGGCTTTTTATTATTCTTGCCTTTTCTGGTTATAGATATGGTAATTGCTTCTGTTTTAATGTCTTTAGGTATGATGATGCTTTCACCAATGTTAATAGCACTACCATTTAAACTTTTGTTATTTGTTTTAGTTGATGGATGGGCAATGACAGTGGGTTCATTGGTTGGAACTTTTTCTTAATAATTGTTGGTAGTAATATGGGATTTGATGAAAATATTGAAATGGTTAGGTTAGCTTTTTATCAAGTTTTGATATCAAGTGGTCCTTTTTTAGGTGCAGCTCTTGCAATAGGACTCGTTATCGGAATAGTTCAGGCTGCTACTTCAATCCAAGAAATGACATTAAGTTTTGTTCCAAAAATTGTTTTAGTGATTTTGGCAATGGGTCTTATGGCAAACTTTTTTTTAGTTAGTTTGACTGACTACTTCAAATTTATTTTTGATACAATCTCTGAGTTAAAGTAATGTTTATTCCATTACCCTTTTATACACCGATGGATGCTTTACATGGTTTAGAGATTAATTCATTAATTGACTATCTTTTTAAATTCTTTTTTTCATCAATTAGACTATCCTCTTTTTTAATTTCTAGTCCTTTTCTAGGCTCAAAAAATATTCCTCTTAACGCTAAGATTGTTTTTTCAATGGTAATTTCTTTTTTTTATTTTGGTTATATTTCAGATACAGAAATTGTAGTCTCAGAAATTGATAATATACTTTTTTTGGTAATAACTGAGATTATTATAGGAGTCTCTTTTGGACTAAGTTTAAGTATTTGGTTTAGCGCAGCTACATTAGCTGGAGAAAAAATGGCATCATCAACTGGTTTAGGTTTTTCACAAATGGTTGACCCTAATACTGGAGGACAAACTCCTGTGGTAAGTATAGTACTGGATTTATTTTTAATATCCATTTTCCTATCACTAAACGGGCATTTAATTGCTATTGATTTCTTGATAAAAAGTTTTGATGTTTACAAAATTAATTCAGGTTTACCTCCTTTATCATTAATTGCACTTGGAATTGAGGCAACAGGGGCAATGTTTTATACGGGTGGATTAATAATGTTGCCAGTTGTTGGTGCTTTATTACTAACTAATATTGCCATTGGTGTTATCACAAGATCTTCACCTCAATTGAATATGTTCTCATTTGCATTTCCTGTAACATTACTTTTAGCTTTCTTTATTTTATTTTTATCATCGAGAACAATAGGAAATGCTTTTGCTGAATTAACAAAAAATGCACTTGAATCCACAGAAACTTTATTTTTAGGAATATAGAATGGCTGAAGACAAAGATGAAAGTCAGGAAAAGACCCAGGAACCCAGCTCGAGGAGAATTCAAAAGGCAAGAGAAGATGGTAAAGTTGTTACCAGCAAGGAAATGGGTGTTTTTACAATTTTATCATTTGGTGTTTTATTAATGTATTTACTACCTCCCCTATTTGATGATTTTTTAAAAATCACAAGAAATTTGTTTAGTTTTGGCCCTGAACTAATTTCAGGAAAAAGTCTTCTTCAATCTGTTAAAGAGGTAATTAATTTTTTTTTAAAGGTCACAATTATTTTTGCAACACCATTATTAATTGTTTGTATACTTACACAATTTTTAGTTGGTGGAGGTTTAGAGTTTTCTCCTAAAGCGTTTCACTGGAAGTTTGAGAAAATGAACCCGATAAAAGGTTTAAAAAGAATTTTCTCAACAAAAGGTTTAGTTGAGCTTTTAAAGTCAATTTTAAAAGTTGTTTTACTTGGGGGAATTGCTTATTTTGTTCTGATAAAATACATACCAGAATTAATAAATATAAGTGATTCTAATTTATTTTCAGCTGTAATAAGACTTGTCTCTCTATTTCCAATATTAGTAATTGCATTACTCGTGGCTTTAGCCTTTATAGGAGCAATTGATTTTGCTTGGCAAAAATATGATTATATTAAATCTCTAAGAATGTCTCATCAAGATATTAAAGACGAATACAAGGAAACTGATGGTCAGCCAGAAGTAAAACAAAAAATAAGAAAACTCCAATTAGAAGCTGCTACCAAAAGTAGAAAAGAGGATGCATCAGTTGATGATTTACAAAATGCAACTGCAATAATTACAAACCCGACTCATTTTGCAATAGCTTTAAAATATGAAGTTGGTGATGCAAATGCACCAATAATAATTGCAAAAGGTAGGGGGAAAACAGCTGAAAAAATTATTGAGAAAGGCAAAAAACTTAATATAGGTACTATGCAAAGCCCTCAACTAGCTCGTGCTCTATATTATACATGTGAAATCAAAGAAGAAATTATGAGTAAATTATATAATGCAGTTGCTATTGCTTTAGCATATATTTATAAAATTGATAGTGGGGAAAAAGTTGAAAAACCTGAAATTGAAATACCTAATGATCTAATTTTTGATGAATTTGGAAAACAAAATGCTGAATAGAAAAATATCTCAATTAATAATAACCTTTGCTTTCTTTTACAGTACGATGATCTGTCATTTCAAAGCTGTTGATTTTCATGATGAAGGGAGAATTTTTCTTTCATATTTTTTGTGGTTCTGCTCTTTAACATCTTTTCTTGGAGGACTTAGATTTCAAATTGCTAAACTTGTTGAAAAAATTAAGAGTTTAAAAAAATGAAAAAGATTAATTGTCTGAAATGCTCTCACTTTTATGTTACTCATAGACAAAAATTTCCCTATGGTTGCAATGCTTTTGGAGTAATCTCAAAAATAACTCCATACCTTGAGGTAAGAAAAATTTCTGGCACAGATTGTGCACTATTTTCAATTAAAGAAAAAAATGCTAATATTTATAAAAAAAAAGGAAGACTTGCATGAATCAACAAATTAACGCGATGCAAGAAAGCATAAAAATTGCTTTAGATGCTGCAGATGCCGCAACTGACGTTACATCTGAGTATAAAAGAATAAAAAATGAATATTTAAAGGCGGAGCAAAAAGTGAAAGAAATCCATAAATACACAACAATTGTTTTTTCTAGTTCAATCGCTACTGCAGTGATTGCAATAATTTTAACTGGTTTACTATATTTTAAATCATTATCAGAATTGGAAGAAATGACGGGAACAAGTAAAGAAGCTCTGGTTGTATTTGCTGAAAATGTTGAAAACGTGAATAAAGCTGTCGAGAATATGAACTCTAGTTTAACAAGACATTCAGATATGGTTAACGCTAATGACCAAATAAAGAATACTCTTGGAGACCTGTCTGATGCAATTAAAGCTAATGACAAAAATTTAATGCTTAATCTTTCAAAAGAAATTTCAAACCTATCAAATGGTTTATCCAAATCAATAAAAGACGAATCGACAAGATTAGGTAAGTCTATTGCTGAAAATAGTGTCGTAACTAGTGCAAAACTAAATAAAGAGTTTGAAAAATTAATTAAAGAAAATAAAAAAACACAAAATACAAAACTTCTTAAAGAATTGTCCAACAGCACTTCATCATTAAATGCGGCACTGG
The DNA here is from genome assembly GCA_045563015.1 of Alphaproteobacteria bacterium. GTDB lineage: Bacteria > Pseudomonadota > Alphaproteobacteria > Methylaequorales > Methylaequoraceae. The sequence continues at coordinate 154 of JBJKUQ010000019.1, read as the reverse complement.
AAGCAATTGCTAGTCAAAATAAAATGCTTGTAAGAGAAATTAGCGACCAAAAAGAGAGTATTACTTTTCCTTAATATAAAGACCATCATGTTTCATGACTGAAAATAAATCAAATACCTTTCTTATTAAAATTGATAAAATAAGAAAAAAAACT
>JBJKUQ010000018.1:0-27651 GCA_045563015.1 Alphaproteobacteria bacterium | reverse complement strand
TTTCTAAAATGGGTAAACTACTCAGCCATAACGAAGGCATATGCTACAACAAAAATTATTATACAAAAGATGCCTGCAGGACTTGTAATCATTTCAAGACTGGTTGGGCCCCCTGAATCTTCTGCTGCCAGAGTTATTTTGGGTAAGAGTGAGGTTAATAGAATAGTTAAAAACGAAAGCTTTAGTTTAGATAAAAAATTCATAAATCCCCTTTTTTTATTGCTTTGAATAAAACAAATATATATTCCTAAGAAAATAATGACAAACAAAAAAGACCAAAAAGAGAAAAAAATACCAATCTCCATTTATTTTTCAGATAATCAATTGCCTGAAAAATTAAAAAATAATACTTTTCAAGTCTATTCATATTTTAAAATATCTAAGACTGAGGAGAGAATAATAATAAATTTAGACAAATTATCAAAACTTAATCAGTTACAGAAGAATTTCGAGTTAATATCAATTGGTTTGATTTCTGCGAATTTTTGCAATTTTGGTAATTATTTTGTCGACTTTTTTGGGTGTAAAAAATCAAATTTGAAAAACTTTTTTTTAGGATGGAATTTAGCAAATTACAGATTCCAGACATTTAAATCAAAGAAGAAAAAAAAAATATATGGGAAAATTTCTAATGAATATGAAAAAGAGATAAAAAGATTAAGTGATTCTTATTTTTTTATCAGAGATCTAATTAATACACCAGCTAACATCTTGGGGCCCATGGAAATTTTTCAAGCAGCCAAGAAATTTTTAAAAAATTTTGAATTGGCAAACTTTATCTCAGGAAAAAAACTTGAAAGTATGTTTCCTTTAATTTCAGCAGTTGGTCAGGGTGCGGATGAAAAAAAAAAAACCAATTTTTTGTGAATTTGTTATGAAAAAGAAAAAGTCTAAAAAAAAAATATTTTTAATAGGTAAAGGCGTTTCTTTTGACACTGGAGGACTAAATATTAAAACTGGTTCTGGCATGTCCTTAATGAAAAAAGATATGGGTGGGGCAGCAAATTGTATTGGTTTAGCAAAATTAATTAGTGATTTTGGACTTGATGTAGATGTAAGTCTTTTGTTGTGCTTAGTTGAAAACTCTATTTCAAAAAAATCTTTCAGACCATCAGATATATTTAAAAGTAGAAATGGAAGTTTTGTTGAAATAGGTGATACGGATGCTGAAGGGAGACTTATTTTAGCTGATGCTATATCCTATGCTTCAGAAAAAAAACCAGATTTAATAATTGATATGGCAACACTAACTGGCGCCTCAAGAGTTGCTATGGGGTTAGAAATACCAAGTTTTTTTTGTAATGATCATGATCTTGCAATGAATTTAATTAATTCGTCAAAAATTACTGGTGATCCAGTATGGCAACTTCCACTTTGGTATAATTATGCCAATCAACTTAAGTCGAATCATGCTGATTTCAGGAATATTGGAAATAGTATGTTTGGTGGTGCAATTACAGCTGCATTATTTTTAGAAAAGTTCGTTCAAAAAGATATTCCTTGGATTCATGTTGATTTAATGGCATGGACAAAAAATAATTATTACGAAGGTGGTGAGGCAATGGGAATTAGAGCCTTATTAAATTTGATAAAAAAGATCTAAAAATACGCTGAATTCAATAATTTTCTTGTGTAATTCGTCTTCGGTTTTGAAAAGACTTTTCTTTTCTCATCAAATTCTATAATTTCCCCAGATTTCATAACCATTATTTTGTCTGACAATGCTTTAATAATTTTTAGATCATGGCTTATAAAAATATATGTTAAACTTTTTTCTTCTTGTAGTTTGAGTAATAAATCAACTATCTGAGATTGAACTGTCATATCCAATGCGCTAGTTGGCTCATCAAGTATTATCAATTCAGGTTTTAGAATTAATGCCCGTGCAATAGCAATTCTTTGGCGTTGACCACCAGAAAATTCGTGAGGGTATCTTGATAGCATTGAAGGCTCAAGCCCTACATCTTTTAGTATGCCTGTTGTTAATTCTAATATTTCTGTTTTCGAAAGTTCATTGTTGTGAACTTCTAGACCTTCACTAACAATATCTTGAATTGTTAATCTAGGGCTTAAGGATGCAAATGGATCTTGAAAAATGATTTGTATGTTTTTTCTAAAGGACCTGAATTTTTTTTCATTAAGATTGGAAATATTTGTACCTTTAAATGAAAACTCTCCTTCAGAATCTATTAATTTAATTAATGCTTGTGCAACAGAACTCTTTCCTGAACCACTTTCACCAACTATACCCAGTGTTTCTCCTTTAATTAAATCAAAGCTAATATTTTTTACAGCCTGAAAATCATCTTTTTTATTTTTAAAAAATAAACTATTTTTATTTTTATAAATAACATTGAGATTTTTTACAGATAAGACGACGCTTTTATTTTTTTTATTAATTCTTTTTTCCCGTGGTTTGGAGTTAATAAGTTTTTTTGTATATGAATGAACCGGATCCTTAAATAAAGATTGTGTTTTGTTTTTCTCAACTATTATTCCTTTTTCCATTACACAAACTCTGTCCGATATTTTTTTAACTATTCCTAAGTCATGTGTAATTAGAAGCAGAGACATTTTATATTTTTTTCTGAGGTAATCTAAAAGATCTAGTATTTGTTTTTGTATAGTAACGTCTAATGCTGTAGTTGGTTCATCAGCTATTAATAGATCAGGTTTGTTTGAGATTGCCATTGCTATCATAACTCTTTGTCTTTGACCACCTGACAATTGATGTGGATATTGTGATAACCTTTGTTCAGGATTATCTATTCCAACTTCATCTAGAAGTTTTAAGCATCTTTCACGGGTTTGATTTTTTGAGTAAAAGCATTCAGTAATCTGTTTTTCAATAGTATGTAAAGGATTTAGAGATGTCATGGGTTCTTGAAAAATTATTGAAATTTTTGCGCCTCTGAGTTTTTGAAGAAAGCGTTCATTCTGACTTAAAATATTTTTTTCTTCATAAATTATTTTCCCAGAAACTTTAATCTGAGAATTGGATTTTATTAGTTTCATAATTGATAATGCTGTTACTGATTTCCCTGAACCACTTTCTCCTACAATAGCTAAACATTCACCTTTAAAAATTTCAAAATTACTATCTTTGACTGCAACAATAGACTGATTATTAAAATCAAACTTTATATGTAGGTTCTTGATATTTAACAATTTTTTTTTCATTAGTTTACTTTCCTTGGATCAAAGGCATCTCTTACAGCCTCTCCGATAAAAACTAATAAGCTTAATTGAAGTGATAGAGTTACAAATGCTGATAAGCCAAGCCATGGTGCTTGTAAATTTGATTTTCCTTGAGCAACCATTTCTCCCAATGAAGGTGAACCAGGCGGTAACCCAAATCCCAAAAAATCAAGTGAGGTTAATGTAGCAATAGAACCTGATAAAATAAAGGGCATCAAAGTTAGTGTTGCTACCATGGCATTAGGAAGAACATGTTTGATCATAAGTTTTAAATTATTTACACCTAATGCTTTTGCAGCTTTAACATATTCAAAGTTTCTTGCTCTTAAAAACTCTGCTCTTACAACTCCTTCAAGAGACATCCAACTAAAAAGTAACATTATAAATAAAAGAATCCAAAAACTTGGTTCTATAAAACTCGATATTATAATTAATAAATATAAAACTGGTAAACCCGACCATATTTCTATGAACCTTTGTCCAAAAAGATCAATCTTTCCTCCGTAAAATCCTTGGATACCTCCAGCTATAATTCCAATTATACTTGATAGTATCGTGAGGATTAGGCCGAAGAAAACTGAAATTCTAAAACCATAAATAAGTCTAGCTAGTACATCTCTTCCTTGATCATCGGTCCCAAGTAGATTTTCCAAAGTAGGTGGAGAAGGTGAGGGAACTTTTAGATCATAATTAATTGTGTCATAAGAATATTCAATAAGAGGCATTATAAAAAACCCATTTTTGTTAATTAAATTCTTTACATAAGGGTCTTTATAATCTGCTTCAGTTTCAAATTCACCTCCAAAATGTGTTTCAGAAATCTTTTGAAAAACTGGGAAATGAAATTCTCCTTTAAAAAAAAGAAGAACTGGTTTGTCATTTGCAATAAATTCAGCAAAGATTGATATAAAAAATAATATAAAGAAAACCAATCCAGAATAGTATCCTCTTTTATTAGCCTTGAAGTTTCTAAGTCGTCTGAGAGTAAGAGGCGATAAATTCATAAATTAATTTCCTTTACTTTCAAAATCAATTCGTGGATCAATCAATACATAAGTTAAATCACTGACCAGCCTCAATAGTAAACCAATTAAGGTAAAAATATATAAGCTTCCAAATACTACTGGATAATCTCTTCCAAGCGCAGCTTCAAAACCAAGTAAACCAAGGCCATCTAACGAGAAAATAACTTCAATTAATAATGATGAAGTAAATAGTATATTTATGAAGGCTGCAGGAAAACCCGATATAACAATTAACATTGCATTTCGAAACACGTGACCATACAAAACTTTATTTTCATCCAGGCCTTTGGCCTTTGCAGTGACTACATACTGTTTATTAATCTCATCTAAAAAAGAATTTTTTGTTAACATTGTTAAACTTGCAAAACCACCAATTACCATTGCTAGAACTGGGAGTATCAAGTGCCAGAAATAATCAAGAATTTTACCTAGAGTAGTTAAATCATCCCAATTGTCTGATACTAGGCCTCTCAATGGAAAAATATCAAAATAACTTCCACCGGCAAAGATGACTATGAGAAAAATTGCAAACAGAAAACCCGGGATGGCGTAACCAATGATTATAAGTGAAGATGTATAAATATCAAATTCTGAACCATCTCTTACAGCTTTTTTTATACCAAGAGGAATTGAAATCATGTAAACAAATAATGTTGTCCAAAGACCAAGAGAAATAGAGACAGGTAATTTTTCAAGAATCAGAGATATAACTGATTTGTCTTTATAAAAACTTTCACCAAAGTCAAAAACCAAATAATTTTTGAGCATTTCTAGGAATCTTTTAATGGGCGGTTTGTCAAAACCATATTGCTTTTCAAGTTCTTTAATTAGGTCAGGGTCAATACCTTGAGATCCTCTATATTTGTTTTCTGAAAAAACAAAGTTTTTTTGTGATTGACTATTTGATGCTTGTTCTCCACCAGAACTTGTAAATCTCTCCGTTACCGAAACTTCTGATCCTTTTATTTGGGCAATTGCTTTTTCTACTGGTCCACCAGGGGCTGCCTGTATTATTAGGAAGTTAACGGCAAGTATTCCAAATAAAGTTGGGATAATTAGGAAAAGTCTTTTAATTATATAATTAAGCATTAGTTATTTCTTTTTCTTAATTTCCAAAAAATGAATAGCAAAAAGATTACAAGAAGGTAAATGATTGATTTATCTTTACTACTTTCAATTTCAACTTTATCAGTTTGAATTTTTCCAATATTCTTGTCTTTTTGCGGATCAAACCACCAAAAATCAAATCCTAAATCATACTTAGGTGAAATTTCTGGTCTTGAAATTTTATTCCAATAAGCAACTCTATAATGTCCTATGTGAAATTGAGGTATTAAATAATAATTAAATAATAATATTCTATCTAAAACTTTTGTATACGTAACAAGTTCTTCTCTTGTTTTTGAACTTATTAGTTTATCAATAATTTCATCAAGTACTGGGTTTTTAACACCCATATAATTAGGGCTGCCTTGTTGATCAGCAGTGATAGAACCCCAATAATTTTTTTGTTCATTCCCCGGGGAAATTATTGAACCATAGTTTACGACTATCATGTCATAATCAAAATCTTCAAGTCTTCTTATATATTGAGAATCATCTTGAACAGTTCTAATGGAAACGTCTATTCCTAGTTTTTTTAGGTTTCTTTTCATTGGGAGCACAATTCTTTCAAATAGGGGCGAACGAAGTAGAATTTCAAATTTAAAAATTTCACCAGTTTTTTTATTTATTAAAACATCATCTTTTATTACCCACCCTTCTTTTTTTAATATTCTTCTAGCAACTCTGAGATTTTTTCTCAGTCCATTTTCTTTATCTGTATTTGGGGGGGAATATATTGTTGTAAAAACCTCCTCAGGAATTTTACCTTTATACTTGTTAAGTATTATAAGTTCGTCTCTATTTGGAAGATTTTGAGAGGAAAGCTCTGAATTATCAAAAAAACTTTTGGTCCTGGTGTAGGCTCCATAAAAAAGATTTCTGTTAGACCATTCAAAATCAAATGCATATGTAAGAGCTTTTCTAACATTTCTATTTTTAAAAATCGATTTTCTCGTATTAAAAGCAAAACCTTGCATTCCACTTGGCCTATAGTATTTAATTTCTTCAACTTTAACTTTACCTTCTTTAACAGCACCAAACTTGTATGATGTTGCCCAGTTTTTTGAAGAATTTTCTTGTTTAAAGTCGTAAGCACCAGATTTAAAAGCTTCAAGTGCAACTGTTTCATCTCTGTAAAAATCAGTATGAATAGTTTCAAAATTAAACCTTCCAGTGTTAACATTTAAATCTTTACCCCAATAGTTTTGGTTCTTAGTTAAAGTTAAACTTCTTCCTGGTTTAACTTCAGTTATAAGATAAGGACCACTTCCAAGAGGAGGCGTTAATGTGGTCTTCCCAAAGTCTTTATTTTGCCAATATTTTTTTGAAAAAATTGGGAGTTGATATCCAATAATTAGAGGAAGTTCAGGATTAGGTTTTCCCTTAAATACAAATTTCACTTCATTTTGACTAATTTTAATAACTTTATCTACTTGGCCATAATAAGTTTTATAGATAGGATGGCCTTTACTAATTAAAGTTTCAAAAGAAAAAATTACATCTTCAGGTAGTATTTTGGTTTCATCTGTGAACCTTGCTTCGTCTCTAATTTTGAAAGTGACCCATGAACGATCTTTAGGCATTTTAACTCCTTCAGCAATCAATCCATATTGACTAAAAGGTTCATCAAACGACGACTTCATAAGTGTTTCAAAAAGGTATGCTGCTTGCCATGCGGCTACACCTTTAAGTATGTAGGGATTAAGATTATCATACGTACCAATTGAAGAAAGTTTAATTTGTCCACCTTTATGTGCTTTTTCGTTTGCATAATCAAATTTTTTAAAGTTTTCAGGGTATTTAAGGTCACCATGCATAGCTACACCGTGTTGATAGGTGATCTCTTCTGAAAAGCAAAATTCAATGAAAAAAAATGTCAGAAAAGATATTATGAGGGTAAAATTAGAAACTTTTTTCAATTTATGGAATATCATTTAAAAATCCTAATATAGTCTTATGGTGATTTACATCGCAAGATGCAACTACCTTTCCATTAGAATTTATACTTAGTTCCTTACCATCCCAATCTGAAATTATACCACCTAATTCTTTGATCAAAGGAATTTGTGCCATATAGTCCCATGGTTTCATATTAGCTTCAACTATCAAGTCCAACTTTCCAGACAATAAAAGACCGTAAGCATAACAATCTGTTCCAAATACAGGAAACTGAACTTTCTTATAAATTCCTTTTAAAATTTTTTGTTCATTATTATTAAACATTAAAGGAGAAGTTGAGGATATAATCAATTTATTAAATTTTTTTTTTTCGCTATTAATTTTACATTTTTTTCCATTTAGTTTAACACCTAATTTTTTTCCACCGTACCATCTTTGATTCATTATGGGGATGTCAATAACACCTATTTGTGGTTCTTCATTTTTAATACAACAAATCAGAGTTCCAAAAAGAGGTTTTCCAGATATAAAACTATGTGTTCCATCCAGTGGATCAATTACCCAGATATATTCATTTTTATCTTTATCTTTACCAAACTCTTCTCCAATAACTCCATGGTCAGGGAATTTTTTTTTTAACAGTTCTCTAAATCTTGTCTCAATTTCTTTATCAATGTTTGTTACCAGTGATCCATCACTTTTTTCTTCTATTTGAAATTTTTTGAAGTAGTTTTTCTTTAAAATCTGTTTGCTTTTATCTGCAAAATTATAAGCAAATTTTAAAAGTTCAACGTTCTTTATTTCCATTAACTTATTTAAGAGATTCCAAGTATGAAATTAAGTCTGCTCTATCATCACTTTTTTTTAGTCCCTTATAAATCATTTTGGTTCCTTTAATATATTCTTTTGGTTTTTCAAGAAAGTAATATATTTCTTCTTTGGACCAATTTTTTTTAAAATTAACTAGAGCTTCAGAATACTTAAATCCTTGAATGGACGCAGCCTTGCGATTAACGATACTCCACAAAGGAGGACCAACTTTTATTTTAAGACTATTATCAAAACTATGACATGCAACACACTGCTTTGAAATTTTCTTCCCATTGTCTAGGCTTGCATTAGAGAACAAGTCTTTGAAATTAATTTCCTCTACTTCTTTCGCAGGCTTTTGTGTTAACTCAGTTTCACTCTCTGCTTCTTCAATTATAATATAACCCTTTTTAATTTCATCTTGACCGTGATGAAGAATTTCATCCAAAACTTTAAAAGATTGAAATAAAATTAAGATAGACATTAATGATAAAAAATATTTATTCATACTCCACTCTCAATGAAATTATTTATTATACTATTATAAAAAGTTCAAAGTGATCAATAAAAATAAAAAAAAACAGAGATTAATAATAATAATACCAGCAAGGTTAAACTCAAAGAGATTGAATCAAAAATTGCTTAGGAAAATTAATGGTATTCCGATGATTGTAAGAGTTGCTAAAGCGGCTATAAAAACTAAACTTGGTGAAGTTTATGTTGCTAGTGATAGTAAAAAAATTACAAACTTATGTGATGTTCATAAGATTAAATCCTTGATAACATCTTCTAAATTGAAAAGCGGAACAGATAGAGTCTATGAAGCCTACAAAAAAATTAATAAAAATTATGATTTAATTATAAATCTTCAGGGTGATTTACCAATTTTTGATGAAAGTCTTTTAAAAAAGATTGTTGACTTGTTTAGTGATTCTAAAACAGACATTGGGAGTGCTATTTGTGATTTAACTGAATCAGAACGTGAAGATAAAAATATTGTTAAGGCCTACGTGAATTTGGATAAAAAAAAACAAGGATTTGCAGTTGATTTTTTTAGACAATATAAGAGAAGAATAGAAATTTATCATCACATTGGTATTTATGTTTATAAACCTTCTATTTTAAAAAGATTTGTAGATATTGATCAGACAAAGAACGAAAAGATAAGAAGTCTTGAGCAAATGAGGGCATTAGATAATAATATGAAAATTAAATTAATTAAAGTTGAAAACAATCCTCCAAGCGTTGATACATTAGATGATTTGAAAAAAATAAGATTGCTTTTTAATGGAAATAAATATTAGTTAATAAAATGTCAAAAAAAATTATTTCATTTCAGGGTCTGCAGGGAGCACACTCAGATTTAGTATGTAGAAAATTTTATAAAAATTTTCAAACGCTTCCTTGCAATACATTTGAGCAGGCAATAAGTTCAGTCGAGAGAGGCATAGCATCATATGCATTGATTCCTGTAGAGAATAATATTGCCGGAAGAGTTGCTGATATGCATTTTCTTTTAGAAAAGATAAATCTAAAGATAATTGCTGAGCATTATGTAAAGATTGAGCATCATCTTTTGGGAAATAAAAAATCCAGTTTAAAAGAAATTAAAAAAGTATTAAGTCACATTCATGCATTATCCCAATGTAAAAATAGTATAAAAAAATTTAAATTAGAGGCAGTTAATTTTATAGATACAGCCGGGGCAGCAAAATTTATATCAGAAAAAAAAGATATAACATTGTCCGCAGTAGCTTCAGAATTGGCTTCAAAGATATATGATTTAAAAATTTTAAAGAAGAATTTTGAGGACTCAAAAAAAAATATTACAAGATTTCTTGTATTCTCAAAAAATTGTAAAGAAATTAGTATTAAAAGAAAGGTTATAACATCAATTGTCTTCAACACAAAAAATTTACCTGCCTCTTTATACAAAGCACTTGGAGGTTTTGCTTTACATTCAATAAACCTCACTCGTTTAGAAAGTTTCTTCGTTAATAAAGATTTCAAGCAATTTTCTTTTTTAATTGATGTTGAATCGCATCCAAACACAGAAGGCTTTGAAAATGCTCTGAAGGTACTTAAAAAATATTCATCAAAAATTAAGATCCTTGGGTATTTTGAGGCTTCACCATTTAGGAAATAAACTATTGAAATATGGTATTTTAAAAATAGTTTTAAAATGCTATTTTAAATTGGGAGTTGAGTTTGGACAATAGTTTCGCCAACCCGGTCAGAACTGAAAGGTAGCAGCCGTAACGATTGCTTTTGGGTCAGATTTCAACTCCTTTCATGGAAATTAAATGGCAAAAAAAGATGACAACTACATAGTTCTTGCGAGAAAGTATAGACCAAAAAAGCTTTCCGATATTATTGGTCAAGGGGAAGCATCTTCAATTATCTATGGTGCTGTAAAGTTGAAGAGAGTTGCACATGCTTTTCTTTTTTCTGGAACAAGGGGTGTAGGTAAAACAACATTTGCAAGAATATTAGCTAAAATCCTAAATTGTACAAAGGTTAATCAGGATAATAAAGATCCTTGTGAAGAATGTTCAAATTGTATTTCAATAGAAAATGAAAGTAATATCGATGTTGTAGAGATTGATGCCGCTAGTAAAACTGGTGTATCTGATGTCAGAGAAATTATAGAAAATATTAACTATAAGCCTGTACAAGCAAAAAAGAAAATCTTTATAATTGATGAAGTTCATATGTTGTCAAAAGCTGCCTTTAATGCTTTGCTTAAAACACTTGAAGAACCTCCTTTAGATGTAGTCTTTATTTTTGCAACTACCGAAACAGAGAAAATCCCTGTAACTATTTTATCTCGTTGTCAAAGATTTACTTTGAGAAGGGTTGAAATTGAAATGATATCTAAACACTTAATTGATGTTGCAGAAAAAGAAGGATACAAGATTGATCAAGATTCCTCTAGACTGATAGCTCTTGCTTCAGAGGGTTCAATGCGCGATGCACTATCAATTTTAGAAAATATTTTTGCTAAAAATGAAAAGATTAGTTTAGAACTTGTTAGAGAGGTAATAGGTCTGACAGATTCCTCATTAGTGATCAATTTATTTGAAAATTTATGTGAAGGAGATGTAAAATCTGCTCTAACCCAGTTCGATGATTTATATAAAAAAGGAATTTCAATAGATCAATTGGCAAAGTCTCTCATGGACTTTTCTCATAAGTTAGCTTTAATAAAATCCGGAGAAAATAATAATTTTAAATTTGCTGATTCAAATCTTGAAAAAAGACTGAAGAAAATATCTTTAAATTTTGAGATGGATTTTATTATTAGATTTTGGGAGCTCATGCAAAAATATGTTAATGAATTATCAAGTGTTTTTGATGAAAAGCAATGTTTTGAAATGATCATAATGCGTTTATGTTATGCTTCTCTTATCCCAACACCTTTTGAAATCATCAATAAAACTAATGAAAAGAATAATGATAAAAGTGATGGAAAAGATATACGCTCTGAAATTAAAAAGAAGGAAAATAATGCAAATGAGAATTTAGCAACAAATGATTATACTGGAGATAACCTTGCACGAGATAAAGCTAATGATTTTTATGATGAGGTTAAAGAAAAAAATAATAAAGATGATAATCTCAAAAAATTTTCAAACCTAGTTGAATTAATTGAAAAAAAATCAGAAATGTTAATTTCTTATCATTTAAAAAATTCGTTTAGATTAGTCAATTTTTTAGAGCCTATGATTAATAAGAATGTAGGTAGCATCGAACTTGAAAATATTAATGATGATGTTGATTCAAAAAAAATTTTGTGGACAGCAACTAAATTGCTTGAAAATATAACCAAACAAAGATGGGTTTTATCAATTTCTAATAAAGTTGGTTACAAATCTTTAAGTGAAAAAAAGAAACAAGATTCAGAAATTATTATTGATACAATAAAAAAAAATAAAATTATAAAAAAAATTCTTGAAATCATTCCCTCATCTGAAGTAGTTTCAATCAAACCAATTGAAAAAATAATTAAGGAAAAAAAAAATGACTAATATTTCACAGATAATGAAACAAGCAAAGGAAATGCAAGAAAAAATGGCAGAGGTTCAAAAGAAGATTGAACAATCAGAAGTTGAAGGTACTTCTGGAGGAGGTGCTGTTAAAGTAATAATGGATGGTAAACATAATTTAAAGAAGATTAATATTGATTCAAATCTAGTAGATAAAGATGAAGTTGAAGTATTGGAGGACTTGATTATTGCGGCAATAAATGATGCAAATCAAAAAATTTCAGAGAATATGAGTAATCAATTAGGTTCTATATCAAGTGGAATGGGCTTGCCTCCTGGAATGAAGCTTCCTTTTTAGATCTCTATGTCATCTTTAAGTGATCTTATTGACATTTTTGCAAAGTTACCAAATTTGGGTCCAAGATCAGCACGTAGAATAGTGTTGTACTTACTAAAGTATAAAGATACAAAGATTCCAAAAATTATTAATTCATTGAACAGTCTAAAGTCTTCCATAATTTTTTGTGATATTTGCGGAAATTTAGATGCTGAATCACCATGTAAAATATGTTCTTCGCAAACTAGAAAAAAAAACAAGGTTTGCGTTGTAGAGGATATTGGTGATCTTTGGGCAATTGAAAAAAGTAAAGCATATAACGGTCATTATCATGTATTAGGCGGAGTTTTATCAGCAATTGATGGTATTGGACCGGATGATCTAAACCTAAGTTCACTTTTTAATAGAATTAGTAATGGAATTACAGATGAAATAATTCTAGCAACTAATGCTACAACAGAGGGTCAAATAACTGCACAATTTATTGCCGATAATTGTAAAGAGAAAAAAATATTAATTACTAGGTTAGCTCAAGGAATGCCCATTGGTGGTGAGTTGGATACAATAGACTATAATACACTTTCAACTGCATTTGATTCAAGAGCGGAGATGAAAGTTAATCTTTAGTTTCAAGTTTTATTAATTTTTCTTTTTTATTGCTAATTTTTTTGGTGGTTATCAAAATATCATTTAAATCACTTTGAGCATTAGAAAAATGGGAGTCCATTTTTTTTACTCTATTTTCAAGTCTCAAGATTTCATTTGTAAGATCTTTTAGTTGTTGAAAGATTTGATTTGAGTTGTCACTTATTTTTTGGTCTCTAATTATTGAAACTATATAATTTAATACTATCCAAAGTGTGGTAGGGGAAATTAAAAAGGTTTTATAATCGTAAAACTTTTCTGTAAGATCGGGGATTAGATTAAATATTTCAAGATAGATTTGTTCGCTTGGTATAAACACAAGAGCGATGTCTGATGTTTCAGTGGGAATAATATATTTAGTTTTTACATCCAATATATGATTTGTTATGTCAGATTTAAAAAGTTTAATGTATTTAAGTTTTTCATCTTTAGTTTTTGACTTTAAAATTTTTTCATAACTTTCTCGCGGAAACTTTGCATCTATACATAAATTATTCAATGACCCTGACGTTTTTAATATGCAATCAACTCTACAACTATTAGATAATGTTTTTTGAAACTCATAACTATTTTTTGGCAAATGATCACTTATTAAATTTTCAAGTAATACCTCACCAAAACGCCCTCTTTGCGATGTATTAGAAAGAATATTTTTTAAATCAATTACATTTTCTGTTAGACCTGAAATACTTTGTTGTGCTCTATCTATTAAAGAAATTTTCTCTTTGATTTGATATAAATTTGTTGCATTTTCATTAGATGATTTGTCAAACTTTGAATCAATTTTATTAAAGTTATTTTCCATTAAATTTAATATTGATTTTTCTAGCGTTTCTTGTTTTTCAACGAGAATTTTAATTCTTGTTGAATTATTGGAATTTGAAAAAAAAGATTGAAAAATTAATAAAATAACTAGAAAGCTTAACAAAAAAATCAATATGTAATATTCTAAACTCATAATATATAAAAAATGACAATATTAAATATACTAACAATACCTGACCCTAGACTGAAGCACAAATCACAAATAGTAGAAAATTTTGATAAAAATTTAAGACAAACTGTGTCTAATATGTATGATACTTTGTATGATTCAGGAAATGGAATAGGCCTAGCAGCACCTCAAGTTAACATTAAAAAAAGAATAGTTGTTATTGATTTGAAAGTTGATGGTGTATCACAACCTTTAACATTTATTAATCCAGTAATAACGAATTTTTCTGAAGAAAAATTTATTAATCAAGAGGGTTGTCTCTCTGTTCCTGAATATTTTGCTGATGTTAAGAGATCTAAAGAAATAACGCTTGAATGGTATGATGTTGATGGTAAAGTTAACAAGAAGTCTTTTTCAGGTTTATTATCTATATGCATTCAACATGAAATAGATCATTTGGATGGAATTTTATTCATAGATCATTTGTCATCATTGAAGAGAAAAATGGCTATTCAAAAAATTAAAAAGTCTAAAAATAAAGATAAAGATTAATGCAAGATCTTGCAGGTTTAAAAGTTGGATTTTTTGGTACTCCAGAATTTTCTCTAAAATTTCTTGAGACTTTACACAAAAATAATGCTGAAATTGTATTTATTGTAAGTCAGCCAGCATCAATTTCTGGCCGTGGAAAAAAATTGAACCGCTCACCCGTAGAAAAATGGGGTTTGCAAAAAAATATTAAGACACTTACTCCAAAAAATTTAAATGATCTAGAATTTAGAAAAAAAATTAAGGAAAAAAATGTAGATTTTAATATTGTCGTTGCCTATGGAAATTTAATTGATGACTATATAATTAATTTGCCAAAATATTTAACAATTAATGTTCACGCATCTCTCCTTCCAAAATGGAGAGGCGCAGCTCCTATACAGAGGTCGATATTAAATGGAGATAAAGAAACAGGTATTTCAATAATGAAAGTTGTTAAAAAGCTAGATGCAGGACCTATTATTGAAAAAGAAAGGATTAAAATTTCTCTTATGGATAACGCAAGTTCAATTTATAATAAAATGATCTTGGTTGGTAATAATCTTTTAGTTGAAACATTGAAGAATATCATAAATAAAAGTTTTAATTTGGAAATACAAAATGAAAAAGAAGTGACATACGCACATAAGATAAAAAAAAATGAATCAAGAATTAATTGGAATGAAAAAGCTGAAATAATTCACTTGCAAATTAGAGCCTTTAACCCGTTTCCAGGAGCATGGACGCTGAATCAGGTTGAAAGTAAAAGAATAAAAATATTAGAGTCGGAAGTAATTAAAAGGGAAAAAGTTTTAAAATTAGTTAACGGTTCTGTAGACAAAGATTTGATAGTCAAATGCGGAAAAGATTATTTAAAGATTAATAAACTTCAACCAGAGGGTAAAAAAGTTTTAGATGCCATCGAATATATTAACGGAAATCAATTTGAAAACTTATACTTTGTATAATGAATAGAATTAAAATTTTAATTGAGTATGAAGGTACTAATTACGTAGGATGGCAAAGACAAAAAAATGGTATATCAATTCAACATGAAATAGAAAAATCACTTAAAAAAATCTTTAATGAAGATATAAAACTCTTCGTTGCTGGAAGAACTGACGCTGGAGTTCATGCATTTGGTCAAGTAGCTCACTTTGATATTCAGTATCTAGAAATAGATGTAAAAAAAATTTACAAGGCTCTAAATTTCTATTTAAAAAAAAAAAAAAGTAAAATAACAATATTAGACTCTATAAAAGTAGATGATAAATTTCATGCACGATTTTCTGCTAAAAAGAAGATTTATCTTTATAAAATTTTAAATAGAAATACAAAATCGTTCATATTAGAAAATAAAGTTTGGTTTGTTCCATTTAAAATTAATGTTGATAAGATGATCAGTGCTTCAAAGCACTTTTATGGTAAACATGATTTTCATGCTTTCAGGTCAGTAGATTGTCAGGCCAAAAATTCTATTAGAACAATTAATAAGATTAATATAAATAAAATTAATAATGTTATTGAAATTAGAATTGAGGCCCCATCTTTTATGCATAATCAGGTAAGAATTATGGTAGGGACCTTAATAAATGTTGGTAAAGATATTTTGAAGGATTCAGATATTTTAGACATTATTAGATCGAGGAAAAGAGAAAATGCTGGTCCTACTGCACCTTCAAAAGGCTTATATTTAGAGAAAGTTGTTTACTAGAGGATTTATTAAAAAAAATTATCTAGAAAGTTTGAATATATTTTGGTTAGATTTTCTAAGTCAGCAATACGAACGTTTTCATCAATTTTATGCATTGTTTTTCCTACAATGCCAAACTCAATTACAGGACAAATTTTTGAGATAAATCTTGCATCTGATGTTCCTCCAGTAGTGCTAAGTTCGGGTTCTTTATGAGTAACACTTTTTATAGCTTTGGTTAGTGCACCAGTTAGTCTTTCAGAATAATTGAAGAATGATTCTCCTGATACTTTTATACTTAATTTATATTTAACTTTTTCTTCATTTATTCTATCTTTGATAATTTTGATTATTTTTTCAGATTTAAATTGATCACTAAACCTTACATTAAATTTTAAAGAAGCGTTGTTTGGAACAAGATTTGTTACATCATTTCCAACGTCAATTGAAGTTATAACAAGTTTTGTTGGTTGAAATAATTTAGAGCCATTATCAAATGGTTGAACTAATCTATTACAAACCTTAATAAGATGTTCAATTGGGTTATCACATTTTTCTGGATATGCCACATGGCCTTGAGATCCGGAAATAATTAGCTTTCCATTTAAACTTCCACGTCTACCAACCTTCACCATTTCACCAAGCTTATTTGGGTTTGTAGGTTCTCCAACTAAGCAAAAATCAATTTTATGATTTTCTTTTTTAATCCATTCTACAACTTTTTTGGTTCCAAAATCTGCTTCTCCCTCTTCATCTGCTGTGAGAAGAAAAGAAATGGTTCCATTAAAATTAAATTTTTTTTTCTGTATGAATTTTATTGACGAAAAGATAAATGAAGCAATAGCTGTTTTCATATCACTTGCTCCTCTCCCAAAAAGAACTCCATTTTTTATGGTTGCAGAAAATGGAGGAGAAGACCACTCCTTATCGCTGCCTGGTGGGACCACATCTGTATGTCCAGCAAAGCAAAGATTGGGTCCTTCTCCACATTTGATATAAGCATAAAGATTTTTAACTTTTTTTGTTTTTCCAAATTCGAGAATCTTACATTTAAATTTATTTTTTTTTAAAAGGTCATCTATAAACTCTAGTGAACCTGAGCTATCAGGTGAGATACTTTTAAAGCTAATAAGTTTTGTAGAAAGATCCAATACGTTCATTATGACCTTAAAAGTTCATTTATAGATGTTTTAGACCTTGTTTTTTGGTCAACTTTTTTTACAATAACTGCACAATAAAGATTTAAATCTTCACTGAGGCTTTTCGGTTTTTTTGTTTGAACCGATCCTGGAACAACAACTGAATAAGGTGGCACTTTCCCATAATATATTTCTCCTGTTTCTCGATCAATAATTTTTGTAGAGGCACCTATATAAACTCCCATAGATATAACGGAACCTTTTTGTACAATTACACCCTCAGCAATCTCAGACCTCGCCCCTATGAAACAATCATCTTCAATTATTACAGGGTTTGCTTGAAGTGGTTCGAGAACTCCACCAATTCCTGCCCCACCTGAAATGTGCACATTTTTTCCTATTTGAGCACATGAGCCTACCGTAGCCCAAGTATCAACCATTGTGCCAGAATCTACATAAGCTCCTAGATTCACAAAAGATGGCATTAAAACTACGTTTTCTGCAATATGAGCTGAATATCTAACTATTGCACCAGGAACAGATCTGAAACTTCTTTTTGTCCATTCGTCTTCAACCCAACCGGATGTTTTTAAGTTTACTTTGTCAAACCAAGTATACTGACCACCTCTAGAATTAGAAATACTACTAGAAAATATAGTATTGTCATTAATTTTGAAAGACATCAAAATTGCTTTTTTTACCCATTCATTTGTAAACCATTCATTTTGATTTTTTTCACAAACTCTCAAGACTCCTCTATCTAAAAAATCTAGCACCTCATTAATATCTTTTTTTAAATTTTTATTTGATTGGTTAATTAATTCTTTGTTATCCCAATAATTTTCTATTTTTTCTTTCAGGTTTTTTTTTGTCATTTTCGTCCTCTGTTTAAGTGAATTTTGATATTGACTCTAAAGCATCTAATATATTTTTGAATTTAAAATCTACAAACTTCTTTTTCCCCTTATTTTCAGCAACACTTTCTGCAATATGAATAGTTGTTATGCCATATTTGTGAGCATTTTCTAGATTTTTTTCAAGATCTTCAAAATAAACAGCTTTTACTGGCTGCAATTTTTTTTTTTTTAAATATGAGATAAGGGGTTCAATAGAGGGTTTTGGAATAAAGTTGCAACGTTTAATATCAAGAATTTCTTCAAATAGAGATTCAATTCCAAGAGATTTCAGTACTTTTTTTGCATAATTATACTCGCCATTAGTGTAAATAATTTTTTTACCTGGAAGAGCATTTATTTTTGAAAATAGAGAATGTGATTTTTTTAAGCTACTTAAGTCGATATCATGTACATATCTTAAAAACTCATCAGGTTCAAAACCATAATGTTTCATTAAACCATAGAGTGTGGTTCCATATTTTTTATAAAAAATTTTTTGTAAGGCATACGCCTCTGTTTTGGATATACATAGTTTTTGCGAAATAAAACTTTTCATTCTTAAATCAATTTGTTCAAATATTTTTGTTTTTGGTGAATAAACTGTGTTATCTAAATCAAAAATCCAAATATTTTTGTCTTTAAATATAACTTCTTGCATTAGTTTGTGATTAGGGTGCCGACTCCATGTTCGGTAAAAATTTCTAAAAGAATTGAATGAGAAAGTTTCCCGTTCAAAATTACTGCAGCTTTTACTCCATTTTTTACAGCTTCAACACAAGTTTCCACCTTAGGGATCATACCGCCAGAAATCGTACCATTTTTAATAAGTTTTGTTACTTCTTTAAGATTGATCTGTGTTAATAAGTTACCTTTTTTATCTAAAACACCCTTAACGTCTGTTAGAAGAATTAATCTTTCTGATAAAACTGATGAAGCAACAGTTCCTGCCATAGTATCAGCATTAATGTTGTAAGTTTCAAAATTTTCTCCATAACCAATTGGAGAAATAACTGGAATAAAATCCGATTCAATAAACCATTTTAGTAAGTCTTTATTGATCTTATTGGGAAGGCCAACAAAACCAAGATCAAGAAATTTTTCAATTTCTCCAGATTTTTTTTTTTTTTTTAATTTTTTTGTTTTGGCTAGTAGTGCGTCTTTTCCAGATAATCCTATTGCTCTACCCCCTTCTTTATTAATTTCCATAACAATTTCTTTATTAATTGAACCAGATAAAACCATTTCAACAATATTCATTGTTTCTTTGTCAGTAACTCTAAGGCCGTCAACAAATGAGTTTTTTAATTTTAATCTTTCAAGCATATTTTTTATTCTTGGGCCACCACCATGAACGACAATTGGGTTTATGCCGACTTGTTTTAGTAAGACAATATCTTTGGCAAAACTCGAAGATAATAAATTTTCTCCCATTGCTGCACCACCAAATTTAATTGTAATACTTTTACCTGCGTACCTCTGCATAAAAGGAAGTGCCTTGGACAAAATGGAGGCTTGCTTTAGCCATTCATTGTCATTTGTATTAGATATTTTTACCATTACTTAATTATAGATTTGTATAGGAATTTTTTTAGTAAAACTATACCACTACTTTCTTTAATACTAGTATTAAAGACGTTTTTATGAAGTTTTTTTTTTATTTTTTCAATATCAATATATTTTTTTTCTTTCTCAGCTTTACTCTTGATTTTATCAAATTTTGTAAAAATTAAGATTATTTCTTTTTCAGTAACAAGGTTGAGTTGATTTATTATTTGGCTATCAATTTCTTTTAAAAGATGTCTTGAGTCTAAAAGTATGAAAATATTTTTAATATTTTCTCTTTTCTTAAAATATGTTTCTAATAATTTATCAAGTTTAATTTCATTAATTTTAGAAATTTTTGAAAAACCATACCCTGGCATATCAATAATTCTGAAATCATTTTTTAATTGAAATATTACGAGTGATTTTGTTCTGCCAGGAGTCCTTGATATTTTGGCAATATTTTTTTTTACTATAAAGTTTATGAGAGATGATTTTCCAACATTAGATCTTCCCCAAAAAACAAATTCAGGAATAGAATCATTTGGGAGTTGATTGAATTTATGTACCTCTTTTACAAATTTCCAATCATCAATCATATGTTGTTATACTTTAAGTTATTTATTTTCTTTTCGCTGTTTATTTAATAAAATATATTGTTGAGCAATAGACAAAATATTATTGACGGTCCAATATACAACCATTCCTGACGGAAAAGTTGCTAACAGAAAAGTGAAGATGAAAGGTAACATCAAAAAAATTTTTGCTTGAATAGGATCTGGCGGAGGAGGATTAATTTTTTGTTGAAGATACATAGTTGCGCCCATTAATAAGGGCCAGATACCGATATTAAGAAAGAGTGGTGGGTCCCATGGTATTAGTCCAAAAAGATTAAATAGACTTGTTGGATCCGGAGCTGATAAGTCTTTTATCCAACCAAAGAAGGGGGCGTGTCTCATTTCGATAGATACAAATAGAACTTTATACAATGCAAAAAATATTGGTATCTGAATTAAAATGGGTAAGCAACCTGCCGCAGGGTTTATTTTTTTTTCTTTATATAAGGCAAACATCTCTTGGTTCATCTTAGTTCTATCATCTTTAAACCTCTCTCGTATTCTTTTTATCTCTGGTGTAAGGATTCGCATTGAATTCATAGACTTAAAAGATTTATTAGCTAGTGGAAACATTAGTATTCTTATGAAAATTGTTAGTATTATTATTCCTATACCAAAGTTTTGAAATAGAGTTGAAAGATAGTGTAGGGCATAAAATAGTGGTTTTGTTAAAAAATAAAACCACCCAAAATCAACAGAAAGGTCAAATTTATTTACATTCAAGTTTTTTATATAGTCATCAATTAAAGGCACCTCTTTAGCTCCTGCAAATATATAGGATCTAACTTTTAAATTTTCTTTAGGTTTCAAGACTTTAATATTGTCATTAATAAAGTCAATTTGAACGGAATCATTTTTATTTTTTAAAGATTTAAATCTAGCTTTAAAAGGTTCAGTGGTGTCAGGAAATATAGCAACCTGCCAGTAATGATCCGTATAGCCAATCCAACCGTCTTTAGTTGATTCAACAATTTCATTGTTCTCTTCAATTTCATCATAGGAAATTTCCTTTAGAGTATCATTAAAAACACCAAGTGGTCCTTCATGAAGTATAAAAAACTTGTTTTCTGGTCTATAATTTATTCTTCTTAAATATGAGAAATTTGTTAATTCAATATTATCGCCTGTATTATTTGAAACTTCATCTAGTACTGTAATCATAAAGTTATCATCAAATGAGATTCTTCTTTTGATTTTAATTCCAATCTGATTTGACCATTCTAATAGAATGTCCTCATCAACAAATTTTTCTTTTTTTGCCTTCCATAGAGAGTTTTTATCAGGAAGTGCAATTGATTTGTCTGTTGAAGCCCAACCCATTCTTAAAAAGTATGGTGATTTGGAATCAACTTTCTTTAATAAATTTATATTTTTGTTTTTATCTATTGACTGATAATAATCGCTTAGAATTAAGTTATCTAAAGTTGCGCCATAGAGATTAAAACTTCCCTCTATTCTTTTTGCTTTAAAATAAACTCTTTTTTCAGGGGCAAAAGTTTTTGGTGATTCTTTTATCTGTGTAGTCTCAATTGATGGTGCATCACTATCACTAGTTGAATTGATTTTAGGGTTTAATTGATTATTATTTATATTTGGCTGTGTGTTTTGAACAACATTTTTTTCAGGTGCGAAAAAAAAATCATAACCTACCAATATAATCAGTGATAATAGAACAGCTAATAGTAAATTTTTTTGATTATCCATGTTTACAGTTTTATATTTTTATAAGAGTGTTTATTACTTTTCAATGATTTTAGATATTCTTTTATGCAAAACTTTTAATATGTCTTTTTCAATCTTATCAAATGAATAATTTTTAATTTGTTTTTTTGGAATGATTTCAAAAATTACTGGGTTTTTAATTTTCATCCAATTTTTTTGAATGATTGCTCTAAAAATTCTTTTTATATAGTTTCGTCTAATTGCATTTCCTGTTTTTTTTGTAACTGTAATTCCATATTTTGGTATATTGTTTAAATTTCTTTTTATGTTAATGATTACTGAGTCTTCATAAAATGTATGACAGTCTTTTCTTAGATCAAGAAATTCAGATCTCTTTCTTAGTCTATTAGCTTTATTAGGCTGACAGAACTTTTCTGCCTTTCTGTCTTCTTCTGATAAGTACTTTTTTTCCACCTGGTGATGACATTCTGGATCTAAATCCATGCCTTCTTTTTTTTACTAAATTACTTGGTTGATAGGTTCTTTTCATAACAATAAGATTTATAACATTTCTTTTTCTTTTGTAAAATAAAATTATTTACCTCTAACTGACCCATCTCTTCTGAAATCAGCTACACCAAGAAGATTATTATTATCTTTTTTTATGATAGCCAAACCACTGTTTAATTTCCTTACTTTCGCCTTAAATTTTATAGGATCTAAGAGTGTTGGGTCTTCTATGAATGTTTTTCCTTTTATCTTTAGATAATTAGGACTTTTTACAGAGATTATAATGTTTTTTTTATCATATAAGATGTCGGTTAAAGTTTTAAATACATAAGAAATTATTGCTTTACCTCCAGGAGAACCAACAGTCATAAAGAATTCATTATTTTTATCAAAAATAATTAATGGTGCCATCGAGCTAAGTGGTCTTTTTCCTCCTGCAGGACTGTTTTTAATTTTTTTATTTTTGACGTCAAAAGTTTTAAATGAAAAGTCTGTTAATTGATTATTAAGGAAAAAACCATTAGTAAAAAGTCTTGAACCAAAAGAGCTTTCTATACTTGACGTTACAGAAATAACATTATTGTACTTATCAACTAATGAAAAATGGGTTGTAGAATTAAATATTTCATCAAATTCTAAGATATCTGCATTAATATTATTATTATTATTAAAAAGTAGAAATTGATTTTCCAGATAATCAATATTAGTTAATTGCCTCAAATCAATTGATTCAAATTTTGGGTCTGCAAGTTGAGTTTCTCTGAGATAATAGATAAAATCTAAAATTGATAATTTTAGTTCTAAAGGATTAAAGCCCTCATCTTTTAAGCGTTTCTTAATCAAATTTTCATAAAGCATCATAGCTTGAATGATACAAATCGTTCCTGATGAAGGTAAATTTGGTCCGCATATTGAATAATTATTTAAACTTTTACAAAAAGCTTTATTTTTCTCTGGTAGATAAGTTTCTAGATCTTTTAAAGATAAATAACCTGGATTTTTTGAATTATTGACTTCTTGGACAATATTTTTTGCAATTTTACCATTATAAAAATGATCTACATTTAATGATATTTCTCTCAGAGTTTTTGCGTATGGTAAATTTTTAAACTTCTTATTAGGGTTATTTATAATTTCTTTTAATTTTGAATTTGGATATAATTGGAAAAAAA
This sequence comes from Alphaproteobacteria bacterium, assembly GCA_045563015.1. Taxonomy (GTDB): domain Bacteria; phylum Pseudomonadota; class Alphaproteobacteria; order Methylaequorales; family Methylaequoraceae. The sequence goes on along the minus strand of JBJKUQ010000018.1, from coordinate 3,954 downwards.
ATCTTTCATTCTTTAATGCATTAATAAGTCTCTTTGGAGGAAAAAATCCTTTTTCGGATAAATTAATTGCTGGTTTTATTAATTCTGACCATTCCAATTTACCAAATTCTTTGTGCATTTCAGAAAATGTTTTTAGTAAAGCTGGAACACCAACTGAAAGACCACCAACTACAGCTGTAAAAAATTTTTTAGAGTTTCCATTTTGATCAAGAAATAAGTCCTCTGGTATTTTTGATGGAGCCTCTTCTCTGCCTTCAAAGCTATATGTTTTTTTTAGATTGTTATCATAGTATGTTACAAATGTCCCTCCACCAATTCCTGATGATTGAGGTTCAACAAGACCCAGAATCATTTGTATAGAAATTGCTGCGTCTATAACATTTCCGCCTTTTTTTAGAATATCATAACCAACTTTTGTGGCATAATCGTTTGCAGTAACAACTATAATTTCCGATGACTCAAGATTTTTATTATTATAATTAGCTTCTGATTGATAAGGCTCAGGGTCAATGTACCCAGTTTTTTCTTGTGTATTACTTGAACTAGAAATCAATAAAGCAAAAATTACAAAATATCTTATTTTTTTTTTCATTTTAAAAGTATAGTAAATTTTAGATTAAATATTATTTCTATATAAATTTTTTCACAAATGCTTAAAAAAAAAATTAAAAAATTAGATAGTTTAAAAAATAAAAAATCTCCAATAGTTTGTATCTCATCATATACTGCTCCAATTGTAAAAATAGCAGACAAATTTGTAGATTTAATTTTAGTTGGTGATTCGGTGGGCCCAGTCCTATATGGTCATAAATCCACTCGGGAGGTCACTATTGACATAATTATTGAGCATGCAAAAGCAGTAGTTAAAAATACAAAAGATGCAATTATAGTGATTGATATGCCATATGGAACATACGAGACTAATAAGAAAGTTGCTTATGATAATTCTATCAGAATACTATCTGAGTCAGGAGCAGATGCAGTTAAACTTGAGGGAGGAGAACAAATATTTGATACAGTAGATTATTTAGTTAGAAAGAATATAAATGTTATGGGTCATATTGGTATGTTACCACAACAATCTAATGGAAAATATTATGTTTATGGCAAAACAAAAAAAGAACAAAATCAAATATTTAAAGATTTAAAAAGTTTGGAAAATGCAGGTGTATTTTCAATTGTTATTGAATGTACTGTTCATTCATTAGTTGATAAACTTTTAAAAAATTCAACTGTTCCTCTTATTGGTATTGGGGCAACATCTGGATGTGATGGACAAATTCTTGTTGCAGAAGATTTATTGGGTTTAACAGATTTTGAATCAAAATTTTTAAAAAAGTATGTAAATCTTAAAGAAATAATTTCTAATGCTTTTAAAAAATTTTCTGATGATGTGAAAAAGCGTAAATATCCAATAAAAAAAAATTATTACAAGTAGAATGATTATAAAAGATGAAGAAATTTTAAAAAATGAACTGAAAAATAAAAGTAATACAAAATTAATTAACTTTATTCCAACAATGGGTAATTTACATGAAGGTCATTTGAGTTTATTAAGATTTGCTAAAAAAAATAATCACTTGTCAGTTGTAAGTATTTTTGTGAACCCATTACAATTTGATGATACTAATGATTTTAAAAGTTATCCCAAAACACTCAAAAAGGACCTTAATTTGTTGAATAAATTAAAAGCAGATATAGTTTTTGTTCCAAACAAAGGTTTTGTTAAGTTCAAAAATATTTTAAATTATAAAGATAAATTATTCAGTAAACTCTGCGGTAATAACAGACCTGGTCATTTTTTGGGAGTTGTAACTGTTATGTATAAACTTTTGAGGTTAATTGAGCCTGATATAATCACCTTAGGAGAAAAAGATTTCCAGCAAGTTTTAATTATCAAGAAATTATTAAAAAAAAATTCCATGAATATAAAGGTTTCGATGAGACCAACAATTAGAGAAGATTCTGGTTTAGCCTTGTCATCAAGAAATAGTCTTCTTTCAAAAATAAATTTTAATTTAGCTAAATTAATTTTTAAAACTTTAAATATGATTTTATCAGAAATTGAAAAAAATAAATTTAATCAAGAAAGATTGTTTTTTTACCACAAAAAAATAATTGATTATGGTTTTGAAAGTGTTGATTATTTAAAGATACTTAAAGAAAAGAATTTAGAAGAATTAGATCAAAGTCCATCAAGATGTAGAATCTTTGTTGCTGCAAGAATTGATGGTGTCAGACTTATTGATAATTTACCGATTAGAGTTAAGCTAACAAAGAAAAATTGCAACTTTCATATATTTAATTAGCATCTCGAAATGATACAATTTTTTTATTTAGTTATATATGATTTAAGGAATTAATTTTTTAAATAAATATGAACTTCTTCGGTCTCAGCTGTTGTACTATTTGAAGATGTTAGCGACAGTCGTTCAGATGGGACACCCATTTCAACAATCTTATTAAAGACGTCTGAAGCTCTTTGTCTCGCTTTATCAGCAAAGCTAGCCCCACCAGTAGGACTTACAGCAACAACTTCAAAGCCAGCTGATGGCATCTGTTCGAGTGCATTAGATATTGACTCAAAAAGTGCTGCTGAGTAATCAAAATCAGTATCATCAAATTTGATTACTAGTATAGCATTGTCGTAATTTAATGGAGCAATTTTAACTGTATCAATTTTGGTAGGAGTTGAACCGCTAGATGACATAGAACTAGTTGGAGGAGATGAAACTCTTCCGCCAAACTTACCTACTTCAACATCTTCAGCCAATTGTTTCATGTATTGGCGTTCGTCATTAAGTATTCTGATTTCTCTGGAAATCTTTTCTTCAAGTTCGTCCATTAAGCGTGTATAGAGAACTTGTGTTCTCTGGACATCATCATTTAATACTTTAAGTTGATTATGGTCTTCGTCGATTGCACCTGAAATGAAGAAACTTGAATCTATTGCATTTTTCAGGTGTGTTATTAGCGCTGCATCTGCAGTAACACGATTATTAACAATTTGTAGATTATTTACATTGTTTTGTATATCTTCAAGCGCTCTTTGCGCGTCGTTCCACTGGCCAACTAATATTGGGTTACCAGGTGTAGTGCCAATTTGCAATCGTGACCTGATGGCACTTGATAGACCTTGATAAACAGATGTTTGCTCATCAACCAAGTCTTTAAATCTTAAAAAATCATTATTGTGGGATGAAATAGCATTTTGTATGCTTGTCAAATCTGCTCTAAATTGATTAATTTTACCACCAACAAATGTTCCAGTAGGACCTGTGTCATAGGCGACTTGAGGCTGAGCCACTGGTGGTTGGGCGTATTGAGAAGGAGGTATTTCTGTAGATTGATCCACAGATCCTATTGCTTCAGGAATTTCCTCGAGTGCAGGAGGTGCAACAACTTCTTCATCTGACAGTGAAGGGAAAACGTATTCTTGAACACCAGTACAAGAATAGGTTGAAAAAGCTAATAAAATCATTAGGTATTTATAGGTAATATTTTTTTTCATTATAATCCGCGCGCTATATTTGAATTAATATTAATTTTTTGTCAATAAACAATAGATATATCCTATAAAAATTTTAAAATAAACAAAAAAAATAATTATTAAAATTATTTAATAGCGTTTTTTTTTTAAATTGATGTTTTTTTTTGTATGAATCAATATTTTTTTTTATGCAAAAATGATATTTGCGCCCGTAGCTTAATTGGATAGAGCATCTGACTACGGATCAGAAGGTTGGGAGTTCGACTCTCTCCGGGCGCGCCAAAAAAAATTAACATACTAACTGTTGACAATAATTTAACATTTATTACTATATATAGTGTTCAAGAGTTATTGTGAAAAGAAATCTAGGATTCTTTTCAACTGCTGATTCTCTCGTTGCAAATAATTTAGTGCTTGCATTATATAGATTAATCACAAATCCAGAATGTAGACAATATATCTTA
>JBJKUQ010000017.1:0-30744 GCA_045563015.1 Alphaproteobacteria bacterium | reverse complement strand
AAGTTTCATCTTCAATAGTAACAAGATGTTAAGTGCGTTGATGAGATAAGACTGAAACTTCGAATTTTTCTGTGGAATTTTTGTTTATTAATATTTGCATATTGTAAGAGGGGGGGCGCGCCCCCCTCCCGTATTAAGGTAAAACAACTTTAATAAAAAAATCTAATTTTTTAACAAAGGTTGCCCTGATAAAAAGTTAAATAAATAAAATTGTTTTAAATCATTAATACTAGACATCAGATCACCTCCTTTAAATTGGTTAATATAATGTAATATATAATAATATTTTATGACTGAAACAAGGTATCTTACAATCAAAAGCTACTTTAAATGCTTTTCATAAAAAAATTGACCATCTTTATAAATGTCAATTCTTTCCTTTTCGCCTGTATCATCAAAATAAACCCAGTTAGTAATAGGTTCACCATTTTTTAGAGTAACTTCAGAATGGATCTTTCCATTTTTGTGAAACATTTGAAATATACCGTCTTCTTTTTTTCCATTGATATATTTTAGGTTCCAGAATAATGAACCATCATCATAGTATTCAAACCACTCACCATGTTGCATACCCTCAATAAACTTTCCTTTCATTGAAAGTTTTCCATTTTTATGAAAACTCTTAAAGTCGCCATGTTGTTTTCCATCTTTAAAATTATCAATCAAAGATACTTCACCTGTGGGGTAAAAATTTTTAAGGACACCTGTAAAAGGTTTTTTTGTTGTTTTTTTTAAATAAATATTTCCCTTCTTTATAAGTTGTCCCCAAGAATTAATTTCATCTGAAAAAGAAAAACTAAAGGTTGCTATAAATAAAAAAAAGAAAACTCGAAGAAATTTCATAATTTGAAGTTAATAATTAAACTAGAAATTACAAACTAAAAAGAGTTAATGCTTGTTTTCTACAAATTAAAATTTTAACCTTAATATAAGGGTGGTTAATATTTATTAATATAATCAATTACTTATGAAAGTTATTGTTATTGTTTTAATTCTTTAATAAAAAATAAAAAAAATTTTCATATTATTATTTTTTTTTCAGTGTAGATTATAATTAATATTCGGGATTAATTCCGATTAAGAAGGAGTACATATATGCAAACCGGTAAGGTAAAATGGTTTAACAGAAACAAAGGATATGGTTTTATATCACCAGATGATGGAGCTAAAGACGTATTTGTTCACTGGACATCTGTTGAAAAATCAGGACTAGACAATTTGTCTGAAGGTCAAAGCGTTAGCTTTGAAGTTTTCACGAATAAAGACAAAGTTTCTGCTGTTAATCTAAAAATAATCTAAAACATTTCCCAAAAACAATGTTTACCTATGATTGAGGTTGTAATTTATTCAATTCCTCTCTCAAATTATGTCTATTTAACAAAATCTCTGTTTTAGAAACCATACATCCATCCCAAAATTAATCTGCAGCTATCAGCCATCTGGATTCCATTGAATTTTTGGGTAATAGGGACTATAAACTCAATACTCAAACGATGATTTTTTAAAAAGTCATTATGATTCACTAAGTTTACACCTAAACCAAGGTTTAGCTTTTGAAAACCATAGTTCCTAGAATCCATTGCAGGACTCATTCTTTTGTTCATCTGATTGTCAAAACCTTTAATTTCTCCTCTATACTCATAATTTAACTTTAATGAACCACTAATAAAATCTACAAATCTCTGGGAAAACCAAAAGGTTAGATCAAAATCTTTGTCATATCTATAACCATTTCTATTTTTTCCAGATACAGGTAATTTAAAAGAAACTTGATTACCTAACCTTGATTTGCCAAACTTTAATACATTATTAATTAGAAAGTTGAAATCATAGGTTCCAGAACCGTTTTGCATATTATAACCTAGACGGGCACTGTCAGACATAGGCGTATTATCTCTTTTATCAATACTACCACTAGGGAAACTGAAGCCTAAACCAAAATGACTATCATAATCTGGACTTTTTTTAAGTCCGATTAAAGCAGAAAATTTTGTATCACCAAAGCCATTAGAATTAACATCAAATTTACTGCCACCAGCCATCCGCATTCTTTGTTGGGTCATTTCTTTTTCTAAATAACTAGTCATTAACGTCAGTGTAATCTTATCTGACGGAGCGTACATCATCCCAAACATATGCATATCCATTTTCATAGACTTTGGAGCATTCATATAAGTACCAGAATTATCAGATGCGCTATTGGGAGAACTCATTACACTATCAATACTCATACTCTTATTACCGTTGTAAATCGAATTCATTTCCATCTTCATAATTCTATAGGAAAACATATATTCCCCTTTATTGTGTGTATGATCTCCCATTACTGAAATTGGTCCATGGTGATCAGGCATGGCAAGACCATCTGAAGATGCAGATGAATAAACAAAAAATAGAGTGACTAAAATAAAAAGTTTCACTTTTACCTCCATTGTTAAAATGTATTAAAAAAAATGTATTAAAAAAATTAAGATTTTTGTTTTTCTGGAGGTGAGTTTTGTCTTGGGTAAATTATATTTTTAAAATTAAGCTTTGTTAATAAAGCTTTCTTATCATTACTTAAATTTATATTAATTTTAAACTTATAGGCTAAAAATAAGTCATCATTAATATTTTTTGAACAATGCTCCTTACAATTAAAAGCAAAAGAGCTTTTATCCATTTCAGAAGAGCAAATATTTTTATTGTCATAATTTTGGTCAAAATTAATTGAAGCCAAATTACTTGAAAGGAAAAAAAGCAATAAAATTATAAATGGTTTCTTCATGTTAGTTATATTTTAATAATAATAATAAATAAAACTTCTAAATATTTATTTTTTTGGAAAAAAAAGTTGCTGACCATTCCTCTTGTAACTTGAAATTAAGCTCTTAGTTTTTTTTGATATTAACCAATCAATGAAAATTTTTGCTTTTTTAATTTTTACATTAGGACATTTTTTTGGGTTTATAGGAATAACACCATAAAAATTATATAATAATGGTTCATTCTCAACTAATATTTGATGTTTCTTTTTATTATTAAAGCTTAACCAAGTTGATCTATCTGATAAAATGTAGCCATTTTTATTTACAGCAATATTTATTGACCCTCCCATTCCTTGACCAACAGAAAAATACCATTTATCAATCTTTGGGTCTGGTATAAAATCTGACGATTGCCATAGAAAAATTTCTTTTTTATGAGTGCCACTGTCATCACCTCTAGAGATAAAATTCAATTTTTCTTTTTTTATTCTTTTTAAAGCATTAATTATTGATTGTGTGTTTTTTACATTTCCAGGGTCATTTCTAGGACCAATCAACACAAAGTCATTATACATAAATTCTTTTCTCCATAACCCATAACCATTCTTAATAAAGTTTTCTTCAGATTCTTTATGATGAACTATTAAAACATCTCCATCACATCTTTTTGAATTTTTAATTGCTTGTCCTGTTCCAACAGCTATTACTCTTACTTCAATATCATTTTTTTTAAAAAAATCGTCGAGAATAAAATCATATAAACCAGAGTCCCTTACAGATGTTGTTGATTGTAATATTATAAAATCCTTACAAAAAACATTAGAACTAATAAAAAAAAAACAAAAGTTTATTAGAATAAAAATCTTATATTTAAAATTACCCATTTTTGTGAGAATATGGTTAAAAAATTAATATGCAAGTTACAGTGAATAATAAATAACGTGAACATTTATTTTTAAAAATTGGCCTTATGAAACTAATTGTATTTATCTTTATTTGTTTAATTAATGCTTCTTCATTTTCCTTTGATTTTGATGAAGTTGCCGATGGGATCTATGTACATTATGGCTATCAAGAAGATAGTAATGAGAATAATAAAGGAGATATTGCAAATGTTGGTTTTATAATTGGTTCAGAATCGATTGCTGTAATTGATACTGGAGGCACTCCAAATATTGGGAAAAAAATGAAAAAAAGAATAAGAGAAATTTCAGATCTTCCAATCACTCATATAATCATTACTCACTCTCACCCAGACCATATTTTTGGTACAGAAGTCTTTATAAATGAAAAGGTGAAAATTTTAGGTCATGAAAAACTTAAAAGAGCATTATTAAATAATTTTGAATTTTACCGAAATTTGCAATTTAACTTAATCAAAGAGGAGAATATAAAAAATGTTAATTTTTTCGAACCTAATCAATCAATAAAAGTAAATGAAACTTTAAGTATAAACATTGGTGACCGTGAACTTTTGATTAAAGCATGGCCAAGTGGACATACGGACAATGATTTGTCAGTTTATGATAAGAAAACTAATTTTTTTTGGTCAGAGAATATTTTTGTAAACAGAATTCCATCTATCAGAGCTAGCACTAAAGGTTGGCTCTCTAATTTAAAAGAAATATCAAAAATGAATATCAAGATGATCATTCCAGGACATGGGCCTGTTTCAGAAAAGAAAAAAGCTTTAGAACCAATGATCTCATACTTTGAGAGACTAATAAATGAAACAAGAAAGTTTCATAAAAATAATCAAACACTTAAAGAAGCACAAAGAAAAATTGCTTCAAAAAATATAGAGAATTGGATTCTTTTTGATGAGTATCACGTTTCAAATGTTACAAAGACTTACACAGAATTAGAATGGGAATAAAATACTAAACAATTCTTAAAGAGTGTCGATCTTTAGATTGTATGTTTCCAATTATTTTAAAGATCTTTGTATATTTAAATATTACATTTGCAATGTGCATTTCGGTGTATCTAATATTTTCAAAAAAAAACGAGCCTAAAGTATTCCCTGAAAAATTTAGCAAAAAATACACTATTAAACACCCTAAAATTTAATTAAAAAAATCGTTTACTAATTTCATTCAAGTACTAAGTTATATGTATGAAAAGTAATAACCCTGAAAACCAAATCAAGGCCTTAGAAGCTAAAATTGATAGACTTCAAAAGTCTATTACAAAGTTAGAAAAAAAGCTAACTGATCATATTAATTTTATTGATAGAGTTTACGAACCTCTGAGGAACCCTATTTCAAAAATTAAAAACTTTTTTGGATAATTTTCACCTTGCATGTTCATATTTATACTTAAAGTCTTTTTTTCGGGAATAATAATTTCGCTTGCTAGTCTCCTATCATCAAAGAAACCTGTTTTAGCAGGTTTTCTAATTGCATTACCTTTAATGAGTATTATTTCTTTAATTTTCTCTTACATGGAACACAAAGATTTTGAAAAAACTATAGTCTTTGCTAAAAGCATTCTTATTGGAGTTCCAGTTTCACTGACCTTTTTTATTCCTTTTTTCTTTGCAAAAAGTTTAGGTCTTAATTTTTACATTACTTATATTCTAGGTATTACTTTTCTAATTTTAGGTTATTTCTTGCATAAATTCTTAATGGATCAATTTTAATCAAAAATGCATGAAATTTTCAAACTATTCAAAATTTTAACAACAATATTAGTAACTATTTTTTCCATTGTATTAATTTTATCTAAACTCTAAGATATTATTATTTAAAAGATAAAAGAATCAAATTATCATATGAAAAAAATTTTTATAGACTATGGAGAAAGAATTAATCAAGCAATTCTTAATGTTATTAAAGAAATTCTTAAAGACCTAAGTGAATCAAAAATATCATCAAATCATTGCTTTTATATTACATTCAAAACTAATGATCCAAAAGTAGACATACCAAATAACCTGAAAAAAGAATACCCCAATGAAATGACCATAGTTTTACAGAATCAATATTGGAATTTAGAAGTGAAAAAAATGAATTTTTCGGTAACACTCTCATTTAACAAAAAAAAACAAATTCTTAATATACCTTTTAATTCAATTACGAAATTTTATGACCCATTTGTAAAATTTAGTATACAACTAGATTTAAAAGAAGAAAAAAAGAAAGCTAATACAAAAAATAAAGAAAAAAAGCCCAAAAAAAAATCTAACAAAATAATTACCCTTGATGACTTTAGAAAAAAAAATGACTGAATTTCGAATTGAGACTGACAGCCTCGGGAAAGTAAAAGTTCCCAAAAAAAAGTATTGGGGTTCACAAACTCAAAGAAGCTTCGAAAATTTTAAAATTGGATCAGATAAAATCCCAATGGGATTGATCGTTGCATTTGCGATGCAAAAAAAAGCCGCCGCCATTAGTAATATTGCGATTGGCAATTTAGACACCAAGATTGGGAATCAAATTATTAATGTTTGTGATGAAATAATCAAAAGAAAACTTGATGACCATTTTCCATTATCAGTTTGGCAAACAGGTTCAGGAACCCAGACAAATATGAATTTAAATGAAGTAATTGCCAATAAAGCTAATGAAAATCTAGGGAAAAATCTTGGTAATTATGATCCTATTCATCCAAACGATCATTGTAATTTAGGTCAATCATCAAATGACTCTTTCCCCACTGCGATGCACATTTCAATAATAAGGTCTACAAATGATTTTCTTATTCCATCAATCCAAAAAATTATTAAAGTCCTTCAAAAAAAAGAAAGAGAATTTAAAAATATTATCAAGATTGGAAGAACACATCTTCAAGACGCCACTCCTCTTAATATTTCTCAAGAATTTAGCGGGTATACTAATCAAATTAAAAATTCCTTGAAGAGAATTCAAATATCATGCGATGAACTCCTCTTCCTAGCACAGGGAGGGACTGCTGTTGGAACGGGTCTTAATACATCACCAAAATTTATTAAGGGGTTCATCAAAGCGATACAAATTATCACAAAATTTCCATTCAAAGAGTCAAAAAATAAATTTGAGTCTCTTTCTTCTCATGAACCAATTGTTTTTTTTGCAAGCTCTTTGAATACATTAGTTCTTGCATGCTACAAAATTGCCAATGATATAAGGTTTTTAGCCTCTGGTCCAAGGTGTGGAATAGGCGAATTAATAATTCCATCAAATGAACCTGGTTCATCAATTATGCCAGGTAAAGTAAACCCTACACAATGCGAAGCAATTTCTCAAGTCTGTCTTCATTTAATGGGTTTATACAACTCAACTTTTTTTTCCGGTAGTCAAGGTCACTTTCAACTAAATGCAAACAAAACAGTTATAATTTTTAATACGCTTAAATCAATTGAACTTATGTCAGATGCGATTAATTCATTTAGCGAAAAATGTCTTGATGGAATTATTTTGAATAAGAAAAAAATTAAACAAAATTTAGAAAACTCATTAATGTTAGTTACCGCACTTAATCCAAAAATTGGGTATTCAAAATCTTCTGAGGTTGCAAAAAAAGCTTACAAAGAAAATATTTCTTTAAAAGAAGCTGTAATAAAATTAGGTTATCTCTCAGAAAAGGAATTTGACAAAATAATTAATCCAAAGAAAATGGTTTAAAAAAAATTAATTTAGAAACATATCAATAATTTTGCCGGCATCTAATTCTTTTTGAATATTTTTGTCAATTAATTTTTTGATTTTTTTTGGATCCAGAATTATTGATTTTTTTTTTTTTAAAATTTTATTAATACTCTCATTAAAAAGCTTCTCTTTGAGGTTTTCAAAATCATAAGACAAATCATAACTATCACTTGTTCCCTCAATATTTATTCCCAACGGAGGTAAAGTTTTAAATTTTTTTGTCATAAAATAAGCCTTGGATTTCAAAGAAATCCTGTCCTCTAGTATCTTATACTTTCCATGAGAACTAAACTTTAAATTTTTGTGAAGTGAATTGATTGATTCAATGTTGACAATTCCACTTTTAGTTGAGAATTTAATATTAGTATTATCTAACATCGATTCCGTTCCTAAGTTTTTACTACTTATCAACTTTACTAAACTTTGAAAGTCCTCCACTTCATCTACTTTACTTGCTATTTCAGAAAAATTTATACCTGAAAGACGTATTTTTCCAATTTTACAATTACCATTGGAGTTAATACTTTTTAAAATATTATTGAAACTTTTATTTTTAAAACTCATAAAATAATTTATTTGACAGTCTGAAAAACCATCATATAAGTCAATCTTTGATTTTCCAAAATATTCTCGCTTTATCAAAAAATTTTTTAGTAATATTTCTCCAGAATAAGTTTTCTCATCAATTAAATATAAAGAATCACTTAAAATTTTGGATTGCAAAAAATTCGTTTCTAATTTACTAATATTTACTTTTTTGCCGTTCATGAAAATTTTAAAATTTGTATCATCAAAAACAAAATTCTTATAACTAAGACTTTTAATTATAAAATTTAAGTTAATACTCTGTTTTATTTCAAAGTTTTTTACTTTTCTAATTTTGTTATTCTTTAGCAATGAAATTTGGTTCGTTATTATTAAAAATTCGCTTAAATTTAATACGTCACTCCTTACATCCCCATCAACCAATAAATTATTGTCATAAAAACTTAACCTACCTTTGTAATCAACTTTATTTTTATTATTAAGTTTTTGTTGGATAATAAAATTAAACATATCTTCTTTATTCTCAACTAAATCAAAGATAATCTGTGAATTGAGTTTATTAATTTCAAAGCTTCCTTTAGAAATTATTAGTTTACCTCCTTTAAATATTAAATCAAAATTGGTAATTGTATAATTTTTTTTATTATTAAAGAATATGGTCCCATTCTTAAATTTTAACAATTCGAAGTTCTTTAAAATATCTTTAAATTTTTTGTAATTATCATTAGGTTGTAAACCAACAAAATTTTTTAAATTATTCTTTGTAATTTTTTTTGTGTTCTTAAAAGTAATTTCAGGAGAAATAACTTCTAGTGACTTAATTTCTGGTTTGAAGTTTACAATTGACCTCCATGACGAAGAAAGGTTAATTTTTTTAGCTTTAACTTTGAGACCAACGTTATTATCAAAGAAATAAATCTTTTTTATTTTTATTTTTGGATAAGGAAGAAAGTTTAATTCTATATCTTTGTCAAAAGTTATATTAATTTTATATTGATCAATCAAAGTTTCTTCTATTTTACTAACAACTTTCTCTTTATCTATAAATATAGGAAGACATATTATCGCAACCACTAAGATAAATGAGGTTGCAAATAGAATCTTTAGAAAAGTAATCACTATTTAGTTGATTTAAGATATCTTGGTCTATGAGGGCCAGAAAGTATAATAAACTGTTCTTTATTACTCTCATTTCTAAAGGACAAAAAAGACGGAGATTGATTCTGATTCCTCCAGAGTTCGTATACCTGGAAAGCTTGATTAGAATGTCTTCTTCCTTTAAACCAATCATTATCAGCAATAATAACAGCAGCAGCCCCACCAAGGTGTTTAACTTCTAAAAAGGTATCTATTGATATTGCATCTTTAATTGATGCACTCATTTCTAGAACTTTGCCTCTAAAAATATTGAATGATTCATCAAAATTTTTTGAAGATAAACTCTTATTTGGTTTTGTGTTTGTGGTATTTTCTTTTTGGATCCACCCAACAAGACCAGTTTTTTCATCCATAACATTTAACCATCCATTTTTTTTATCCTTGAGGACCAACTCTCTTCCTTTCTCAATAGGATAAATTATTTGCGACTCAGGAGAAGGACTTACTAAAAGGTTGGACAGATCTTTGTTTGCATATATTTTTTCTTGAGAATAGACTGACGAAAAAAATAAAATAAAAAAAAATGACAAAATTTTATTATACATAATTGAAAACCTGCAATAGTATTAAAAATAATAAAATGTTATGTCAACTAAATATATCACATAAATTTAGATCACTTAATTTCGATAAAAGAAAAAAAAAAATAAGCTTCATAATTTTTCATTACACCGAAACAAAGAATTTAGACAAAGCCATCAAACTTCTTACAGATGAGACTAGAAGAGTAAGTACTCACTATGTAATAGATTTTAATGGAGACGTCTATTGTTTAGTAGACTTAGATAAAAGAGCATGGCATGCAGGTGAATCAATGTGGGAAAACTCAAAAGATATTAATAGTAGATCAATTGGAATAGAGATCGTTTATCCAGGAGAAAATACAAATAAAAATTATGACAACAGACAAATTAAGTCTTTAATAGAATTATCAAAAAGCCTAAAAGATAAATTTAAAATTTCTAATAGTAAAATACTTGGACATAGTGATATTGCTCCAAACAGAAAGATTGATCCAGGCAAATACTTTCCCTGGAAATTACTAGAGAAAGAATCTATTGGTTTATGGGCGAAGGACAGAATTGATAATTCAACATTAAATAATATAGAATATTCCTTATTCTTAAATAATCTAAAAATATTTGGATATCCTTATATTAGAAAAAATGATACCCTGCAAAAACAAATGCTTGTGATTAATAATTTTCATAGGCATCATCTTCCACATTTGGTTAATTCTTCACCAACAAAATCTAGTTATTATAAATCAATTGACTTACTTAAATTAAAAAATAATTGACTATCGACTCTAAAAATATCTAAATAAACATACTAGATGGTCGTATGACTGCTTTTTTAAAGAGGAAAGTCCGGACTCACCAGAACGCCAAAGCCGGATAACACCCGGCAGAGGAAACTCTAGGGACAGTGCAACAGAAAATATACCGCCCGTAAGGGTAAGGGTGAAAAGGTGAGGTAAAAGCTCACCGCATTTTTGGCAACAAGAATGGCAGTGTAAACCCCTTTGGGAGCAAGTCCAAAAAGCTAATGTCTAACGACAGGTGATGTTCTGCACCAATGCATGGTAGGACGCTAGAAACAGTTGGTAACAATTGTTCAAGATTAATAGTCATAACCCTGATTTTTTTTTGGGGTACAGAATCCGGCTTACAGACCATCTAGTATTTTTTTTTTTTACTTGTAAAGTGTCATAATTTACCATATTATCCCATAATATCCCATTTGGTGAATTTATGACTTTATTTTTATCAACGACAGTGAACAAAATGGACTCAAAATGCAGGGTCTCTGTTCCTTCAACTTTCAGAAATTCTCTGAAAAAACAATCCTTTAGTGGAATTATAGCTTTTCCCTCTTATAACGACAAGTCAATAGACGCTTGCGGTATAGAAAGAATGGAAAATATTTCAAATAGTCTTGATAGCGAAAATTATTCTAGAGATGAGTTTGATCTAATTTCACTTTATTTTGGAGAGGCAGAACAATTACCCTTTGATAAAGATGGAAGAATAATACTACCAAAAAAACTTATAACACATGCTGGAATTACAGTAAATGTAATGTTTGTAGGCTTAGGACCAACTTTTCAAATGTGGAATCCAACTTCATATGAAGATAAAAAGTACCAAATGTTACAAAATGCTAAAAATAAAAAAATTAACCCGCGCCTGAAACCAATACCAAAAGGAATGTAAAGGAGAAAAAAATGACACTTCATCTTCAAATGCCATCCCAAGTAAATAACTTATCCCCAAGGATTCTTGTAATAGGAGTTGGAGGGGCAGGAGGAAATATAATTAATAGTATGAAAGATTCTGGAGTTGAAGGTGTTGAATTCCTCAATGTAAATACTGATAGTCAACAACTTAAACATTCCAAAGTTGAAAAAACTCTTCAATTAGGTCCATCTTGTACTATGGGTCTTGGTGCAGGAGCAGACCCAGAAATGGGAAAAAAATCCGCAGAAGAAGTTGCTGGTGAAATTGAAGATTATCTTGATGGTGCACATATGGTTTTTATAACCGCTGGTATGGGTGGTGGAACAGGGACTGGTGCAACTCCAGTCATAGCCAGAATTGCTAAAGAATTAGGAATTTTA
Source organism: Alphaproteobacteria bacterium (assembly GCA_045563015.1). Classification (GTDB taxonomy): domain Bacteria; phylum Pseudomonadota; class Alphaproteobacteria; order Methylaequorales; family Methylaequoraceae. Next base: position 19,045 of record JBJKUQ010000017.1, on the reverse strand, counting down.
ACTGTTGGTGTTGTGACAAAACCATTTGAAATGGAAGGTAAACGCAAGATAAAAAGTTCTGAAGAGGGAATAATTGAACTTCAAAAATATGTAGATAATTTAATAGTTATTCCCAACCAAAATATATTCCATTTAGCGAAACCTCAAACATCATTTACAGATTCACTTCAATTCGCAGATAATGTTCTTATTGATGGTGTTAAAAGTATAATTGATTTAATGGTAAATCCAGGAATAATGAACCATGACTTTGCAGATGTTAAGGCAATAATGAGTGAAACAGGTAAAGTTCACCTCGGTACTGGAGTTGCAGAAGGGGAAAGTAGAGTTATGGAGGCAACAGAATCGGCAATCTCAAACCCTTTACTAGAAAATAATTCTATGAAAGGTGCAAGAGGTGTTTTAATTAATGTTACATGCAGCGATGATACCTCTCTTCATGATATTGATCAGGCAATAAATCGAGTGCAAGAGGAATCCGATGAAGAAGCTCAAATTATTTGGGGTGTTCAAAAAGATGTAAATATGAATGGAAAATTTAAGATATCCGTAATCTCGACAGGAATTGATTGCGAAAATTATTACAAGAACTTTTCAGAAAAAAATAAAGTCACTAGCCTAAATAACTTTGAAAATATTCCAAAAACAACAAAAGAAGTGGAAACAACCTTTGGGCTAGATGATGATAAAACTCCCTTACAAACTAGTTTTTTTGTTGATTTACAACAATCACCAAATAAAAAAGAAAATTATAATGATGAAATTTCTAAAAATGAAAAAGAAAGTTCAGTTGAAAAAAGATCATTATTTTCAAAAATCTTTGGACTTAAAAAAAGTAATCTCGAAAATCTACCTCAAAGCAGAGAGTTTAATTCAAGAGATCAACTTAATGAAGAATTTAAATCTGAAATAAAAGAAATGGTTGAGCAAAATAACTCTCATATTGATGATGAAGATATTCAAACTGAAGCAGAAGAAAATTTTAATAATCAAACTGTTAATCTAGAGAATTTTGACTCATCAAAAAATCTTCAAGAAAAAGATGAGGATGTTCTTCAAATTCCAGCATTCTTGAGAAGACAAGCTAACTAAGGATGAATTTAGATTTAAACCATCTTCCTGTAATGGTTGATGAGGTAATTAATCACTTAAAACCCAAGGAATCAAAAACTTACATAGATGCAACTTTTGGTCAAGGAGGCTACTCTAGAAAAATACTTAATGCTTCAAATTGTAATGTTATTGCTTTTGACAGAGATAAACAATCAGAAAGATATAGTATAGAATTGAAAAAAGAGTTTCCAAAAAAATTTAATTTGTATATTGAAAAATTTAGCAACATTGAAAAAATTTTGAATAAAAATAGTATTGAGAAGGTTGATGGTATAGTTTTGGATTTAGGTTTATCTAACACTCAATTAAACAATCCTAATAGAGGGTTTTCATTTCTAAAAAAAGGGCCTTTAGATATGAGGATGGATGATGTAAATTCTAAACTTACAGCAAAAATAATAGTTAATGAATTTAATCAAAAAGAATTAAGCGAAATTTTTTTTTTTTATGGTGAAGAAAGAAATTCAAGAAAAATAGCAAATAAAATTATTGATTATAGGAAAAAAAAAACTATTGAATATACTGACGAATTAGCAAACATTATAAAAGAAGTTAATATTTATCATGGCAAACACCCCGCAACCAGAGTATTTCAAGCATTAAGAATTTATGTTAATGATGAGCTAAGAGAGTTAGACATAACGTTAAAAAAAAGCTTATTTTTTTTAAAAAAAGAAGCAAAAATAATTACCGTGGCATTTCATTCCTTAGAAGATAAAATTATAAAAAACTTTTATAATAACAACCGTGAATTGTTTAAAATATTAACAAAAAAACCTATTACTCCATCAAATCATGAAATAAAATCCAATCCAAGGTCTAGGTCGGCAAGAATGCGTGCTGTTGAGAGAATATGAAAATATTTTTTTTTTCAAATTATTTAGTTTTAATCACGATGATTATTTCAACAACATTAGTTGTAACTAATCAAAACAATCAAATTAAGATTGTAAATCAAAAATTAAATAATATTGATTTAGAAATTGAAAAGTTAAAAACAGATCTAGCTTACATTTCAAGTCCAAAAAAATTAAAAGAAATTAATAATGCAGAATTTAGGTTAATTCCAATAATTCAAAATAATATTATTCCATTGGAAAAGCTATATGAATAATTCAGATGAATATATTTATGAAAATGTTTCACCAAACTATAAAAATATTTTCTCAACAAAAGTTCATTTTAAGGATTCCAATGACCTGCTAGAAGCAGAAAAGAAAAAAACTTTAATAAATCATTCACTAAAAGTTCATAAATATATCTTCTCTTTTGTTTTACTATTTATGATAATAATTGTTGTAAATTTATATAAGGTTTTTTTTAAAAACTATGAAAATGAAAATATCTACACAGGGTCTGAAATTAAAAATAGAGGTAAAATTTTTGATAGGAATGGAGAATTATTAGCCACAAGTATTGATACAAAAGATTTTTACCTAAATACCAGAAAAATTTTAAATAAAAAAAAACTAGAAAATGATCTAAAAGAAATCTTTCCTAATAAGAGTGAATTATATTTTGAAAAAATTCTAAATAAAAAACAATATATTAAAATTAAAAAATTTCTAACTACTGCAGAAGAAAATGAATTAAAAAAAATAGGTGATCCAGGAATTAAATTCCACAAATCTATAAAAAGAATATACATTCATCACAACTTATTTTCACATCTAACAGGTTTTAAATCATTAGACCTAAAAAGTAAGATAGAAAAAAACTTAGATACCGAATTAAAAAAAGGATTAAATGTAAATCTAACATTAGATCTAAGAGTTCAAGACAAAGTTCATGAAGAGCTATCAAATAGTCTAAAACTGTATAATGCAAAATCTGCAGTTGCAATTGTTATGAATGCTAATACTGGTGAAATTATATCACTAGTTTCATTACCAGACTTTAATCCAAATCATCCAGAGGATATACAGGCATACAGTGAAAATAACTTAGCATTTGAAGCAAGATACGAAATGGGATCAACTTTAAAAATTTTTAATGCAGCTCTTGTTTATGAGAATTCTCCATCTTTGACAAAAAACAAATTTAAAATTAATGAAGGATATCAATTAACGCAAGATAAATTAATTGAAGATAAACATATAAAAAAAAATATTCTAAATTTTGATGAAATTTTTACTAAGTCATCAAATGTTGGAAGCATTCAAATAATTGAAAAAATCGGGATTAAAAAACAAAGAGAACTGTTTCAAAAAATTAATTTAGGAAAAGAAATCAACCTTCATGGTTTGAAAGTTGTAAATAATAAATTACCCGCTAACTGGGATACGGTCGCCTCAAAGTCTATAAGTTATGGGTATGGTATATCTATTTCTCCTGTTAGTTTAATTTCTGCATATGCTCCATTAGTTAATGGAGGCTATAAAATAGAACCAAAAATTAATTTCAATAAAAATATTAAAAAAGAAAGAATATTAAGTGAGGAAACATCAAAAAAGATTAATACTCTGTTAAAGAAAGTTGTCAAACTAGGCACAGGAAATAAAGCTAGAGTCAATGGAATTGAGGTAGGTGGAAAAACAGGAACATCAAAAAAGCTCTATAAAAATGACTATTCTGATAAGAAATTAATCACATCATTCATTGGTGCTTTTCCAATTAATGACCCACGGTATCTAACCTTAGTATTGTTTGATGAACCCAGAAGGAACACAACTGAATCTTTAGAAAGTTTTGGAGGGAATACCGCTGCACCAACATTTTCGCGGATTGTAAGTAAAATTACACCAATTCTAGATAGGAACAATTATCTAAAAATTAAATAATATGAAACTAGATTGTATTCTAAAAAAATGTAGATCAAAGTTTAATGTAGAAAACTTTAAAAATATTATTATTAAAGGAATTACTACAAACTCTCAAAAAGTAAGAGATAACTTTGTATTTGGCACACTAAAAGGGGCAAGATTTAATGGTGAACTTTTTTTAAAAAATATTTTCAAATATTCTCCATTAGTAATCATTCTCAAAAAAAATTCCAAAACAAAAATTTCATATGAAATACACAAAAATATAATAGTAATTAAAACTGAAAATGTTAAGAAGCTTGTCTTAGAAATCGCATCAATTATTTATGAGAATTCTTTAAAAGAAATAGTCGCTGTTACTGGTACCAATGGTAAAACAAGTGTTTGTGATTATACAAGACAACTATGGACTCTAAAAAATATTAAATCAGCAAGTATTGGAACATTAGGAATAATCTTAAAGAATAAGAAGATCGAAGATCTTGATCTTACCACACCAGATTCCTGTGAAATTCAATCAATACTATACTTACTATCAAAAAATAATTGTGAAAAAGCTATTATTGAAGCATCTAGTATAGGCTTAGATCAAGAACGATTAAAACCTTTAAAATTCAATAAAGTAGTGTTTACTAACTTAACATTGGACCATCTTGATTATCATAAAAACTTTACTAATTATAAAAAATCAAAAGCAATTCTTTTTCATAAACACACAAATCAAAAAAGCATGGCTATAATTAATACAAACTCAATTAATTCATCTTATTTTAAAAAGATTTGTAAAAAAAAAAATATTCCAATTCTTGATTATGGCAAAGATGCAGGTTTCTTGAAAATAAAAGAGATACAAAAATTTGAAGATTTTTACGAAGTAAATTTTGTACTTAAAAAAAAAGAATTTTCAATAAAATTTCGTTGTTTTAGTATGTTTGAAATTTATAACAAAATAGCAGCTCTGATAATTGTTTTTGGTAAAAAAATTAACCCAGAAAGTTTTAATTTATTAAAAACGATCAAAAACCCAAGTGGAAGGTTAGAAAAAATAAAAAATAAAAAAAAACTAAACATTTTTATAGATTATGCTCACACACCCGATGCTCTTAAAAATGTTTTATTTTCTCTAAAAAAAAATTGTAAAGGAAAAATTATAACAGTTTTCGGATGTGGAGGAAATAGAGATAAGTCAAAGAGACCACTGATGACACTTCAGGCTCTAAAATATTCAGAACTAGTTGTTATAACAAATGATAACCCAAGAAATGAAAACCCAAAAAACATTAGAAATGATATGACCAAAAATTTAAAAAAAAAACATTTAAAAATTATTAAAGAAATATCAAGCAGAAAAAAGGCAATTACCTATTCAATCAACCAACTTTCCCAAAATGATTTTCTTCTTATTGCAGGAAAAGGACACGAGCAATATCAAATAATTAAAAATAAAAAGTCATTCTTTAGTGATAAAAAAACAGTTCTTGATTACATAAACCAGAGATAAAAATGAATTGGAACCTCTCAGAAATATACAAAGCATTAAATATAAAGACTAAAATACAGAAAAACTTTGAGTTTGATAGCATTTCAATTGATAGTAGGAAAATTAAAAAAAATAATTTTTTTATCCCTATTAAAGGTAATAATTTTAATGGTCACAAATTTATTAATGATGTTGAAAAAAATGGGGTTAAAGCTTGTTTAATAGAAAAAAAAGAATCTCAATTTATTGAATGTAAAAAAATTTTAAAAATTATAGTTAGGGATACTAAAGAAGCATTAATAAAACTTGCTGAATATGCTAGGGAAAGATCTAAATTAACATCATTTATATGTATTACAGGAAGTAGTGGAAAGACAACACTCAAAGAATGGATCCAAATCATTCTTAATGAAAATTACAAATCCTATTGCAATCCCGGTAATTTTAATAATGACATTGGAATGCCATTAGCACTAGTTAATATGCCAAAAGATATCAAATATTGTATTCTTGAGTTGGGAATGAACAATTATGGAGAAATAAACAAACTTACTAAAATAGCAAAGCCTAATATATCAATTATTACAAACATTGGAAATGCACATATTGGAAATTTTAAGAATGCAGAAGATATTGCCAATGAGAAAAGTAAAATTTTAGAATATCTAAATCCAAAATCATCAGCAATTATACCTTTTGAATCAAACTATTTTAAAAAGATTTTTTATAAAGCCAAAAAAAAGACAAATAATATTTATACATTTGGTTTATCAAAAACCTGTTATGCAAAATACGAAAAAGAAAAAGAAAAATTTATTTTTTCGATTGGAAAAGAGAAGTTACTTTTAAGAAAGTTAAATTTTTTTAAATATTGGGAGCAAAACGTTTTAATAATACTTTCATTACTAAAAATTCTAAATTTAAAGTTTGATAAATTCATTATGAAGCTTGAAAAAATACAACCACTTTCAGGGCGAGGCCAAATACTTCACGTCAAGTATTGTGAAAAAAAATTTTTTTTAATTGATGAATCCTATAATTCAAATCCAATAACACTTAAAGAAGTCATTTTAAACCTTGATAAAAAAAAATTCCAAAAAAAAATTTTAGTTATTGGTGATATGTTGGAACTAGGAAAATACACTGAAAGAATGCACAAAGATATTATAGAACCAATACAAAAAATTTCTCCAGATTTAGTTATAACTGTTGGGCATTATTCAAAAGTTATCAGTAAAGGTATTTCAAAAAAAATTAAGACTTACCACTTTAAAAACTATATTCAAGTTTACGAAAGAATAATTGAAGTAATAGATGACAATGATATTGTTATGGTAAAAGGTTCAAACTCAATTAAACTTTCTAAAGTTTGTGAAAAATTAATGCAAAAATAATCTATATGTTTTACTATTTTTTTATACCCTTAATTGAAAAGTTTAATTTCTTAAACTTATTCAATTATCTTACTTTTAGAGCAGGAGGAGCTCTTTTTACTGCATTCGCCGTTTCTATAATTCTTGGGCCAAGATTAATCAAAACACTAAAAAATATACAAAAAAATGGTCAACCAATCCGAAAGGATGGACCTAAAAGTCATTTGATAAACAAAGTTGGAACGCCAACTATGGGTGGAATGTTAATATTAATATCTCTTTTCTTTTCAGTAATTTTGTGGGGTGATTTAAGTAGTAAATTAGTTTGGCTTGTTTTTAGTATAACAATAATTTTTGGAGTAATAGGAGCTTTTGATGATTACAAAAAACTTAAATCTAACTCTCCTGAGGGTATTAATAGCTGGTTAAGACTTTCAATTGAATTTTTTGTATCAATTATCTTCATATATTTACTAAATCAAATAATTGATGAAAGCTTGATTAATATTATTTATTTACCCTTTACTAAAGGTTATTTTGTAGATTTAAATATTTTTTATTACATTTTTGCATCAATAGTAATAGTTGGTTCCGCAAATGCAGTGAATTTAACAGATGGTTTAGATGGTCTTGCAATCGGACCAATTATAATTTCAACATTATCTTTCGCATTTATAGCATACTTTACTGGAAACCTAATTTATTCAGAGTATTTAAAAATACCATTTGTAAGTGATACAGGAGAACTTGTGATAATATGTGCAGCCTTGATTGGAGCTGGCCTTGGCTTCTTATGGTTCAATGCTCCCCCTGCAGCAGTATTCATGGGAGATACTGGTTCTCTTTCAATGGGGGGAACAATAGGGGCAATTGCAGTTGTAACTAAACATGAAATTATATTATCAATTATTGGAGGAATTTTTGTCTTAGAGGCTCTCTCGGTATTTCTGCAAGTAATATCATTTAAATTAACTGGAAAGAGAATTTTTAAAATGGCTCCCATTCATCACCATTTTGAACAAAAAGGGTGGTCAGAATCAACTATTGTTATAAGGTTTTGGATCATAGCAATAATTTTAGCTTTAGTGGGTCTGGCAAGTCTTAAATTAAGATAACGATGCCAATGAAATTGAATAAAAAGTTTTATATTCTGGGATTAGGACTGTCAGGTTTATCTGTGGCCCTTTTTTTAAAAAAAATTAACGGGGAAATTATTTGTTGGGATGATGATATTAAAAAAAGGAAAATTGCTGAAAAAAAGAAATTAATTGTTACAAAATTATCTAAAAATAATTTTGATGAGATTGATATAATTATTGTTAGTCCAGGAATCAATCACAGAAATTTTTTAAAAAAAAATTTATCGAAAATTCAGTTAAATACAAAAAAGTTCACAACAGATATCGAGCTAATTGAATTATTAAAATTAAAAAATTTTTTAATCGGCATAACTGGAACAAACGGAAAATCTTCAACAACAAAATTTCTATCTCAAAGTCTTAACTCTCAAAAAATAAAAGCAAAAGAATGTGGTAATATTGGAATTCCAGTTACTGACGTTATAGACAAAATAAATAAAAACGATATTTTGGTAATTGAAGCTTCATCTTATCAATTAGACAAAATTAATAATTTAAAATTTGACATAGCAGTATTACTTAATATTTCTTCTGACCATATTGAATGGCATGGTAATATTAAAAATTATATCCAAGCAAAATCAAAAATTTTTTTAAATCAAAAAAAAAACTGTTACGGAATAATATGTGTTGATGACAAATATTGTGAAGAAATAGCTCGTAATTTCAAAAAAAAATTTTCATCAACTTTAATTAAAATAAGCACAAAAAAGGAAATACAAGATGGTATTTACTTAAGAAAATTAAAAAATAATCTTGAAATTTACAATAAAATTACAAACGAAAAAATTTCATTAGATTTAAAAAAACTCAAAATTACAGGAGTTGAACATAATTTTCAGAATTTACTAGCAATCTATACTGTAAATTTTATTCTAAAAAATAACTCTTTTAACTTCCTTAATTCTCTAAAAAAATTGTCAAACCTAGAACACAGAATAGAATTTATTGGAAAGTATAAAAACATACGTTTTTATAACGATAGCAAAGCTACAAATGCGATTTCAGCTAAAAATGCTATCCAATCCTTTGAGAATATTTTTTGGATATTAGGTGGTGTTAAAAAAGAAGGGGGGTTAAAAGGTATTGAAAGTTCATTTAAAAGTGTATTATTAGCTTTTAATTTTGGTCAATCAAAATATGAATTCCATAATTTTTTAAAAAATAATGGTGTTAAGTCATTTGTTTTTGAAGATCTAAAACATGCAACTATTAATGCCGTTAATTATGCAATGAATGAAAAAAAAGAAATAAATATTATTCTATCACCAGCTTGTGCTTCATTTGATCAATTTCAATCTTTTGAAGATAGAGGTAACTCTTTCAAAAAAATAATTCATAAAATCATAAGTAATGATCAAAATTAAAAATACAAAACTAAATATTTTTAATGATTTAGATAAATGGATTTTTCTTCCAGTACTAGTTCTTTTACTAATAGGAATCTTTGCTGTCTTTAGTGCATCTACTAGAATAGATGAAAAATATGACCTTTTGTTTAAAAAGCACCTTATTTTTTGTACCTTGAGTTTGTTTCTAATATTTTTCTTATCTAAATTATCATTAAAAAATCTAATAATTTTAAGTATCTTTTTTTTTCTACTATCTTTTGCAATGTTAACGACGACAATTTTTTTTTTTTCAGAGACCAAAGGGGCTAGTAGATGGATAAAAATTTTTGGCTTTTCCTTTCAACCTTCGGAGGTTTTAAAACCCTCATTCGTTATAATAAGTTCACTTTTGCTCTCTCGTTATAAGACTAAGGGTGATTTATCTTTTTTAATTAACTCAATAATATTTGTCTTGATATCAATTTTATTATTAAAGCAACCGGATTTTGGGATGTTTTTACTTATTGCATCTGTATGGCTTATTCAAATATTTAATACCAATATTAATTTAAAATTTATTTTTATTATCATTTCAAGCTTTTTACTTGTTTTTGTTTTAAGTTATTTAACACTTGATCATGTAAGGTTTAGAATTAATAATTTCTTTTTTTCAAATATTGGCGACAACTATCAAATTACAAAATCATTAGAATCTTTTGCAAACGGCGGTTTTTTTGGCCAAGGTTTAGGTAATGGTGTAATTTCTAAAAATTTACCTGATGCTCATTCTGATTTTATTTATGCTTTAATTGGAGAAGAGTTTGGTTTTTTAACAGTTTTATTTATTATATTATTGTACATGACACTTTACTTGCGGGTTTTTATTATTGCACATAATACAAAAAACTTTTTTATTTTTAATTCAATAACAGGCTTAATAAATATAGTCATCTTTCAAGCTATAATTAATATTTCCTCCAGTCTGAATATTTTACCAACTAAAGGTATGACATTACCATTGATATCCTATGGAGGTTCATCATTAATTTCTAGCTCAATCATAGTTGGTTTTATATTAGTTTTAGTAAGAATATTAAAAAATGGGTAAAAAAGTTTTTTTAGTTGCCGGAGGCACTGGTGGACATTTATTTCCTGCGTTAGCTTTAGCTCAATCTTCAAAATTAATTAATTTTATATTTTTAGTAGATGAAAGAACTGAAAAATTTTTGAAAAATAAAAAGTTTAAATATTATGTAATTCCAGCTAGTAAAATACAAAAAAATATTATTCTTATGATATTTAATTCCCTCAAAATAATAAATGGAGTTATAAAATCAATATTTTTAATTTTAACTAAGAAACCTGACCTTGTTATAGGTTTCGGAGGGTATACTTCAATTCCTTGTTTATTGGCTGCAAAATTACTAGGTAAAAAGATATTAATTCATGAGCAAAATTCTGTTATGGGAAAAACAAACAGGATCTTATCAAAAATTTCGGACAAAGTAGCAATAACATATCAGAAAACTATTCATGCTCATCCAAAATCAATCTATTCTGGAATACCCATTCGAATCATGTCAAAATATAATAAAAAAAATAGTAAAAAAAAAAAAATCTTTGTTATCGGTGGTAGTCAGGGTGCTAAAGCATTTTCTATGATCATACCCAATATTCTTAATAAACTTAATTCATCCTTACTAAAAAAAATTTCTTTAGTCCAACAAGCAAAAAAGGAGGATCATAATAGACTTAAAGCTTGCTATAAAAAATTAAAAATTAATTATAAACTAAAAGATTTTTTTGAAGACAGTTTATCAGAGATAAAAAATTCAGATATAGTGGTAAGTAGATGTGGTTCTTCAAGTCTTGCAGAAATTGAATATTTTAATAAATTTTCAATTATTATTCCTCTACCCTCATCTTCAGATAATCATCAATATCATAATGCCATCGAATTTAAAAAAAAAAATGACTGCATTATTTTAAATGAAAAAGAGATAAATTATAAAGAAGTAACAAAAATTATTATGAAAAAATTAAATTCTTTAAAACAAAAAAAAAGTCGTTCAATTACAAAAATAAAAAAGCTCAATCTAATAATGAATGATATGTTAAATTAGACCAATGTTTGATAAAAAACACATACATTTTATTGGAGTTGGAGGCATTGGTATGAGTGCATTAGCTCAAGTACTTCTTCAAAAAGGTTTTAAAGTTTCAGGGAGTGATTTATCTAAAAACTCAATTACTGAAAAACTAAAGAAAAAGATTAGAATTTACTCTAGTCATAATGAAAAAAATATTGATAGCGCTGATATTGTTGTCCATTCAACGGCAATAAAACAAAATAATATTGAATTAAGATCTGCTAAAAAAAAAAAAATTCCCATTTTTTCCAGAGCAATGATGTTAGCAGAAGTAATGAGACTTAAACAATCAATAACAATCGCTGGTTCACACGGCAAAACAACAACGACATCGTTAATTGCATCTATCTTGGAATTTTCAGGGCTAGATCCTACAATTTTGAGTGGTGGAATTATAAATAGTCTCAAAATAAATGCAAAGTTAGGTAAAGGAGAATGGATAGTTGCAGAAGCAGACGAATCAGATGGATCTTTTACATTTTTACCATCAACGATAGCTGTTATTAATAATATTGATATGGAGCATGTTGACTTTTATAAAAATGAAAAACATCTTAATGAGTCTTTTTTAAAGTATGCACAAAAAATTCCATTCTATGGATTTCTAGCACTTGGTATAGATAATAAAAATGTTAAAAAAATAGAAAAAAAATTATCAAAAAAAAAAATTTATACTTTTGGTTTATCTAAAGAGGCTAATTTCTCTGCAACTAAAATAAAAATTATAAAACAAAAAGAATTGTTTTTTACTGATTTTGAACTAATAGAAAATTTAAAAGATAAATACTTAGTAAAAAAAATTTCAATACCACTTCTAGGATCACATAATATTCAAAATGTTTTAGGATCAATTTGTGTGGCAAGAGGTTTAGGTATTTCATATCAACAAATAAAAAATGCACTAAAAAATTTTCAAGGTGTAAAAAGAAGATTTAGCATTATATCTAAATCAAAAAAAAACTTGATAATAGATGATTATGCCCATCACCCCAGTGAAATAAGTGCTACCATAAAGACACTGAAAGATATCACAAGCAGGAAAATTATTTCAATATTTGAACCTCATAGATACTCACGATTATCAAGCATGTTTAACGATTTTATTAAAAGTTTTTATTTATCTGATAAAATTTTTCTACTACCAGTTTATTCTGCAGGAGAAAAAAAAAAAAAAATTGACAGTAATTATTTTTGCAAAAAACTTATTCAAAAATATCCTAATAAAAAAATATTTTTTTATATAAATGATGAAACTCTTTTTAAACAACTAATGCAAAATATTTATGAAGGGGATAATATTATTTTTCTAGGTGCTGGGTTAAGTAGTAAAACTGCAATTAAATTTTCTAAAACTTTTAAAAATGATTAATCTTATTAAAGATATACTTAAATCAAAACTAAATTATCAAATAGGTCAAAAAACTTGGTTTGGAACAGGAGGAAAGGCAAGTATATTTTTAACTTTAAATTCAATCGAAAGTTTAACTAAATTTCTGAAATATACGCCCAAATCATTACCATTATTTTTAATTGGTTCTGGTTCAAATATTCTTATAAGAGATGGAGGTTTTGATGGGATTGCAATTAAGTTAGGTAATTATTTTAAAAAAATAAATTATAATTGTAAAAATAATATCCTAACAATCGGTGGTGCAGCAAAAGATATTGAAATTGCTAAATTCTGTCTAGAAAACTCAATTATAGGTTTCGAATACCTTAGAGGTATTCCTGGGACACTTGGAGGAAATCTAAAAATGAATGCCGGTTGTTATGATGGTGTTATAAGTGAAAATTTGTTAAATTGCGTTATTGTCAAGCGAGATGGCGAAATTACTAAATTTAAAAAAAAAGATATTAATTTTGGTTATAGGAGTTCCTCGATTTCGAGAAACTCTATTATAGTTGAAGCTAATTTTTCAGTCAAAATTGGAAAAAAATCAGAAATATCTAAGAAATTAAAAAAAATAAATAATCTAAGAAATTTTTCTCAACCGGTTACCTCAAGAACTGGTGGAAGCACATTTAAAAATCCACCTAATAATGAGGCATGGAAGTTAATTGATAAAATAAACTTTCGAGGAAAAAAAAATGGAGGTGCGAATGTATCAAGTTTGCACACTAATTTCTTGATAAATAGTGGCAATGCAACATCCTTAGATATTGAAATGCTGGGTGAGGAAATCCGTGAAAAGGTTAAAAGAAAATTTAACATCAAATTAAGTTGGGAGTTAATAAGAATTGGCAAATTCAGAAAACTATAAAAAGATATTAATTCTTAGAGGTGGAATCTCTGATGAAATTGAAATATCCAAGCTTTCGGCTAACCAAGTGTATAGTTCAATAAACTCTCATTATGAAGTTAATATATTTGATGTAAATGATGATTGTAATAACCTAATAAAGAAAATTATAAAATTCCAACCTCACGTTGTATTTAATTGCTTACATGGATATTTTGGTGAAGATGGACAAATACAGTCAATCTTGAATTATTTAGGCTTTCCTTACACTCACTCTGGAGTAGCCACGTCATCTTTATTAATGAACAAAATATTCTCAAAAAAGATTTTTCAATCTTTTGGAATTCAAACTCCCAAAACTTTAACATTTGATGACCTAAAGAATAACTTTCCTTTAATTGTAAAGCCTATTAATGGTGGTTCTAGTAATGGTTTATGTAAAATTAATGATCAAGAAACACTTAATAAATTTATTATGGACAACAAAATTAACATAAAAAAACTTATGTTTGAAGAATTTATTCCAGGTAGAGAATTAACTGTTGGAATTCTTGAAAACAAAGTATGTGGTGTAATGGAAATAGAATTTTCAAATGAAGTGTATGATTATGATAATAAATACGTTGACATAGCTAAACACATTTTAAACCCAAAATTACCCCAAGATATTCATAAAAAAATTACTCAATCTTCTTTGGATATACATAAAAAACTGAATTGTAATAGTATAAGTAGAATTGATTTTAGATATGACGATAAAAAAAATGAATTATTTTTACTTGAAATCAATACCCAACCTGGCTTAACAAAAAATTCTCTTTTACCAGAGATGGCTCAACAACAAGGTATAAATTTCTTAGAACTTTGTAAAATACTAATTAAAAGTGCAGTATGCGAAAAATTTTAATATTTGTAATTTCAGTATTTCTAATATTTTTCTTTTATGAAAGATATGAACAACCAATTCTTAAAGATTCATTCTTTAAGAAAGATATCTTAAAAATAAATATTAATAATCTTAAGCTTCTTAATGAGAAATTTATTCTTGATGCTATATATTTAAAAGAAGGAGATAGTTTCTGGAAATATAATCCTAATGAGCTAAGAAATAATCTAAAATCATTGAATGAAGTTGATAGCTTTAATTTTAAATTAAACGCTAATGGGACTTTAGATATTAATATTGTTGAAAAAAAACCATATATGATCTGGTCTTTGTCAAATAAAAAAAAGTTTATTGATGAAAATGCAAATATACTTAATATTTACAACAAACCAACTTATAAACTTACGAATGTAAAAGGATACCTGAATAAAGAAAAGTTTATCTATCTCAATAAAGAATTGAAGGAAAAACCCACCCTAAAAAACAGTATTGAAAATATTATCTACAATGAAAATATTGGATGGAAATTATTTTTGAATGATAATACGTGTGTGTATATTCCAGAAACAGATATTGAAAATAACAACCCCCCTTCAAAATGTTCAATATAATCAGAAACTCAAAAATATACTTAAAATACAGAACATATGACCTTAGAATATTAGAAAGAGTTTATATTAGGAAGATAAATAAATGTTTGATTTCTTGAAAAATAGAAAAAAATTTATTGTTTTTGATGTGGGTTCGCAAAAGATAACATCGATTGCGTTTAAAATAATAAATGGAACAGTGAAAATTACTTCAATGGATTACCAAAAAAGTAAAGGTATCAAGAAAAATAAGTTTGATGATATTGATAAACTTTCATCAATAATAAAAAAAGTTTTTAAAAAAGTAGGTGGTTATTCAAAACAGAATTTAATTTTCAGCAATGTTACAGACCCAAATTTACTAACAACTAAAAAAACAACAGAATTACAATCTGGTAAGTTGGGTATTTCTAAAAAAGAAATACGAAAAATCTTTAAAAAAAGTCTTATCGAATCTAAAGTTAGTGGAAGAAGATTAATTCATTCAAATCCAAATAATTTTATTCTTGATGAAGATAATATAACCCCAGAACCACTTGGAAAAATATGTGATAAATTTAAGTTAAACAGTTTAAATGTTATGGTTAATGAAGATTATCTGAAGAAATTGAATTTATGCTTTAGCCAAAAAAAAATCTTAATCAAAAATTTTTTTGATTCAGGAATTGCCTCAGCCATATCATGCCTTAAGAAAAAGGAAAAAGAAGATGGTGTCGTTTGCATAGATATTGGAGCGGAAACAACAAAAGTAGTTGTATATCTAAATGAGAAGATTATTTATGTTAATAATCTCCCTGTTGCGGGAAATAATGTAACATCAGATATTTGTCATGGTTTACAAGTTTCAACTGAGGCTTCCGAATTAGCAAAAATTAATCATGGAGCAGTTGTTACACCTTTTAACGAAAACGTAGAAATTAATGTTGATTCAAAAAAAAAAAAATTGGTTAGTAGAAATATCTTATTCGGAATAATTAAACCGAGATATGATGAAATTCTTGAGATAATTAGAGACAATGTATTTGATAATATTCATACTAGAGTAGCTATAAAATCAGTAGTATTAACAGGTGGGGGTAGTAAAATTTTTGGAATTAAGGATGTTTGTAAAAACATATTTAACAGACAAACTAGAATAGGTCAAAGTGAAGACCCTAAAAGTTTTTTTTATAATAAGCCAGAATTTAGCACAATACTAGGGATGATTGAACTGGTAAAAGATCAGAAAATTTATAATCACATACCAAATTATTCAAATAATAGGTTTACACAAATAGCTGATAAAGTTGATAATTGGATAGAGGAAAGTTATGCGTAAACTGTAACAAAATGAAATCTTTTGTGAATTGAGTTGTCAACACAGTGTTTTATGATGCTTATATGTTAAAACATAAATTTAAGGCTCATGAAAATATTCCATATGATGTCCAAAAGCTTCCAAGGTTTCTTGTTGCCCAAAAACAAAAGACAATAAAAAATACGATAAAGATTAGCGGAATAGGACTTCACACAGGCAACAAAGTTTCCATGAGCATTAATCCAGCACCGATAAACACTGGCTATATTTTTAGAGTTTTAAAAAATAATGGAAGTACCGTAAGTATCAAAGCTGACTATAAAAATGTCAAATCAACTCAGCTATGTACATTGTTATCTGATAATATCGGGAATTCCATTTCAACCGTTGAGCATATCTTATCAGCATGTTACGGACTTGATATTGACAACGTGTATATAGATTTAAACAGTAATGAAGTTCCTGTTTGTGATGGATCATCAATCATGTTCGTTAAAAAACTACAAGAGCTTGGTTACGAGGAACAATCAGAATTTAAAGATTTTTTTAGAATTAAGAAAGTTATTCAAGTCAAAGATGGAGACAAAGTTGCACGAGTTTCTCCATTTGATCAAACTTTAATAACATGCGATATAGATTATGATCATAAGTTAATTGGTAAACAAAGCATATCACTAGTCTTAAACCCTGAAATATATAAAACTCAAATAAGCTCGGCAAGAACATTTGGATTTTTAAAGGATGTAAAAAAACTCAGAGAAATGAAGTTAGCACTTGGAGGAAGCCTTAAAAATGCAATAGTATTAGATGACAACAAAGTTCTCAATAAAGAAGGATTAAGATTTACAGATGAATTTGTCAGGCATAAAGTTTTAGACTTCCTTGGTGATATCTCACTTTCAGGAAAGAGAATACTCGGTTCATTTTACACTTCTCAAAGTGGTCATAGTTTAAATATTAAGTTAATTGAAAAAATATTTGAAAACTCTGATAATTGGGAATTAGTTTGCTCCAACTAATTTAAAAATAACCCTTTATAAATATAAAAATAATATTAATAATATCTCTGATGAGTAGATTGTTATTTAATATTTGTATTATCCTTTTATTATTTTCTTGTTCTTCTTCAAATGAAGAAAAAAATATTGATGATCAAATAAAAACTGATGCTGTCCTTTATAGAGAAGGCATGAAATATTTAAAGATGAGAGAATATGAAAAATCTGTAGAAATTTTCTCTGAACTTGAAATTGTACATCCCTATTCAAGTTATTCTACAAAAAGTCAACTAATGGCTGGCTTTGCCCAATATATGGATAATAAATATGAAGAAGCAATATTAACATTAAGTAAATTTGTTGAATTAAACCCTGATAATAAATCAGTTCCCTACGCAATGTATTTAAGAGCCTACTCATATTTTGAAAGAATTCCAGATGTGAGATTTGAACAAAAAATTTCTGAAAGAGCACATGAAGAGTTTATAGAACTTGTCAATAGATTTCCAAAATCTAAATATGCTAAAAAATCAATTGCTCATATCAAAACTTTAAAAAATCATTTGGCTGCGAGGGAGGTAAAAATTGGGAAATTCTATCAATCACAAGGTTACTATTTAGCTGGTATAAAAAGATATAAAACTGTTTTGTCTGAATATAAAAGAAGTATGCATATCCCAGAATCAATTTTCAGATTGATAGAATGCTATACATTCCTGGGTTTAATCAGACAAACATACTATCTGTATCGAATCCTAGATTATAATTTTCCAAAAAGTGAATGGGTAAAAGAGGCAAAGAGAATAGTTAATGCTGATGACATTAAAAAGAATGCAAGAAAATTCAAAAAGAAAGACTTAGATATTCAAAATTTAGATATTAGAAAATTTGATTTGATTTAAAATGATAAAACAACTTTCAATAAAAAATATGATATTGATTGACAAAGTTGACCTTACAATTAACTCAGGTTTATGTGTTCTTACAGGTGAAACTGGTGCAGGAAAATCAATGATACTTGAATCACTTAGTTTACTAACTGGTAATAGAGCTAAATCTTCTCTAAAACCAGAAAAAGGTAAAAGTATAGTTATTACTGCATTAATCGATATCAGTCACTTTGATCAAGTTAAGCAAAAATTAGGTATTCTTGAATTAAATTTTGACAATGAAATTATTGTTAAAAGAATAATAACGGATAATGGGAAAAGTAAATGTTTAATAAATGATGAGATAGTAACTGTCACCACTTTAAAAGATATTTTTAACCATATAATAGAAATTCATAGCCAGTTCTCAGAACAAGGTCTACTTGATAGCAACACACATATTAATATTCTTGACGATTATGGAAACTACAAAGAAGAACTTCATGAATTAAAAAATGTATGGAAAGACCTGACTAATATGAGAGATGAAATCACTCAATTAAAAAATGATATTGAAGACCAACAAAATAATTTTGACGATGCTGAGTTTGATCTTAAAGAACTAAAATTATTAGACCCCAAACCAAATGAATTTAAAGAACTAGTAAAAAAAAAAATAATTTTACAAAACTCAGTAAAAATATCTGAGTGTTTGAAGGAAGTAAAAAGTAATTTTTTTTCAGAGACCCCCCCAGGTATTGATATTCTATTGTCTCAATCAATTAGAAGCCTTGAAAAAATAGCTAGCCTGTTGGAT
>JBJKUQ010000016.1:0-93624 GCA_045563015.1 Alphaproteobacteria bacterium | reverse complement strand
TTTCTAGATTTCCGTTTGGATAAACTCTCACTACAGTAACAGAAATTGTTCCATCTATGCTATTAGCTTGGTTTGCTGTTCCACTTCCAGTAAAGTTTTGAGTAGTTCCTCCTTGAAGTCTAGTCTCATTAACACCGTCTTTGAAAAGGAGTTTTCCGATTATAGATGAAGGACCAAATAATGCCTCAGGTAAATCAAAAGTATAAGCGTCTGTTTTTTTTAGAGTTTCATCACCTGAGTTAGCAGATTTAATACTTTCCTCTAATTTCACTGTAATAATATCTCCAACATTATTTGCTCTTCTATCCGAAGCAAATAAACCACCACCACCATCATAGACAGCGCCTTCCAAAGATTTAGTTGTTAAAGATACATTTGTATAGTTAGGTTGAATGCTTTTGAATTCTTGACCACGTTTGTTTTCCATGTAAGTTGAACAACCTATTATAGGAAAAAATATTAATAAAAATAAGTATTTCATAATTTTCTCTATAGGTTACTATTTACAAATCTAAGCATTTCATCAACTGATGTAATTGCTTTTGAATTCACTTCATATGCTCTTTGTGTTTCTATCATATCAACAAGTTCTTGAACTACATTAACATTGGATGCTTCTAATGCACCTTGAACTATTTTTCCAAAACCTGCGTTAAATGGGACCTCTAAAATGGGTGGACCACTTGCCGTAGATTCAACATAAAAATTTTCACCAATAGGTTGGAGACCTCTTCTATTCTGAAAATCAGCTAACTGAAGCTGACCAATTTCCTGAGCGTCAACCTGTTCAGGTATTTGAACTGAAACTATTCCATCAGAAGAAACGTTAATCTTTGTTGCTTCTGCTGGTATTGCAATTTCTGGTTGGATAATAAAACCACTGTTAGTTGTCATTATGCCTTCTTGGTTTCTTGAGAAAGCACCATTTCTTGTGTAAACAATCTGGCCATCAGGTAGCAATACTTGGAAGAATCCTCCTCCGTCAACCGCTAAGTCAAGAGAATTATCTGTTGAAACTATACTTCCTTGTGAATGGAGTTTTTGAGAGTTCACAATATTGACACCAGTTCCTATTGAAAAACCTGAAGTTAACCTTGTGTCCACAGACGTTTGAGCACCACTACCTCGAATAACTTGATAAAGTAAAGACTCAAAGTTTGCTCTGTCTCGCTTAAAGCCATTTGTATTGACGTTAGCAAGGTTGTTAGAAATTATTTGCATTCTAGTTTGTTGGGCGTTTAAACCAGTTTTTGCGACGTGCATTGCATTTATACCCATTGTAATCCTCTTTCTTGACTAAGTTTTGGGATATAACTGCAAACAATGTGCCAGAGAATATATGTTGCTGGTGATGTTAAATACTAATTTAACAATTTCCAATTTTAGTTTTTTGTCCTTTACGAATTTCAGAAATAGTTTTTTCTAGAACACTTGAAAAAAAGTCTAATATTTTTTTATCTTCAAAAGAATTTGTGACGACCCTTGTTGCAATAAATAGTCCTAAAGCTTGGATTAAATCTCCTTCAGATGTATTTTTTTTTTTTAACTCTTCATCTAATTTATTAATAAGTACACTTGCTAAATAACCAACATTTTTTGAGTCAGTGGTTTGGTCATGGAGTTGAAAATTAAAATCTATATTTATATCTCTATGAATGATTGAAAAAGGTAATTTTTTATTCATATTTGTTATATAATTATTTATTAGAGGTTTAACATGAAAAATATTAATTTAAAAAAAACGCTATCAACTTTGAACGAAATAATGAAATACGAACTAGCTGGTGTGGTAAAATATACTCATTTTGCATTAATGGTAACTGGTCCTAATAGAATTATTCTAGATAAGTTTTTTAAAACTCAGGCTGAGGAATCATTACAACATGCTCAACAAGCCGGAGAGCTATTAACTGGTTTAGGAGGTCATCCATCTCAAATGATACCTTCAATTGAAGAAACCAACAAACATAATGTAAAAGATCTCCTACAAGAGAGTCTTTTACATGAGGAAAAAGCAATATTATTGTACAAAGATTTACTTGATTGTTCTGAAGATAAAAGTTTGTATATTGAAGAATATTCAAGAAATATGATAAAGACAGAGGAAATGCATAGTATTGAAATAAAAAAAATGTTAAGAGATTATGATCAATAGATTTTATGAGCCAAATAAAATCTAATTTTGTTTATTATATTTTTTTTTTTATATTCCTGAGCATTTTCTACCCAGAAGGTTTGTCTAATTTTAAGACATCAATTCCTTTTTTATTAGGGGCCGTTATGTTTTTTATGGGACTGACATTAGAACCTGCAGATATTAGGAAGGTTTTAAAAAAACCAGTTTGGGTTTTTACAACAATTTTTCTTCAATTCACAATTATGCCAACAGTTGCTTATTTTTTAGTAAAAATATCCAATATACCTCCCGAACTTGCATTGGGAATTATAATTTTAGGTTGTTGTCCTGGTGGAACAGCCTCAAACTTAATAACCTATTTATGTAAGGGAAATGTTGCATTATCAATAATTAGTACTTTTTGTTCCACCATTATTTCTATAATAATAACTCCAATACTAATCTTTCTTTTATCAAAGCAAAATATCAATGTAGATATTATTCTATTGATGAAGTCAGCATTTTTAATAGTTTTTTTTCCTGTGGTTCTTGGTTTTTTATTTAAATATTTCAATCCAAAATTAAAAATTAATTTTTTACCAAAAATTTCTGAATTTTTGATTGCACTTATTATTGGAGTTATTTTTTCTTTAAATTTAGAAAATATTAAAAATCTTTCATTCATTCTTTTATTATGTATTTTATTACACAATATCTTGGGTTTAGTAATTGGGTATATGTTTGCATCTTTTTTAAAATTTCCAAAACAAGAGAGAAAAACAGTATCAATTGAAGTAGGAATGCAAAACTCAGGACTTGGGATGGCTTTGTCAATAATTCATTTTAGTAAACTAGTTGCACTGCCTTCCGCTATATTTAGCTTATTACATAATATTTCAGGAGTAGCTCTTGTATATTTATGGAAAAAAAAATAAATTAATATTTTATAAGGAGAAAAAATGGAAATAAGTGCCAAAAATCAAATTAAAGGAAAAGTTACAACGGTAATTCATGGAACAAGTTATTCTCAGGTTGCAGTGGAGCAAACTGATGCTGATGGAAATGAAACAGGTAGCTTTATTCATGCTGCTATACCAGTTGATATTTGTAAGAAAATGAACCTTACCCAGGGGAATATAGTTACATGTATTTTTCCTGCTGCGACAGTAATATTAGCTAAACATTAAAAAAAATTAAATGATCAGTGGAAATAGTTTTAAAATCTTTTGAGCTGATTTTTTCATTTGATAAAGATCTTTATGAGATAATTTTTTTATCCTTAAAAATTTCATCTTTAGCATTATTAGTTTCAATAGTAATTGGAACACCTTTATCTGCTTTTCTTGCAGTTAGTGAATTTCATGGAAAAAAAATAGTGAAAATATTTTTTAGTTCACTTATGGCATTGCCACCGGTCTTTGTTGGTTTATTGTTATACCTTTTATTTTCAAAAAGTGGGCCATTAGGTTTTTTTGAAATTTTATATACACCTAAAATAATGGTAATTGCACAAATAGTAATAATTTTACCAATAATAGTATCAATAAATACTGAAAATTTAGAAACATTAAAAAAAGAGTATGAAGATTTATTTTTAATGTTAGATGCAAATATCAGTAATAAATTATTAACAATTTTATGGGACTCAAGACTCCAAATGTTTACTTCAATTCTTGCAGCTTAGGCCGAGCACTATCAGAGGTAGGTGCAATTATAATTGTTGGTGGGAATATAATTCACTTTACAAGAGTTATGACCACAACAATCGCCTTAGAAACTTCTAGAGGCAACCTTACACTAGCAATGTCACTAGGAATTATATTGATTATTATTTCTCTTATTTTAAATTCATTTACTTTGATAATTAAAAGTTTAGCTACAAGGTACTCCTATGACTAGTATTGATAATCCAATAATTTCAATTAAAAACATTTCATTGACTATAGAAAAAAAAAATATTTTTAAAAACTTTTCTCTAGATATTAACACTAAAGGAATAACTGTTATTTTTGGACCTAATGGTTCTGGTAAAACTTTATTAACTAAAATTATAGTTGGAATGCAAAAAATTCAAAAAGGAACCATAAAATATAAAAAAAAGAAAATTAATATTGGATATGCACCACAAAAAATTGTTTTTTTAAGAAGAAGTGTTTTTGATAATCTTGCTTACCCAATGAAGATTTTTGGTTTCAGTGGTGCTGAGATAAAGAAAAAAATAGATTTTTTTATAAATCAATTTGGAATAGGTGAAATTAAGAAAAAATCTGCAAGAACACTGTCGGGTGGAACATCACAATTTGTCTCATTTGTAAGGTCAATTGTTAATGAGCCAGATATTCTAATTTTAGATGAACCATGCTCTAACTTAGACAATGACTTTAAAAAAAAAATTGAAAAATACATAAAAGATCAAAAAGTTAAAAGGAAAATAATACTTATTACTCATGATTTATTTCAAGCTCAAAGACTTGGTGATGAAATTATTCTATTGGAAGAAGGAAAAGTTATAAACAAATTTCCAAAAGAAAAGCTAGTAAATTTAAATGCAAGTAAAATAAAAGAGTATTTAAATAAAAATTATTTCAATTAAATTAACATCTATAAATAAATGAATTATAAGTATCATATTTTTTGTTGTGTAAACCAAAGACCAGATAATGCAAAAAGAGAGTGTTGTCAAAAAAAAGGCTCAGTAGAGTTGAGAAACTATTTTAAGAATAAAATTTTAGAATTAGATATAAAAAAAGTAAGAGTAAATCAATCTGGATGTTTAGACAAATGTGAATTAGGACCAGTAATTGTTATTTATCCTGAGGGTGTTTGGTATAAGTGCCAAACAAAAGATGATGTTGATCTAATAATCCAAAGTCACATTTTAAATGGGAAAGTAGTTAGAAATTTATTGATAAAAAAATTATCTAAAGTTTAACCAAACTTTATAAAAGATTTCAGCAATTAATCTAAAAAATCTGATTTTTAAAAAATAAGATAAAACGTTAAAATACTTTAGCTCTTTCCATATTGTATCAAATGCGTTAATACCTGTTACAATTTCACCATTAGTTTTTTGAACATGAAGAATTTCTAACAATCTTTTTTTTGAAATATTATTTTTTAAAACATTACAATTGTCTGTTAAAATATTTATCCATTCAATTTTATTATTTTTGTCTAGCCCAGAATAAAATTTAATTTCTTTACTACAGATTTTGCAACCACCATCGTAAAATACTTTAATTTTTCTCTTTATCATAATTGACTTCTTATAATTTGATCAGTAATTCTTGTAAAGAAATAAGAACAATTAAGACAAATTACAAACATTATTAGATATCTAATAGATTTATCAAGCCCATCTCCGATCCAATTAATAAATCTATGTGAATCTGCAATTTTTAAACAAAGTTCAAATAATATTAAAAATGAGAATAAAAAATTACAGATCTGGAGACCATCATTTTCTAAAATTCTAAAAAAAAGAATTGAGGATAAAAAAAAGAAAAAAAGATATTTCAATATAAAATTAAGAAGAATAAAATAATTATTAGTTTTTAAGATTAATAGAGCTCCCTTTTCAATATTAAATATTTGCAGAACTTTTGAGACTATGATTATCAACAAAAGATGAACAAATGATAAAATTAAAACTGTAAAAAAAAAAAATATTTATTTCTTTTCCTTTGAATTAAATTTTTTTTGAGATAGTTGAAATAAAAAAGCTATAAAAAGTATCGCGATAACATAAAAAACTATAAAACCGAGTGCATTTTCAATTATTGATTTATGAAGATTATCCTGTTGACATACAACATTTTCTCTAAAGGACTTTGTATCTTTCAGACAAAAATCAAGGTTAATTGAACTATCTTTTTTAGAAAGTTCTTTCAATTTGAAATTTCAATATCTATTTCACCTTCAATATTTTCATTTAAATTTAACTCTTCTGAAACAAGATTAGCAGAGATTTTAATTTTTTTTGAGGCGCTAGTTTTTGAAGACTTCAAGTAATCTCGGACTTTTTCCTCGATATGTCTTTGTGAAGTGATTCCAACATTCTTAAGAAACCTTCTTAGTGAAAGGTTAAGTTTTTTCTTCATTCATAACTTAAGATTAGTAATAAAAATAAACTTGTAAAGATTAAAGTAAATTTTTTAAAAACAAACGATGTGTTTAATTATTATTGGTGTCTTAATACCAAAATATTCATTTATTGAGTGTTGATGTGTATGGTGTGAATGAACAAGTACAGGAAGAATTTCATCTTTTGAGATTTCCAAGAAATAAATAAAATTTGTTCCTAGAAATCTTTTGTCAATAATCTTAAATCTTAGTTTACTTTTATCAGAGTGGATTAAATCTTCAGGTTGAATTAAAAGTTTTACATTGTTACCAGTTTTATAATCATGTACAAAATTTCCTTTTATCTTCCCTAATAATTTGTGCTTGAGCTCGTTTTTTGAGGTAATCTTTGCATTAACTAATGTTCCTTTATTGAAAAAATTTGCCACACTGGCTGAGGCAGGGAAATGATAAATATTGTAGGGAATATCAAATTGAATTAATTTTTTATTTGAAAATAAACCACATTTGTTTCCGAAATAAAAAGCTTCCTCATAATTATGAGTAACAATAACTGTACTAATTTTATTTTCTTCAATAATTTTTTTTAGATTAACTTGCAACTTTTCTTTAAGTCCAATGTCAACATTTGAAAAAGGTTCATCAAGTAGTAAGAGTATTGGGTTTGAAATAAGAGATCTCACTAAAGAGGCTCTTTGTGCTTCTCCTGCACTTATTTCATGTGGAAACTTATTAAGAATTGGTTTTAAAAAAAATTGTTCTACACATTTTTTCAGACTGACCTTTTTACCTTCAGTTTGTCTATTAATACCTAATTTTATATTATCAATAATTTTAAGATGAGGAAAAAGACTGTTGTCTTGGAACGATAGAGCTATTCCTCTATTCTCAGGTACAGTATGAAAATCTTTTGAGGATATTAAATTACCATTTAGCCAAATCTCTCCTTTTTTAATTTTATCTAAACCAGCAATAGCTCTCAGAACAGTTGTTTTTCCAACTCCAGATGGACCAAGAATAGAAATGATTTCACCTTTATTAGAAATATTAAAGCTTACACTATCTAAAGCGTGATTACGATTTGATGAGAAGGTTACATTTTTTACTTCAAAAAAATTACTCACCAATAATGTATATGTTATTTTTTATCCATTAAAAAGAATTTTATTGACAAAAAAATTAAAACTGTAGACCAAAAAATTATAAACAGTGATGGAATTGATGCGGCCTCAATCAAATCATTAGAAGCATAATTAAAAGCTTTTGTGGAAAAGGTTTCAAAATTAAATGGTCTTAAAATTAGTGTAATTGGAAGTTCTTTGATAATTTCAATAGAGATTAATAAAAAAGCAAAAATAAAATTTTTTTTAAGCAGAGGAAAATGAATATTTTTTAATATTTTAAGTTTATTGAAACCAAGTAAAAGTGCACTTTCATCAATTGATTTATTAATTTTCATGTACACAGTTTTTATAGAATTAAATGAAATAGAGTAAAATCTAATACAATATCCTAAAACAAGCCCAGCAATAGATCCAATAAAGTATTTTTTAATATTAATATTAAATTGATTATCAATGAATGAAAAAAAACTAATAATAGCAACAGAAATTACAATACCAGGTATTGCATATCCTGAAATTGATAAACTGGAACAGATCTTGAGAAGTCTACTTTTAATTGTCCTAATACCAAAATTTACAAAAAAGGATAGGCAAATTATCAATAATGAGGAAATTAAAATTAATTTTATTGAATTAAAATTTAATTCAATTAATTCATTATTATTAAAATAAGTTGATGATGATAAAGCCCAAGAAAACATTTGAAATAAGGGAAATAAAAAACTAATTGAAAAAAGAGATAAACAAAATAAAAAAGCAGAAAATTCTTTAAATCCTTTCAGGTTTGTTTTTTTCGATTGTTTTTTTTACAGCTTGACTTGATACATAGTATTTAAGGTTTTTTCTTGAAAAATTCTCTAAGTAAAAAAATGTAAGAATAAAAACTAATAAAAGAAATGATAATAAATTTGCTGATTGAAGGTCATCAAAAATAAACCAAGAGTTATAAATTCCAGTTGTAAATGTCGAAATGCCAAAAAATGATACTGTACCAAAATCTGCTAATGTTTCCATAGCTACTAAACTTAAGCCTACAAAAATTGCTGGTCTAGAGGAGGGGACTATTACTTTAAAAAAGTTATTATAGTTACTGAATCCTAAGTTTTTTCCAACTTCAATTAAATTTCTTGATTGATTTATGAATGATGATCTTGAAAGAATAAAAACATATCCAAAAAGTGTTAAACTTAACGAAATTATTGAACTTAACAATGGACCAAATTTTGGTAAAAAATTATTTGCCCTTTCATCATTTAAAAATAGAGAAAATAATTGATAAAGTGTTCCATACTGTTCAAAAAAAGCAGAAAAATTATACGCAAAAATATAAGGAGGTATTGCAAAAGAAAGTAATAAAGAATATTTAAAAAAATTTACACCATAAAAATTGTAAAAAGAGACTAAATAAGCCGAAATAACTCCGAGAAAAAGAGTAATCAATGAAACAAAAAAAACTATTGTAAGGGAGTTTTTTATGTATTGTGAAAGTTCAGAGTTTGTTAAAAAATTTAAATATTCTGTTTTGGTATTTAATATACCTGTGAAAATTGAAAAAATTGGAAGAAGTATAAAAATTGAAATGACTAGTACAAACAAATAAATTGAACTATTTAAAAAATATTGATTAGTATTTATTTTCAAAGGGTAGCCTTTAATTCCACCCAGCTTTTTTCATTAATTTAAAAGCTTCGGTTTGCCTTTCCCCATAAATAGATAAACTAATAGTATTATCTTCTTTAAAGTTTTTACCAATTTTATCTATAAACGAGTTTGTTTTTACATTATCTATAACCGGAAATTCAAATGAATTATTGCAAATATGAGTTTGAGCTTCATTGGTTAACAAGAATTCTATAAATTTTAATGAATTTTTTTTATTTGGTGAATTTTTTAAAATTCCTGCACCAGATATATTTATATGTGTCCCTCTATTATTTTGATTTGGAAAGATTGGTTTAACTTTTTCTGCTGCTTTTTTTTGATTATCACCCTTTTTTCCGGATAACATTAATGCATAATAATAAGTATTAGCGATAGCAAGTTTAGCTTCCCCTGATGCAACAAGTAAAATTTGTGCTCTATCGTTACCTTGTGGTGATCTTACGAAGTTGTTTACAAAGTCTTTCAACCAGATGAATGTATTTTTTGGGCCATTATACTCAAGAAGTGAAGCAATCAAAGATTGATTATAGATATTATTAGCTTGTCTTATCGCTATAGAGTTCTTCCATTTTTTATTTGATAAATCTTCATAAGAAATATTTTGAACATCTTTTTTATTTATTTTTTCTGGATTGTAAAATAAAACTCTTGCTCTCTTTGTTATAGCTATCCAAAAATCATTCCTAAGGTTTTTTGGTAATTTATTATTAATTTTTTTTGATTCTATTTTAGTAAATAAATTTTTCTTTTGTGCTGAATATAATGCACCGGCATCTGCTAAAAAGAGAACATCTGCCTTACTATTTTTTCCTTCTTCATATATTCTTTTTTCAAGGACTTTTGATTTACCATTTATAATGTTGACCTTTATTCCAGTTTTTTGAGTAAATTTTTTGTAAAGCTTGAAATCCGAATCATAGTGACGAGAAGTGAAAAGATTTATTTCTTTTGAAATAACTGGATGCGAAAAAAATATTATAAGAGTAATGAGGAGGCGTGTCATATTATGATAATGATAATTATTATTAATCATTAATTAAATTAAATTTCAATGTCAACATTAATTGTTTAAAAAAAATGTGGGCAAGTCTTTGCCCACATTCTATTTTAATGTTATCTAATAGATATACTTTTTGGTTTTTTGTGCTCTGGAATAAGCCTCTCCAGACTAATTATTAGCATTCCATCTTTCATTTCAGCATTTTTAACTAAGATCTCATCAGAAAGTGTAAATTTTCTTACAAATGATCTTTGAGATATACCTTGATGAATTAAATTGTGGTTTTTATCTAAGTCATCTTTTTTCTTTGATTTTATTGTGAGTTCTCCGCTAGTCAATTCAATTTCTAAATCGGCTTTATTAAAACCAGCGAGGGCCATCTCTATAATATAATTATTTTCGTCGACCTTACTGATATTATATGGGGGATAAGAATTAGAAGAATCTAAATCCATATCGAACAACTTATCAAATAAGTTGTCAAATCCCACGGAATATGGAAGGAATTTATTAGTATCAAATGTAGTTAGATTTTGCATATTATTTCTCCTTTAAATAAGCAAGATTTATATTAAACGTCCCTATTAATAGGCAACGTTATTGTTATAATACAAATATAATGCCAAAATGACATAATGTCAATATGACATTAAATTTTTTTATTATCTAGGCTGGCTTCATATATCTCAATTTTATATTTTTTTTGATAAACTCTGAGATTAGATAAAACTTTCTTTACATAGTATCTTGTTTCTTCTAATGGGATTGACTCTATCCAATTTATATAACTAATTTTACCTAAACGAGGGTCACCATATCTTTTTAACCATATTCTTACTCTACTTGGACCTGCGTTATATGCTGCTAGTGATAATGGTAATGAATTTTTGAACCTTCTTAACATTTGGTTGATGTAAGTTGTTCCAAGAATAATATTATACTGAGGGTTTCTAGTAAGTTGCTTTTTATAATACTTTATTCTAAGGTCTTTAGCTACTTTTCTGGCTGTAAATGGCATAAGTTGCATAACACCCCTGGCACCGGCATGACTATATGCGTTGATTCGAAAATTACTTTCTTGATGAGAAATTGCATGAATTAAAGCTAAAGTAGGGAAAGAGTTTTTAAATTTTGCGGGAATATAATTCTCAATTAATGGATATGAAAAATTTACTGACGGCCCCCTAAGTTTTTTTGATAATAGAGTTAGGATATACTTATTTTTTAATTTATTTGCTTCATTTAGAACATAGTATCGATTGGAATCACTTTCAGAAATATCTAGTAGTTTTTGATAGAAAACTAGGGTTTTTTCAGTATTTTGCTCTGAATTGATAATAATATCTATAACTTTCAAAAGATTCCCAGAATCTTTAGGTTTTATAAAAGATTTTTTTTCTTTAAGAAAATTCATGCTTCCTAGTTTTATTGAGGCATTCTGACCATAATAAGAAAACTTATTTTTTGATGAAATTTTAAGCCATTTAAGTTCTTCTTTTTTATTTGTTAAAGATTTATTTGCTAGTGAAATCCAAAATGCTGCTTTAGATTTAATGTTAACATCTTCAGAGTTATTGTAGAGTTTTTTGAAATGGTTAATCCCATTTAATGGTTTTTTTAGGTGATGAAATGCAACCCACCCAGCAAGCCATTCAGCCTCTCTTCCAGATTCTTCAGTTAATGGAAGTTTATGATTGTTTAGTATCTTGTATGCGTCATCATATCTCTTTTTATTTATGAGTCTTCGTATTACAACCCTCGCGTTTATCCACCAGTTTCTTACATTATAAATTTTATCTGGTGGGTCATACAAAAATTCAACTGCAGATTCAAGCTTTGCTTTTCTTCTCCATCTCATTCTTTCATAAATTAATACAGGGTTATTAATAAGGCTTTGAGGAACTTTTTTAATTAAAGAGGAAACATTTGGGCTACGTCTTGATAAAGCAAATTGTGCTTCACCAAGTTTTCTAAGATCACCAAATATTCTGTTCAGAGTTTTTCTTGCAGATACATTTTTTCCTTCGCTAAGCAATCTAGAAAATCGTTTCCAATTATCATCATTACCCCAGTATTTACTGTAATTTTTTATAAAGTAACGTTGTTGTTTTCCTGTAAGGTTTTGTTTAATCCAAATTTCTTTGATTTCTTTAGCTTTATCTAGGTTATAATTTTCTTTCATTCTAAATTCAAAAAAATCAATATTACCTTTAGCTGTCATTGGAGGCATTTTATTAAACCATTCAAGTATTTTTTTTGAACTATGATTTTTTGTGATCGATGATTCTATTTTTTCAATAATAATTTTTTTTTTTGGCCAATTCGCATGATTTTTAAAAAAATCAACTAAATAATCAAAGTCATGATTGCTTCCAGGCCTAGTAATATCCAACCATTTAATATATGATGAGAGGCTAGGGTTGTTATAGTCCTTAGCCAAAGCCAAAGCCATGACCCAGTTTTGTTTTTTTATTTGATTAAATACATCCTGGTATTCCCTTTTCTTAATTTCAGGTCTTGGTTCAGGGTTTGGGAAGTCAAGCGCATCTATTTTTAATGGAACACAGAGTATTAGAAAAAAAAAAAACTTGATCCTAGATAAATTTGTTATCATAAAACATAATATTATTTCTAAATCAATGTATGGCAACAAGATTATTTTTTATTTAATTTTTAAAACAGGATGATTTTATGATTTTTTACGGCTCAATTCCTGCAGTTATAACACCATTTCAAACTAATCACGAGATTGATTATGATAGTTTGGCAAAGCATATTGATTTTTTAATTTCAGAGGGCTCACATGGACTAGTTTCATGCGGGACAACTGGTGAGTCACCAACTTTAAGTCATGATGAACATAGGGCAGTAACAGAATTTATTATCAAAAGAAGTAATGGAAAAGTTCCTGTTATGGCTGGTTGTGGGTCAAATTCAACAAAGGAATCTGTTGAATTTGTTAAGCATGCATATAAAGCTGGGGCCTCTGCATCGCTCCTTGTAGCACCCTATTATAATAAACCAACTCAAAAGGGTTTGTATGAACACTTCAAAATTATATCTCAGTCATGCGAAAAACTTGGTGTTTATCTTTATAATATACCTGGTAGATCAGTC
Source organism: Alphaproteobacteria bacterium (assembly GCA_045563015.1). Taxonomy (GTDB): domain Bacteria; phylum Pseudomonadota; class Alphaproteobacteria; order Methylaequorales; family Methylaequoraceae. The sequence goes on along the minus strand of JBJKUQ010000016.1, from coordinate 80,522 downwards.
GTTAAAATTAATTCAGATACTATTAAAAAGTTAACGAAATTTAAGAATATTTTAGGAGTCAAAGATGCAACTGCTGACTTAACAACACCCTTAGATGTCAGAAAACATTGCGGTGAGAAATTCCAACAATTGAGTGGTGAAGATGCAACTTTTCTATCTTTTTTGATTAGTGGTGGTAACGGTTGTATTTCTGTGACGGCTAATGTAACGCCGAGAATTTGTTCTGAAATTTATAAACTTTGGATATCAAGAGAGATTGACAAAGCTATGAAACTAAATTTTAAACTCTACAATCTAAATAATGTATTATTTTCAGAATCCAGTCCCGGTCCTGTTAAATATGCTTTGAGCAAAATGAAAAAGTGCAAGAATATTTTAAGACCACCTCTTGTTAATGTTGAAAAAATGACAGAAAAATTAATAAATAGCGCCTTACATGAATTAAAAATTATTTAATATCATAGTGTCAAAAAAGAAAACAAAAACATTTGAAAATAGAAAAGCAAGGTATAATTACGAGATTATTCAAAAGTTTGAAGCTGGTTTAGTGTTGAATGGAAATGAGGTTCGGTCAATAAGAGAAGGTAAGTTGGTTATTGAAAATTCATATGCAGTAATAAAAAAAAAAGAAATATGGTTGTTAAATTTATTTATTGATTTAAAAAAATATAAAATTTTTTCAGATTCAGATAACTTAAGACCCAAAAAGTTACTTTTAGGAAGAAAACAAATTGAAAAAATTTCACTTAACTTAAAAAATACAAATAATACATTGATACCGTTGAATATCCATTACAATCAAAAAGGTTTTTTAAAAGTTGATATAGCTTTATCTAGGGGAAGAAAAAAAGCTGATCTTAGAGAATATAAAAAACAGCAAGATTGGAAAAAAGAAAAATCAAGATTGGAAAATCTATGATTATCATTGCAATTGGATCTAACTTAGAATCCGAATTATTTGGAAGTCCATTAGAAAACTGTCTTACAGGAATTGAATTGTTAAAAAATTATTTTTTTTTATCAAAAATTTCTAAATTTTATAAAACTGAACCAATTCCTAAATCAAACCAACCTTGGTATGTAAATGCTGTAGTAGAAATCAAAACAAATTTATCACCAAATGATGTTATTCAAAAATTGTTCTCAATAGAGAATAGTTTTAAAAGAATTAGAAAAAAAAGAAATGAACCACGCGTTATCGATTTAGATCTTCTATGTTATAAAAATGAAATTATAAAAACTAATGATTTAATAATTCCTCATCCTAGGTTGCACTTAAGAAAGTTCGTAGTTAAACCCATTTGCGATATAAATCCTTTATGGAACCATCCTGTATTTAAAATAAAAGCTAAATATTTACTGAAAAACCTTGCAAATCAAAAAATAATTAATATAAATCAATTCTATGGCAAGAGTAACAACAGAAGATTGTACAACATCAATACCTAATAGATTTCAATTAGTTATTTATTCTTGCAGAAGAGCCAGAGAACTTTTATCCGGCAGTGAGTCCAACGTCCCAATTGATAATGACAAACAAACAGTTATAGCATTGAGGGAAATAGCTGAAAAAAAGATTGATTTAGTAAAAGTTTGGGAAGATATTGTTTCTAATGCTCAAAAATATCAGCCTGCAGAGGATGCTGATATTGATGACGATGAAGCAGTACCTTTGAATACTAATGCATCACAAGTCTCTTTTGATAATTTCGAGAAAGAAAACGCTTCAGAGAAAAAAAGAAAGAAAATATATATGACTGAAGATGAAATTCAAAAACTTATCGAGAAAAGAAAAATTGATAAACAGGACCCAACTTCTGAAATAGGAGTTGATGTAGAAGGTAAGTCTCCTGTTGAAGGCACAAATACTGTTGAATAAAGTTACTGTAATTAGGTAAATAATAAATTATATTATTATTAAACAAATATATTTTATTATAAATCGTGCTAAGGCAAGTTGAGTTAATTGAAAAAGTAAAGTCTTATGATCCGTATGTTCATGAAGAGATGTTAAATCGTGCATACGTTTATTCTATGAAAGCACATGGATCTCAGAGAAGAGCATCTGGTGATCCATATTTTTCTCACCCTCTAGAAGTTGCTGGAATACTCGCAGAATATAAATTTGATTCAAAAACAATTATAACAGCATTACTTCATGATGTTGTAGAAGATACAAAAAAAAATCTAAAAGATATAAGAGAAAATTTTGGAAATGAAATCTCTTATCTTGTTGATGGGGTTACCAAGCTCTCAAAATTAGAAGGAAGATCAGATAAATTTAAACAAGCGGAAAACTTCAGGAAATTATTGCTTGCAACTTCAAAAGACATAAGAGTGCTTTTAGTTAAGTTAGCAGATAGACTGCACAATATGAGAACAATAAGTCATATAAAAGAAAATGAAAAAAAAAAAAGAATTGCAATTGAAACTCTTGAGATTTTTGCACCCTTGGCAGAACGACTTGGTATGCAAGAAATTAGAGCAGAGTTGGATGATTTAAGTTTTAAAATAATTGAACCTGAGATAAGAGAGTCAATCGTTTACAGGTTGGAGATGCTAAGGCAACAAGATGAAGATTTGCTTCATAAAACAATTAATATGATTAAAGATTTACTGGATAAAAATAAAATTAAAGCAGATATTTATGGACGTGAAAAAAAACCTTTTTCGATCTGGAAAAAGATGAAGGTAAAATCTGTTAATTTTTCTCAATTATCAGATATCATGGCATTTACCATTCTTTTAGATTCTCCAGAGCAATGCTATTTAGTTTTAGGGTTATTGCATCAAAAATATTCTTATGTTCCAGGAAGGTTTAAAGATTATATTTCAACTCCTAAACCCAATGGTTATCAATCTTTACATACAACACTTATAGGACCCCTAAATCAAAGAATAGAGATACAGTTAAGAACTTTAAAAATGAATGATTTAGCTAATTTAGGAGTTGCTGCACACTGGATTTATAAGGATAATATTGATAACAAGGATGGTAAACAGTTTAAAGGAATAAGCCAAATTCTTGATATATTAGACCAGTCTAAAGAACCCGAAGAATTTCTAGAACACACTAAACTTCAAATGTACGCAGATCAAGTATTTGTATTTTCACCGAGTGGAGATTTAATTTCATTACCAAAAGGTGCAATGCCATTAGATTTTGCTTTTGCAGTTCACACGGATGTGGGAATTAACTGTATTGGAGTAAAAATTAATAACTCTATTAAACCGCTCTACACGAAATTAAAGAATGGCGATCAAGTTGAAATTTTAACTGGAGAAGAAAATATTTTATCACCAAAATCATTGGAACTTTCAATAACGGGAAAAGCACAGGCTTGTATAAAAAGATTTTTACATGCTATGGAAGATAATGAATTAAAGGAACTTGGAAAAGAAATACTGACTAATCAATTTAAAAGCGAAGGGATAAGATTTTCAGAGAGAAATCTGAAGACTGCCGCAGAAAATTTTAAATTAAAAAATGATCAACTTTTTTTAAAAATTGGTAGAGGCGAATTAGAGCCGTTTAAGATAATTCTTTCATTATATCCGGAAAAAGAATTAATTAAATCAAATGAAAAGATTGTTTTATTAAATGAAGTTTTAGAGAAAAAGAAAGTTTCAATACCATTGAACAAACTTACACCTGGCATGAGCATACATTATGCTAATTGTTGTAACCCAATACCCGGAGATTCTGTTTTAGCCTATATATCTCAGGGTAAAGGATTAATGATTCATTTAGAATCTTGTGATGAATTAAAAAAAAATCAATTAAGTAAATCAAAATTAGTTAATGTAAGATGGGAGGATTTTTCTGATAAAAATAAGGAATTTGTTGTAAAAATTAATGTTACTATAAAAAATAAAATTGGTTCTTTGGGCTCTTTATCTTCAATGATTGGTAAGTCATTAAGTAATATTCGTAATTTAAAAATAATTGATAGAACAAGTGATTTTTATAAAATAGATGTCGAAATTGATGTTAAAAATATAAAACACTTGGAGAAAGTTATGGTTTCCTTGAGAACCTCAGAATTTATTGAGAATGTTATAAGAGTTTGAGTGTGTGCTATGAAAAAAATTATTAATTTTTTTAAATTACAAAAATATAAAATAGTAAGAATTAAAGATTTTCCAGAATCAGTTGCAATCGGTTTATCATGGGGTGTTGCAGTTTCTTTTACGCCTCTTTTAGGGTTTCACCTAATTATATGTTATCTTGGAACATGGTTGATGAGAGGTAACATTATCGCAGCTACTGTTGGAACAATAATAGGAAACCCTTGGACATTCCCATTTTTTTTTTATGTTGATTATAAAATTGGTACATTGTTTTTTTTTGAAAAGATATATTTTTATGAATTTAAAATAAATTTTTTCATAAATAATTTTGAGAAATTATTTTATCCAACTCTATTTGGAAGTCTACCATTAGCTATTATATCGTGGTTTTGTACTTACTATTTAATGAAAAAATACTTATCTGAAAGAACAAATGAGAAAAATAAGACTAGGGGTTAATATTGATCATGTTGCAACCTTGAGAAATGCCAGAGATGATAACTTTCCCTGTCTAATTGAGGTAGCAAAAAAACTGAAATCACTTAAAGTTGATAGCATAACTGTTCATTTAAGGGAAGACAGAAGACATATTAAAGATTTTGATGTTAGGGCGTTAAAAAAAACTGATTATTTGCCATTAAATTTAGAAATGGCTGCCACAAATGAAATGAAAGAAATTTGTTTAAATATAATGCCTTCAGCTTGTTGCATTGTTCCTGAAAGAAGAGAAGAGCTAACCACAGAGGGTGGCTTGGATGTGAAAAGTCAGATGAATTATCTAAGAAATTACCTTCCAGAATTAATTAAGAAAACTAAAGTTGCACTTTTCGTAGACCCAGATTTAGAACAAATTACATTCGCCAAAGAGTTAGGGGTTAGTGCAGTTGAGATTCACACAGGTAAATATTCAAATTTATTTGGTTCAAATAAATATTTCAAAGAACTTGAAAAAATTAAAACTGCTGCGAGTTATTGTTCAAGAGTTGGACTAAGCTGTCACGCTGGGCATGGATTAAATTATGATAATGTCAGTGAAATAGCGAAGATAAATGAAATAATGGAACTTAACGTAGGACATTTTTTGATAAGTCATTCGTTATATACTGGATTAGATGATACTATTAAAAAGTTTTTAGCTATAATTAATCACCCTAAATCACAAAAAATTTCGTAAATAATTATGTATAAATATTCTCAAAGCAAAACAAAAAAAAATATTATTCAAATTTTTTATGCCATTGTGGCAGCTCTAATAATTAGAAGTTTTTTGTTTGAACCTTTTAGTATTCCATCTGGCTCTATGTATCCTAACTTAAAAGTTGGTGATTATTTGTTTGTTTCAAAATTTTCCTATGGTTTTTCCAGACATTCACTTCCATTCAGTGTGCCATTAATTCCAGGAAGAATCTTTTACAAAGAGCCAAAAAGAGGAGATATTGTTGTTTTTAAAACACCTACAGATAATAGAACTGACTACATAAAAAGATTGATAGGGTTGCCAGGTGACAAAATTAGCGTTAAATCGAGTGAAGTTTTCATCAATGATACTAGAGTTGAAAGAGAACTTGTTTCAAATGAAATATATAAATATTTTGATGTACAGAAAATCAAAGAAATTCTTCCAAACAAAAAATCATATGAGATTTATGAATTTGAAAAACCAATTCCTGGTTATAATACTGATGACTCTAGTGAAGTAATTGTTCCGCAAGATAGTTTTTTTGTTATGGGAGATAATAGGGATAATTCTCAAGATAGTAGATCTATAGGGTTTATTCCAAAGAATAACCTTGTTGGAAAAGCACAAATAGTTTTTGTATCATTTGATGTAAATATTGGTAGTTTTTTAAAATTTTGGACTTGGTATCCAGCATTGAGAAAAGATAGATTTTTTGTTAGTTTGCATCCTAAAGATGAATTGAACAATGAATGATTCAAAAAAATTAATGGAAAAAATAGGATACCATTTCCAAGATATTACGCTCTACAGAACTGCACTAACCCATTCCAGTTATTCAAAGGACCTTGAAAGAAATCAAAATTATGAACGCCTAGAATTTTTGGGTGATAGAGTTTTAGGATTGATAATATCCGATGAAATATATAGAAGGTTTTCAGAGTCAACTGAGGGTGAACTAGCTAAAAAACTTTCTTTTCTTGTCTGTAAAGCAACACTTAGAAAAATAGCTAAAGAAATACTGATTGGAGACTTTATAATTTATTCAAACAAATTAAAAAAAAGTTCTCTTGATACAATTAAAGCTAACTCATTAGAAGCATTGATTGGAGCAATTTATTTAGATTCAGACATTAATATGACATCAAAAGTTGTACTTAATTTATGGAAAAAATATATTGATAATATAAATCTATCCTCATTTGACCCAAAGTCTAGACTTCAAGAGTGGTGTTTAAAGAAAAATAAAAAACTACCGGTTTATCAGGTACTAAAAAAAACAGGTCCCGATCATAACCCTACTTTTAAAATAAAAGTCCTTGTAGACGAACTTACGTTTTCATTAGCTAATGGAAAAAGTAAACAAGATGCAGAAATAAATGCTGCTAGCAAACTTCTTAAGGAAATAAGTGAATAAAAAATGCGGCAAAATTTTGTTATCTGGTTTTTCAAATGCAGGTAAGTCAACTTTAATTAATACTTTTTTTAAAAAAAAAGTTTCAATTGTTTCTAATAAAGTTCAAACAACAAACAAAAAGATACGTGCAATATTAAATTTTAAGAGTAGTCAATTAATTTTTTTTGATACACCTGGAATTGTTACAGACAAAAAATTTTTTAATAAACAGTTATCTAGATCGTTGAATGATGAATTAGAAACAGTTGACTTAAATCTTTTTGTTTTAGACTCTTCAAAAAAGACAAATAATACCTACCTTGAATATATTAAGATTATTACACGTAAATGTAAAAAAAATTTTCTTATTCTCAATAAGGTAGATTTAATAGAGAATGAAAGGTTATTATTAATTATAAAGCGAGTTAATGAACTTATTAGATTTGATGAAACTTTTCCAATATCAGCCAAAAAGAACCTAGGAATAGATAAAGTTCTTGAAAATATAGTGAAATCAATACCATATAACGATTGGGTTTACAATAATTTAGTTCCAGATAACAATGAAATTAATCTACATTTATCGGAAATAACGAGAGAAAAAGTTTTTGAATTATTAAACAAAGAAATTCCATATTCAATAGAAATTAAAACTTCATTAGAAAATCTCAAAAAACAAAATAAAATAGAGCAGATAATATTTGTTGCTAAAAAATCGCAAAAATCAATTTTAATTGGAAAAGGTGGATCAAAAATTAAACAAATTGGAATTAGAGCAAGGCTTGAAATAGAAAAATTACTCAAACGAAAAATTTTTTTAGACTTAAAAGTTTCTAATAGATTTTAATTGATGCAAGTTGAAGATAAAGGTTTTTTCTTAGGGTCTAAACAATATGGAGAAAAATCTAGTATAGTTTTTATTTTTTCAAAAAATCATGGTCTAATTAAAAGTTTAACCAAATTTACAAAAAAAGACTCTCATTCTTTTATGACCCTTGATAGGATAAGTTTTGTATGGAAAGCAAAACATCAAGATAATTTAGGTTTTGTTAAGTTAAATTTAGATTCTGGTTTGAATCTCCATAATAATGGATTTTTAGTAAATTTAATTAAATCCTCAGCAAGTGAATTATGTCTTAACTTTTTACCACCATGGCAAAAAAATATTGAAATATATAATGAACTAAGTGAATTACTTGATATTTTAAATCAAAAAATAGGATTAATTATTGAATCTTATATTTGGTGGGAATTAAATTTTTTACAATATACAGGCTATGGTATTAATTTAAATGAATGTAGTGTAAGTGGTTCAAAAGAAAATATATTTTATATTTCTCCAAAATCAGGAAATTCTGTTACTTATAAAGTAGGAAAAAAATATGATAAAAAACTTTTTAAGATTCCAAACTGTTTCAAAAGTAAAATAATATCGAATGATTATCATGATTATTGTAATGCATTAAAAATAATAAGCTTCTTTCTGAGGAAGAGCTTTGAATTTGATACTAATAAATTAGTTATAAGAAGTCAGATGATTGAAAAGATTAGAAATCTTTAGTTTCTTTTTCTATCCATTTACCATTTTGGTAGAGTTCAAAATTGTTGAAGGAATATTTATAATTCATTTTCTGAGAACTCTTAATCCAATACCCCAAATAGAGGAAGGATAAATCAAGTGATTTAAGTTTATCAATCACATTTAAAATAAGAAGTTTGCCAAGACTTCTTTTTTTTTCATGAGGTTTAAAAAAACTATAAACGGCCGAATATCCATCTTCAAGGCAATCTAAAAGAATGGAACCAAATATATTTTGTGAATCATCAATTAAGTCATATATCACGGTTTTATTTTTTGATTTATAAAAAAAATCTGAAAACTCATTTTCAGTCATTTTCGACATAGGGCTATCTTTATGTCTTTCTTTACAATATTCATGAAATAACTTGAAACGTTGATTCTTAATATCGCTATTATTTTTTACTAAAAAAAGATCAGTATTACTCTTAAGTATTCTTTTATTGCTTTTGGATTTATTAAATTTTGTAACATTAATTCTTGAGGGTATACAAGAGTTACAAGTTTCGCAAATTGGTATATACATATGACTGTGACTTCTCCTAAAACCATTTTTTGTTAGGTCGGAAACTAAAAAGTTAATTGTTTTTAAATTTTCAAGATTGACATAAAGCCTTTTTTCAGTTTCTCCACTTAAATATGAGCATGGAAATGAAATTGATCTTTGAAAAAAAAGTTTTTGATTATTAAGTTCTTCCATATTTAAAAAAGTAAGAGTAATTGAATATCAGCAACATTAGTATTTGTTCCTTTAATTATTATAAGAGAGTTTATTTTTTTCAATACTTTATATGAATTATTGTTATGAAGTTCTTTGATAATATTAATTTTTTTTTTTTCAATCAATTCTAGACTACCATTATTGACTATTGCACCAGCAGCATTTGTAGGGCCATCTCTTCCATCAGTTCCAGCTGATAATAAAAAAAATTTTTTATTAGGTAATTTTTTATTCATTTCTAATAGGAAATGAAGTGCAAATTCTTGATTTCTGCCACCTTTTCCATTACCCTTAATTTTAACTGTTGTTTCTCCACCAGAAATCAAAAGAATAGGTTTATTATAATCAAATTTTTGAAGTTTATTTACAAATTTTCTGGAAAAACTTTCAACATCTTCATCAACATCTTTAAAAAAAATTTTTGAGTCTATATTTTTTTTTAGATTTTTAATATTCTGGATACATTGATAGTTACTTCCAATAAGTGTGTTTTTGACTTGTTTGAAAATAGGATCATTTTTTTTAGGTGTCTCAAGTTTACTATTTTCGCACCCCTGAAATAAGTATTTTTTGACTTTTTGTGGAATACTCTCAAGAATTTTATAGTTTTTTAAAATTTTTAATACATCAAAAAAACTTGAGTTGTCACAAACAGTCATTCCACTAGCTATGGAGCCTAAATCATCTCCAACTACATCAGATAGTATTAAACCGTGAACTTTTGCAGGTGAACACATTTTTATAAAATTACCACCTTTGATTTTGGATAAATGTTTTCTTACAGAATTAATTTGCCGAATATTTGCTCCAGATTCCAATAAAATTTTATTAGTTTCTATTTTATCTTTCAATGAGATTGATTTTACAGGATATGGGAGCATTGCAGAACCACCACCAGAAACAAAAATTAGTACAAGATCATCTTTAGTTAATTTCCCAATTTTATTTTCTATGAATTTAGAAGCAATCAGTCCATTTGAATTAGGAATTGGGTGACCAGATACAAAACACTTAAAACCTGATACTTTTTTATAATTTTCTTTATTTACAACTAGAACTTTTTGTTCAAGTTGAAGAGATGATTTTGAAAAAATTTTTTTAGCAGTTTCCGCCATATCAACAGATGCTTTTCCAACGCAAATAATAATAATTTTATTTATTTTTGTATATGTTGTTTTCTTTGATGTCCCTTTAATTGTAACTTTATCATTTGAGACTTCTAAAAAGTCTTTTAGAATATTTTTTGGTTGGACTTTTGAAACACCAAAGTTGAATAAATCTAATAAAAATTTGGATGCTACTTTATTACGACCAAGTTCTTCAAAGTCCATTTTAGATTATACTACTCTATCTCTAGGCTCGGACCCATTGAAAAAAGATTTTACATTTTCAAGGACTCTCATCCCCATAGCTTCTCTTGTTTCATTTGTTGCACTTCCAAGATGAGGTAGTAAAAAAACATTCTTTAATTTTAAAAGTTTTTCATTTACCTTGGGTTCCATTTCATAGACATCTAAACCAGCACCCATGATAATTTTTTCATCTAAAGCTTTTGCAAGATCATTTTCTACTACGATATCTCCTCTAGCAGTATTAATAAGATATGCCGAACTTTTCATCTTAGAAAGAGACTTGTAATTTATTAATCCCTGAGTTTCTTTTGTTGAGGGGCAGTGAAGTGAAACAAAATCTGACTTTGATAGTAACTCATCGATACTTTCACATCTTTCTGCTTTAAATTTCCTTATAATACTTTCATCTTTAAAATATGGGTCGTGAAAAATTATTTTCATATTAAAACCAAAATGAGATTTTTGTGCCATTGCTTGAGCGATTCTTCCCATACCAATAAGACCCAGAGTTTTTCCAGTAACTTTGGTCCCCATCATATGTGTTGGCCGCCAACCGTCCCACTCAGTTTTTCTTACGTGGTATTCACCTTCAGATCCTCTCCTTGCTGAACCCAACATAAGAAGCATTGCTATATCGGCCGTACAGTCCGTTAGAACTTCAGGTGTATTTGTTACTACAAGGTTATTTTTTTTTGCTGAATCTATATCTATATTATTAAATCCAACACCAAAATTACCAATTATTTTTACTCTTTTATTAGGTGAAGAAAGTATCTGATCAGTTATTTTATCTGTTACAGTTGGAAGTAATGCATCAAATTTTTCCATTGCATCAGACAGGGCTTCGCTAGATAAAGGTATATCGTCAGTACTAAGTGTCGTATCAAAGTTTTCTTTGAGTTCCTTTTCAACAGACTTTGGCCATTTTCTTGTAACTAGAACTTTAAAATCAGACATAATCTATATTATATATTTTTTCTCCAAAACTCTGATGCTGCAGCGTTTCCACTACCTGGCTCAACTGCTATTCCACTGTCTATCATAGCCATTTCAGCACCTTGAATTGCAGCGGCAGCTTGAAGTTCGTTAAGATCTCCTAAGTGACCAATTCTAAATACTTTACCTGCAACTTTTGTAAGACCAGCTCCTAAAGACAAATGATATTTATTGAAAGCAGTTGAAATAACTTCTTTAGCATCCTTGTCCTCAGGTACAACAATTGCTGTAACTGTGTCAGAATACCAATAAGGATCTTTAGCACATAGACTTAGCCCCCAGCCATCTTGAACAGCTTTTCTGACTCCTTCAGCAATTCTGTTATGTCTCTTAAATACATTTTCGATACCTTCTTCAAATATCATATTACACGATTCCTGAAGTGCTCTAAGCATTGGTATTTGTGGTGTGTATGGGAAATATCCATCTTTATTAGTTGCTATTTGATCTTCCCATGAATAGTAACATCTTTTAAGTTGAGCAGATTTATGAGCTTCCAATGCCTTTTCGCTTACACACATAATTGCCATACCTGAGGGAAGCATAAAACCTTTTTGAGAACCTGATATAGCGCAGTCTACACCCCATTCATCCATTCTAAAGTCGATAGATGCTATTGAGCTTACTCCATCTACAAATAATAATGCTGGATGATTTGCAGCGTCCATAGCATCTCTAATATCTTTAACATTTGATGTAACGCCGGTTGCTGTTTCATTTTGAGTAACACATACTACCTTGATTTTGTGGTCAGTATCGGCTTTTAAAACTTTTTCAACATCCTCTGGTGGTGTTCCTGTTCCCCATTCACGATCTACAATCTCTGCATTAAGACCAAGTCTTTGAAACATATCAGCCCACAGGTGACTGAATTGACCAAATCTATATATGAGAACCTTTTCATCAGGAGACATTGTATTTATAATTGCTGACTCCCATGCACCAGTTCCTGAGCCTGGAAAAAGAAAAACCGTACCTTTATCTGATTTGAATACTTTCTTAACATCTTTATACAGTGGTATTGTTAAGTCAGGGATTTCAGGGTTTCTTTGATCTTCTGATGAAATATGCATCGCATTTAATATTCTTTCTGGAATATTAGTTGGACCTGGAATGAAAATATGAAATCTACCTGGGTGTTTTCTTGACATTATTAATAATCTCCTGTTTAAATTAACTTAAGTTTTTTTAAATCCTTCATCCTGAAAAATCAAGTCTTATGTCATATTTATTCATGAAGCCAGTTGATCACGTCTTTACTAAAATATGAGAAAATAATATCAGCGCCTGATCTTTTAATACATAAAAGACTTTCTAAAACACACTCTTTAAGTTTTAAAATTCCATTTTGAGCTCCTAGTTTTATCATTGAATATTCTCCACTAACTTGATAGGCAGCTACAGGAACATTAGATTTTTGTTTTATCTCACTTAATATGTCAAGATAATAAATGGCTGGTTTAACCATTAAAATATCTGCACCTTCATTAATATCTTCTAATGATTCTTTAATGGCCTCACGTTTATTTCTATAATCAATCTGGTAAGTATCTTTTGGAGAGTTGTTTAAGTTTTTTTGACTACCAAGTGCGTCTCTAAAAGGAGAATAAAAATTAGAAGCAAATTTAGAGCTGTAGGATAGTATACAAGTATTAAAGTTTTTTGATTCTTCTAATTTTTTTCTGATGACTTTTATTCTGCCGTCCATCATATCACTTGGTGCTACAATATCACAGCCATTTGAAGCAAAAAGTTCTGCCATTTTTGCTAACATTTTTATTGTTTTATCATTATCAATTGTTCCATCGGAGTTTATTATTCCATCGTGGCCACTTGAAGTATAGGCATCAAGAGCTACGTCGCAAATAACAGTTATTTCTGGGAAATTTTTTTTTATTTTTCTTAGTGTTTTACAAACTAAATTATTACTATTTAAACTCTCGGAGCCATCTGTTGTTTTTTTCCCATTTTTAATTTTAGGAAAGAGAGAAATTGTATTTAAATTTTTTTTAGTAATTTCTTCAAGTTCATATAGAAGTTCTTCTTCTGTATATCTTTTAATTCCAGGCATACTGATAATTTTTTCCTCATCATCTCTTTCTCTAATAAAGTAAGGCATAACAAGGTCATTAGTTGTTAAATTTGATTCTGCAAATAAATCTCTAATGTTTTTCGATTTTCTTAACCTTCTCCCCCTGTGCATAGGAAAGCCAGTTGAATTAAAGTTTGACATTAAGAATTACTTAGGGCTTGCTCTAAATCTTCCAATATATCATCAATGTGTTCAATACCTATAGAAAGTCGAACATATCCTGGAGTAACTCCAGAAGAAGCTTGCTCATCCTTTGAGAGTTGGGAATGGGTTGTAGAAGAGGGATGAATTGCTAAAGATCTTGCATCACCGATATTAGCAACGTGGTAAAATAGCTTTAGATTATCAATAAACTTTTTCCCAGAATCAATACCATCTTTCAACTCAAATCCAATTAACGCACCATAACCATTTTTCATGTATTGTTTAGCCCTTTCAAGGTAGATACCTTTCATAAGGCCAGGATAAATAACTTTCTCAATTTTTTTGTGAGAGTCGAGAAACTTTGCTACTTTATCTGCATTTTCACAGTGTCTTTGCATTCTTAGTGGTAAAGTCTCAAGTCCTTGAATAAATGTAAAAGCATTAAAAGGGCTCATTGATGCCCCAAGATCTCTTAGTAATATTACTCTCGCCCTCAATATGTAAGCTATGGGTCCAAGAGGTTTGGCAGCTTGAGACCAAATAGCCCCATGATAACTTGGATCTGGTGAATTTAGCATCTTAAATTTGTCACCTGCACTTTCCCAATCAAAATTACCACCATCAATGATTAACCCCCCAATTGATATACCGTGTCCTCCGATATATTTTGTTGTTGAATATACAACTATATTTGCACCATAAGACAATGGTTTAGAGATGTAGGGTGCTGCAGTATTATCAACAATTAATGGAATTTTATTTTCTTTGGCAATCTTACCAACTTCACTTATTGGAAATACTTGAAGTTTAGGGTTTGGCAGTGTTTCAGCATATATACACCTTGTTTTATCATCAATAGCATTATTAAACTCTTCAGGTTTGGCTGGGTCAACAAATCTGCATTCGATACCCATTTCTTTCATGGTGTTAGAAAATAAGTTCCATGTTCCACCGTATAGATCAGTGGAGCTAACAAAATTATCTCCTGAATGACAAATATTTTGAATTGAATAAGCTGAAGCAGCCTGACCAGAACTCAATGCCATTGCTGCAACTCCTCCCTCAAGTTTTGCCATTCTTTCTTCAAGAACAGCACATGTTGGGTTCATAATTCGAGTGTAAATATTCCCGAGCTCTTGTAGTGAAAATAATTTTGATGCATGTTCTGTATTATTAAACTGATATGATGTTGTTTGGTAAATTGGAACTGCAACTGATGTTGTTGTTTCATCTCGTCTGTGACCAGCATGTAAAACTATTGTTTCTTCTTTCATTTGCCCTCTTATTGTTTAAATGTACAATAACTTTATAATAAACGTTAATAAATTAAATTCAAATAAAATGCACAGAAAGCTTGAAGTTGTAAATTATCATTCCCGAACCACTGCGAATGGTAGTGATTATTTAGTTCTTAATGGAAAAAAATTAATTAACTTCTCTAGTAATGACTACTTAGGTCTTTCTAAACACAAAAAACTAATTGATTTATCTAAGAAGTGGACTGAAACTTATGGAACAAGTCTTTCTTCATCTAGGTTTATTTCGGGTAATTTTGAAAAAATAAATTCAATTGAAAAATTAATTAGCAAGTATGCATCTGCTGAAAAGTCGTTAATATTTGGCGGCGGTTTTTTGATGAACTCTACATTGATTCCAACGTTGACCAACAATAATTTAGGTCAAACAAGTAAATTTTCAATTTTTTCAGATAAACTTAATCATGCAAGCATAAATTATGGATGTTTTTTGACGAGACAAAAAACTTTTAGATATAATCACTTAGATCTTAATCATTTGGAGGCTTTACTAAAAAAATCAAATAAAGACACACCACGTATCATTATATCAGAAATTCTTTTTAGTATGGATGGAGATATTGTAGATTTAAGTGGGTTAAGGTATTTAGCAAAAAAATTTAATGCACTGTTATATTTAGATGAAGCTCATTCTGTTGGTGTGTTTGGAAAAAAAGGTTTTGGTTTAGCATCAAGTATGAAGTATGAAAAAGAAATTGTTGTTGGGACATTCGGAAAAAGTTTTGGTAGTTTTGGTGGTTTTGTATCTTCCACTAGTAAAATTATAGAAAAAATTACTCACTCATGTAGTGGATTAATTTATTCAACTGCATTGCCCCCTGGTATATACGCATCTATAAACCAAGCAGTAAAATTGATGCCAAGTTTGGAAAAGTTAAGAACTAAATTAAAGAATAATTCTAAATTTTTGTGTAGAGAGTTAAGCAAAATTAACTTCCCGATTGGAAATTCACAGTCACAAATAATACCCATTATTTTAGGAAATGAAAACAAATGTAAAAAACTTCAAAAGTTTCTGAGAGAAAGAGGTTTTTTTGTCAAACTTATCAAGTCCCCAACTGTTCCAATTGGAGGTGAAAGATTAAGAATTTCTTTAACAGCAACAATGACAAAAAAAATGTTAAAGTTTTTTATTTCAGAAATTAAAAGCTTTAAAATATAATGACCTACAATTTTTACTTTGTTCATGGGTGGGGCTTTAGAGAGGAATTTTGGTTTCCACTTTGTAAATTTTTAAAAAAAAAAAATATTGGATTTATTAAAATTGTTAACATTGAATCGTTTAATAAAAAAATTATTAGCAGAGTCGAAAAAAAACGTATTTTTATTACTCATTCTTTTGGTTTAAGTTGGTTCTTAAAAAATAAAATAAGCTGTCATGCATTAGTCAACTTTTTTTCTGCACCAAATTTTGTTGAGTTCCAAAAAAAACCAGAAAAAACAAAAAAAGTTCTTGAATTAATGATTAAAAATATTGAAAAATCACCTGATGAAGTAATGAAAAAATTCTACATAAATTGTGGATTAGAAAACTATATTTTGAATAAAAATATAAATTATAAAAAATTGAGAAATAACCTTATTAGTTTAAAAGAAGATAATTTAGTTTCTGATTTTAGAAATTTGAAAATTAAAATTTTGTCTGTGTTGTCTTATCAAGATAAAATATTTGAACCATCATTTGAAAAAATAAAAAAACTTAATAATGAGAATCACCAAATTAAAATATTAAAAAAAAAAAATCATGCATTTCCTTATTTGGAACCAGATAAAGCGTTTGAAATAATTTACAAATTTATAAAAACAATATGATTGAAAATAATTTTAAATCTTCTCTAAGAGAATCTTTTAACAAAAGTTCATTGAAGTATGAAAAATATGCTTTAATTCAAAAAATAATTGGAGAAAAATTAATTGAATTTTTTTTAAATTTAGAAAATAATTATAATGTATCATCCCCTACTATAGGTTTAGACCTTGGTTCTGGTAATGGGATGATGTCAAGTGAAATGCTAAAGGTAATGAATTTTAAAAAAATTCATTTAGTTGATTTTGCTGATAAAATGATTGAGGTTTCTAAAAAGAAAATTAACGTAAATAATGTTTCTTTCGAAGTTAATGATTTTGAAAAGTTTAAAAATTTTCAAGATTTTAATTTTATTTTTTCAAATTTGTCTTTGCACTGGTCAGAGGAGTTTAATTTATTTTTTACAAATATAATTGAATCAATGCCAAACAATGGAATTTTTTTATTTTCTACACCAAGTATAATTTCTTTGAAATGTAAAAATAAGACTATTCCTCAGAAAGATTTAATAAACAAATTTCCAGATCTAAAAAAGTGTCTTGAATCATTAAATAAAAAAAGTTTTTTTTACGTACATAAATTTTTTACTGTTAAAGAGAAATTTAAAAATTTGCTAAATTTTTTATTAAATTTTAAAAAAATTGGAGTTAATATAAAAAGAAATAGGAATCATGGGAATTTATTTAGTATTCGAAGTAATAATTCTAGAATTGATGTAACCTATAAAGTAAATTTTGTTTTTATAAAAAAAATTGAGAATTAGTTGATTAAGGGTTTTTTTATTTCTGGAACAGATACAAATGTTGGTAAAACAATTGTATCATCTATTTTGGTAAATAAATTAAGTGCATGGTATTACAAGCCCATCCAATGTGGTTTAAGTAATAATAATGAGATTGATTCGGATGTTGTAAAAAAACTGACTAAAAATTCAAGAATTATTAAAGAAACATATTTTTTTAAAAATCCAATAAATCCATTTGATGCTTCATTAATAGAAAAAAAAAAAATCATAATAAAAAAATTAATTGAGGTAAGAAATATAAAAACAAACGATAAGATTATTATTGAAGGTGCAGGGGGACTTTATGTTCCTATCAAAAAAAATTATTTAATGATAGATTTATCAAAGGATTTAGATCTACCTCTTATACTAGTGTCAAGAACAAACCTAGGAACAATAAATCATACTCTTATGTCTCTGGAAATTATAAGAAAAAGAAAAATTAAATTTTTAGGAGTCATATTTGTTGGTAAAAATGAAAGAAATACTATTAATACAATTAGTA
Organism: Alphaproteobacteria bacterium; assembly: GCA_045563015.1. Classification (GTDB taxonomy): domain Bacteria; phylum Pseudomonadota; class Alphaproteobacteria; order Methylaequorales; family Methylaequoraceae. The sequence goes on along the minus strand of JBJKUQ010000016.1, from coordinate 62,582 downwards.
TTTTAGGGAAAAAAATCTTGGGAAAAAGGTTAAATATTTTAGGAAGAATACCAATCATTAACACTTTAGACCAGTCGAGCATTAAAAAATTAACAAGTAGAATAAATTTTTAAAAATGAAAAATATTAAAATAAGAGATAAAAATTTTATATGGCACCCATATACAAAACAAACAAAAACCTATGATCCTCTCGTAATAACATCTGCATATGAAGATAAACTAGTTGATGCGAACGGGAATGAATATTTAGATCTAATTTCATCTTGGTGGGTAAATATTCATGGTCATTGTAAAAAAGAGATCATTGATTCCATTAATGAGCAATTAAAAAGATTTGAACAAGTTTTATTTACTGATTTTACTCATGAACCTGCAGTTGATTTAGCAGAAAAATTGGCGTTTTTATTACCTGGGAATTTAAATAGAGTTTTTTATTCAGATAACGGATCAACTGCAGTAGAAATAGCAATGAAGGTAGCAATACAATATTGGTATAACTCTGGAAAAAGAAGAAAAAATAAATTTGTATCTATTACTGGGGGGTATCACGGAGATACATTTGGAGCAATGTCGATTGGCTTTAGTTCTGGATTTTATGAACCATTTAAAGATGTGGTCCAAAAACAATTTTTTATTCCTTTTCCTGAATTTTGGAATGGTAAGAATGATATTGATTCAGATGAAAAGAAAGCATTAAATTACGCAGATCAAATTATAGCGAACAATATTGATGAAGTTGCCGCAATAATTGTTGAACCATTAATTCATGGTGCCTCAGGAATGAAAATGTACAGAAAAGAATTTCTAGAGAAACTCTTAAAAAAATTTAGAGAGTCTAAGATTTTAATAATCTTTGATGAAGTTATGACAGGTTTTGGAAGAACTGGAAAAATGTTTGCATCAAATCATATAGATATTCAACCAGATATTATTTGTTTGGCTAAAGCAATTACTGGGGGTTACCTTCCACTTGCTGCAACAGTTTTTGATGAAAGAATCCACGAAAATTTTTTTGGAGAAAATATATCCAAGACGTTTTTGCATGGCCACTCTTTTACTGCAAATCCTGTTGCGTGTTCAGCCGCATTAAGTTCATTGAAGATTTTTGAAGAAGAAAATACTTTAAAAAAAGTTCAAGAAATTTCTCAAATTCATTCAGAATGTTTAAAAAATATTACCAAAAAATTAAATATTTCAAAACCAAGGGTATTGGGAAGTATAGCAGCTTTTGATATTAATGAAATAAAACCCAAATATGGTTCGCAGGAAAGTGAAAAATTAAAACAATCTTTTTTAAACGAAGGTTTATTAATAAGACCTATAGGTAATACAATTTACTTGATGCCACCATATTGCATAAGTAAAGAGTCATTGTATAAGAGTTATGAAAAAATTGTTAAAATACTTAAGTGATAAATTGAATAACAGAAAAATAAAAGTAGTATATTTTTATGAACAATTCAATTGATCTGGCAATAGACGACTTTTTGAAACCTATTTCAGACGTAATAACAAATTTTGTTTTTAGTAGTTTTGATTTTTATGGTGAAGGTGTACCCTTTATTGTTTGTTGGTTACTATTTGCAGGTCTTTTTTTTACATTTTACTTTAGATTTTTGAATGTGAGGTATTTTAAAAAGGCAGTAGAAGTAGCTATTGGTAAGTATGATGATGAAAATCATCCAGGAGAAATAACACATTTTCAGTCTTTTACAGCTGCAATGTCTGGCACAATTGGTCTTGGAAATATTGCAGGGGTAGCTGTAGCTATATCTATAGGTGGTCCAGGAGCTATGATATGGATGATTCTTACCGCTTTCTTTGGAATGACTTTGAAATTTGTAGAAGTAAGTCTAGGACACAAGTATAGAGTAATACATAAGGATGGAACTGTGTCTGGAGGCGCTATAAGATATTTATCGAAAGGACTTGATGATTGTGGATTACCGATGTTAGGAAAGTTTCTAGCAATTTTCTTCGCAATATGTTGCATTGGTGGTTCTTTTGGTGGAGGTAATATGTTTCAAGCAAATCAAGCTTTTCAACAAATTGTAGAAGCATCTGGCGGGATTAATAGTCCATTTTATAACAAAGGATGGTTGGGTGGTATTCTTTTTGCGTTCATAGTTGGTACAATCATATTTGGTGGAATTAAGTCAATTGGAAAAGTAACAGAACGATTGGTTCCAATGATGGGTATAGTATATGTGTTATCATGTATAGTTATAATTTGTGACAATTTTTTGATGTTACCAAACACCTTTATTTTAATATTTCAAAGTGCATTTAATTTGGAAGCAACAACTGGCGGAGTAATTGGATCAATGATTGCCGGAATTAAAAGAGCTGTTTTTTCCAATGAGTCTGGTATTGGTTCTGCCCCAATTGCTTATGCACCAGCAAAAAGTGATAATCATTTAAATACTGGTTTCATGTCATTATTGTCACCTTTTATTGATACAATTATTGTATGTTCAATGACATCACTAGTAATAATAATCACAGGAGTTTATGAGAATTCTGAGGGAATTCAAGGTGTAGAGTTGACTTCAAGAGCCTTTGAATCTGCTTTTAGTTGGTTTCCAGTAATACTTGCATTTGCAATTACATTATTTGCTATTTCAACATTAATTACCTGGTCATATTATGGTCTACGTTGTTGGACCTACCTTTTTGGGATTGGAAATTTTAGTAAATATTCATTTAAATTAATTTTTCTTGGTTTCACAGTTGTAGGCACATCAATGAATCTTGGAAGCGTAATAAATTTTTCTGATTCAATGATTTTTGCCATGTCTATACCAAATATAATTGGTCTGTATTTTTTATCATCTGGATTAAAAAAAGATTTAAAAGGTTATAGGAGTTGAATTGGAAAAGATTGTAATTGCAAGTGACCATGCTGGTTTTGACCTAAAAGAACAGTTAGTCAAATATTTTAAAAATGATTACAAATTCGTTGACTTGGGAACTGATTCACTTGATTCTAAGGATTATCCAGATTTTGCTCATAAATTATCTAAAAAAGTTTCCAAAAATGATTTTTTTGGTGTTCTTATTTGTGGTAGTGGTATTGGGATGTCAATTGTTGCCAATAGGTATAAAAAAGTAAGAGCAGCATTATGTTTGAATGAAGAAATGGCCAGACTTTCAAGGGAACATAATAATGCTAATGTTTTAGTTTTAGGTTCAAGGTTGATTTCTTTAGAAGAAGCTATTAAATGTTTATGTATATTTTTCAGTACTGATTTTGAAGGCGGACGTCATCAAGCTAGACTTGAAAAGTTTAATAATGTAGAATCAAAATTAGAGGAGTAATCATGACACCACAAGTATTTTTCGAAAGTAGTTTAACTCAAACTGATCCTGATGTCTTAGATGCTGTAAAAAATGAGTATCACAGACAAAATGATCAAATAGAACTAATCGCATCTGAAAACATCGTTTCTAAAGCAGTGTTAGAAGCTCAAGGAACAATTTTGACCAACAAATATGCTGAAGGATATTCTGGTAAACGTTATTATGGTGGTTGTGAACACGTTGATGTTGTTGAGGATATTTGTATAGATAGAATTAAAAAGCTTTTTAATGCAGATTTTGCAAATGTTCAGGTTCATTCAGGCTCTCAAGCAAATCAAGCGGTATTTCTCGCTCTATTAAAACCTGGAGATACCATCATGGGAATGTCTTTAGCTGCTGGAGGTCACCTCACTCACGGAGCACCACCAAATGAATCAGGCAAATGGTTCAATGCAGTTCAATATGGTGTAAAAAAAGACACGGCTTTAATTGATTATGAAGAGGTTGAACAGTTAGCCATAGAAAACAAGCCGAAGCTTATAATAGCGGGTGGCTCTGCATATCCTAGAATAATTGATTTCAAAAAATTTAAAGAAATTGCGGACAAAGTTGGAGCTTATTTTCTAGTGGATATGGCTCATTTTGCTGGATTGGTTGCAACTGGAGTTTACCCAAGCCCACTTGAATATGCCGATGTTGTTACATCTACAACTCATAAAACTTTGAGAGGCCCAAGAGGAGGTATAGTTCTTACAAATAATGCTGATCATGCAAAGAAGATAAATTCTGCAGTTTTTCCTGGGTTACAGGGAGGTCCACTAATGCATGTAATTTGTGCTAAAGCTGTTGCATTTGGTGAAGCCTTAAAACCTCAATTTAAATCATACATTGATTCAGTAGTGGAAAATGCAAAAGCACTATCTAAAGTTATGCTTCAAAGGGGACTAGAAGTTGTTTCCGGAGGTACGGACACTCATCTTGTTTTAGTTGATCTGAGACCAAAAAATATAACTGGTAAAGCTGCTGAAAGATCTTTGGAGAATGCTGGTATTACTTGTAATAAAAATGGAGTACCATTTGATCCTGAGAGTCCTTTTGTAACATCTGGTATTAGATTGGGGTCTCCGGCTGGAACAAGTAGAGGTTTTAAACAAACCGAGTTTGTCGAAATAGGAAATCTAATTGGAGATGTTCTTGATGGTCTTTCAAAAAACTCAGATGATAACTCTGCCGTTGAAAATGAAGTAAAGAAAAAAGTTAAATCTCTTTGCGAAAAGTTTCCAATTTATAGTCAAGCTATTTAGATGGGCGTTATTTAAATGCGTTGTCCTTTTTGTGGCCATGATGAAACCCAAGTAAAGGACTCTAGGCCCTCTGATGATAATAATTCAATAAGGCGACGAAGGCAATGTCCAGCATGCGCTGCTAGATTCACTACTTTTGAAAGAGTTCAACTTAGGGATCTAATGGTAATAAAGAAGGACGAATCAAGAGTGATTTTTGATAGAGAAAAATTAGTTCGTTCAATCAATATATCTTGTAGAAAAAGACCAGTGGAAGGTTCACAAATTGAGCTTATAACAAATAGTATTCAAAGACGTTTAGAGAGTTCTGGTGAAACAGAAATACCCTCTAAACATATAGGAGAATTAGTTATGGATGCTTTGAAAGAACTCGATAGAGTTGCTTATCTTCGTTTTGCATCCGTTTATAAAGATTTTCAAGAAACTGATGACTTTAGAAAATTTATTGACAAAAACTTAAATCTCAAAGATGAATAAAATTTTGTGGATTTCGATGATACTTACATAAATATTGCCCTTTTTAACTTAAAAAAAATAGTTGGCACAACATTTCCAAACCCCCCTGTTTTTTCCATTCTAGTTGAATCGGATAAGAACTTTAATAATACAAAAATAGTTTCTTTTGGAATTACAGGTTTTTCAGGTCGACCACATGCAGAGTATAATGCAATTGAAAGTTTTAAGTTTAAAAACGATAAAGAATATACTTTATATTCAACTTTAGAGCCTTGTTGTCATTTAGGAAGAGATGAGTCTTGCGTTTCAAAAATTATAAGATCAAAGTTTATTAAAAGAGTGGTTTTCAGTAAAATTGATCCAGACCCAAGAGTAAATGGTAAGGGAAAAAAGACTCTTATAAAAAATAAAATTAAAGTTTTTCAAATTAAAAATAATGAAAAAGTTTCTAATGATATTTATAAAGGTTATTCTCTTAATAGAACAAAAAATAGACCCAGAGTATTATTAAAATTAGCTATGTCTATAAATGGTCAAATTACAGATAAAAAAAATACAAGAAGAAAAATTACTAATCAATCTAGCAATAAGTTTTCACAAATTTTAAGATCAGAGGTTGATGCAATTCTCATTGGTTCAAATACTTTAAAAGTTGATGACTGTAAACTAACATGTAGGAGTGAAGGTTTGAAAAAATTTTCACCCATAAGAGTTATTTTGAGTAAAAGTTTTGATATTCAAACGAATTTGAAGATTTTTGATAAAAATACTGACATCAAAACCATAATAATTACTCAAAAAAAATGTAAAAAAAAAATGAGTCTTTTTTCTAATTCAAATCTAGAAATAGTTCTTTTAGATCAAAAGGAATATAATTTAACATCAATTTTAAAAAAACTTGCAAATATGGGTATATCTAATCTTCTTGTTGAAGGAGGAGCAAAAATTTTTACATCATTTTTTAAAGAAGGTTTATTTGATGATATATATATTTTTAGAAGTAATTTTTTTTTAGGTGATAGTGGTTTAAATGCAATAATAGGATCTGGCATTGATTTCTCAAAAATTATTTTAAAAAAAAAACACATGATTGATTTTGGTAACAATACACTAGAAATATTAACTAAAGAGATGTAGATAATTATAATGTTTTCAGGAATCATCGAGGATATAGGTATAGTGGAAAGTTTTGATAAGAAAAACAATGTTCTTTCAATTAATACTAAGCTACAGAAAATTAAAATTGGAGAATCTATTAGTTGCGCTGGAGTTTGTTTAACAGTATCAAAAAAAAAAACAGGTATACTTTCATTTAATCTTTCAAAAGAAACTTTAATAAAGTCTAATATAGGAACATTAGTAAAAGGATCTTCTATCAATATAGAAAAATCACTCAAAATCGGCCAGGAAATCAGTGGTCATTTTGTTTTTGGTCATGTTGATGGTTTATCAAAGATTAAAAGAATTACTAAAGTAGGGCAATCATGGATATTTTTAATTGAATCAGATGCTCATATTACAAAGTATTTGTCATCCAAATGCTCTATATCGTTGGATGGAGTTTCATTGACCGTAAATAATTTAAAAAAAAAAAGTTTTGAAGTTTGTATTATTCCCCACACATGGGAAAATACTACCTTACAATTAAATAATGTTGGTGATTTTTTTAATACAGAAATTGATATGTTAGCTAGGTACGTTTTTAAGGCATTGAACAAATGAAAAGTCATCTGTCATCAATACAAGATATCATTAAAGATCTATCACAAAATAAAATGGTTGTTATAGTTGATGATGAAAAAAGAGAAAATGAAGGTGATTTATTATTTTGTGCATCTTCTGTAACTTCAGAAAAAATAAATTTCATGGCTAAACATGCTCGGGGGTTAATCTGTTTAGCACTTGATAAAAAAAGATTTAAAAGAATGAAACTGAAACTCATGACTGATTCAAATAAAAGTAGACATAGAACTGCTTTCACAGTTTCAATTGAAGCCAGGAAAGGTGTTACTACAGGTATAAGCGCTAAAGATAGAGCAACAACAATAAAAGTAGCTGTTTCTCCAAATTCAAAACCTAATGACTTGGTAAGCCCTGGGCATATTTTTCCATTGCTAGCAAGTGATGGGGGTGTCTTGGTAAGAGCTGGGCATACAGAGGCGGCTGTTGATCTTTGCAGAATGTCAACTCAAGACAAATATCCATATGGAGTTATCTGTGAAATTATGAATGATGATGGGACAATGGCTAGATTTAATGATCTCGTAATATTTTGTAAAAAACATAAATTGAAAATGGCATCAATAAAGGACCTAATTGAGTATAAAGTTACAAAAGAAAAGTTGGTGAGATGTGTAAAAGTAGATGACTTAAAAATAAGGTCTCTGAAAAATTTCAAAATTTTCGTATATAAAAATATGATTGATGGAACAGAACATTTGGCTCTTGTTAAAGGCAAAGTATCGAAAGAAAAAAATATTGTTGTAAGAATGCACAGTTTAAATATTTTTTCAGACATTATAAATCCAGTTAATAAAACTCTCTCAAAAGCATTTGAAAAGATTTCAAAGCTTGAAGAAGGGATTATAGTTATAATAAGAAACCCTAAAAAAGAGTTTTCTAGTAAAGATGAAAAGAGTAATAAGAAAAATAATACTTTAAAAGAATATGGTATCGGTGCACAAATTCTTACTGATTTGGGTGCAAAAAAAATCATCCTTCTAACAAGTTCTTCAAAAAAAATAGTTGGAATTGATGGTTTTGGACTAGAGGTAAATGGCACAAAAAGATTATAATAAAAAAATTTTAGTTATCTGTTCAACTTTTTATCCTGAAATTTCAGATAGTCTTTTACAGGGTGCTTTAGATGTTTTAAAAAAAAATAAATATGATTTTGTATTAATTAAGGTTTTAGGTTCATTAGAGATACCCTTTTTTTTAGAAAAATATAAAAAGAAATTTTTAGGTTATGTTGTTTTGGGTTGTGTTATTAGAGGAGAAACTGACCATTATGAAAGTGTAAAAAATATAACAATAAAAACAATTTATAAGATTGCATATGAAAATATGTTACCTCTTTCTTCTTCATTATTAACTGTCCACAATTATTCAGATGCTCTGGAACGTGCAAGTGTAAATAAAAAAAACTTAGGTGGGGTTGCAGCCAATACATGCATTGACCTTATAAATAAATTAAATGAAAAATAATAAATTATCCAAATCATTTTCAAGATATGGAGCTATTCAAGCTCTTTATAATTTGAATTTCACAGAAGATTTTGGACAAATAAAAAGAAATTTTTCTGAAAATGAAGACTGTTTTTTATATGTTGATTTCAAAAATAAATTAAATGAAAGAAAATTTAATAGGGGTTATTTGTTAAAAATCTTAAATACTTATGAAGATAAACGTTTAACTATAAATGAACTTATTCAAAAGAATTTATATGAAAACTGGAATATAGAGAGACTTCCAAAAGTTTTGTTATCCATTATTAGAGTAGCAGTTGCGGAGATGCTTGTTTCTCCGAGAATATCGATTGGTATTATCGTAAGTGAATATTTAATTTTCACAGAATCCTTTTTTACAGATAAAGAATGCTCATTCATTAATGCAATACTTGAAAAAATATTTTTAGAATTAAAAGAAAATGAACGAAGAACAACAAATAATTAAAAGTTTTTTTTCCCCTTTAGCGAATAATAAAGAATCTATGGGGTTAAAAAATGATGCAGCTATTTTGTTTCAACAAAAAAAGATGATTGTTTCATCTGATATGATGATTGAGGGCAAACATTTTGATAAAGGTTATGATCCAAAAATATTAGCTATGAAATTATTAAGAATTAATTTATCGGATATCGCAGCAATGGGAGGTGATCCATATGGATTTTTATTAAATATTGGCTTACCAAAAAAAAAATGTACGGTTTGGTTGAAAAGATTTTGTGAAGGTTTAAGCACTGATATGAAAAAATATAAAATTAAGTTATTTGGTGGTGACTTGTCTAGTTCACCGTTGATTTTTTTGTCAGTCACAATTTTTGGTTTTATAAAAGATAACTTTCTAATGAACAAAAAACTGACTCAGGGTTCTCAAATATTTGTCTCAGGAAACTTGGGTGATGCAGCTATTGGATTGAAAATTAAAAATAATAAAATAAAAAAATATCCAGTGGGTTCAAAAGAATATTTTTTAAAAAAGTTGTATTTGCCAGATCCAAAAATCAAGATTGGTAAATCCTTGTTAGGAATTGTTGATTTTTGCACTGATATATCTGATGGTATTTCAGGTGAATTATCAAAAATGATCAATAATACAAAACTTCAGGCAAATATTTTTCTGTCTGATATTCCAATATCAAATTATACTAAAGAACTAATTGGAGATTCTTCTAAAAAAAAAAAAATTTGGGACTTAATCGTTAATGGTGGTGAAGATTATCAATTATTATTTTCAGTTAAACCAGAAAATATTAATGCATTAAAAAATAAAAAAATTAAAAATATTAAAAGAATTGGTTTTTTAGAAAAAGGCAGTGGAGTTATATTTTATGACAGGAAAAAAAAAAAAATAAATTTATCAAAAACAGGTTATAGTCACTTTTAATTTGTTTTAACCTTGAAGATGATTTATATTCTGCTATAAAACTAAAATTACAAAATTATAATAAGTATGTCTTTAGAATTCACTATAGTTTTTTTCTGCTCTTTAATTTCACTCGCTTACGGTGGATACACAATTAAAAAAATTTTAGAGAACCCCCAAGGTTCTGAGAGAATGATTGAGATAGCATCAGCTATTCAAGAAGGTGCCCAAGCTTATCTCAATAGACAGTATCTGACAATCTCAATAGTTGGAGCGATAATTGCAATTTTATTGTACTATCTTATAGATAACTCTTACGTCTCTATTGGTTTTTTAATTGGTGCTTTTTTATCAGGCCTGGCTGGTTATATTGGTATGTTTGTATCAGTTCGAGCTAATGTTAGGACAACACAAGCAGCAACGGAAAGTCTTGAGAAAGCTCTGGACATCTCTTTCAAGTCTGGAGCTATAACTGGATTCCTTGTTGTGGGTTTGGGCCTTTTAGGGCTTGTGAGTTATTACTTTTATCTTAATAATGTTTTTTATGCTGCCGAAGGTAGAGAAATTGTTGAAGGTATGATTGCTTTAAGTTTTGGAGCCTCATTAATATCAATATTTGCAAGATTAGGCGGAGGTATTTTTACAAAAGGTGCAGATGTTGGGGCTGATTTAGTAGGAAAAATTGAAGCAGGAATTCCAGAAGATGATCCAAGAAACCCTGCTGTAATTGCAGATAATGTTGGAGATAACGTAGGAGATTGTGCTGGAATGGCAGCTGATCTTTTTGAAACGTATGCTGTAACTATTGTAGGTACAATGGTGTTGGGATTGATTCTTTTTCAAGGAACCGATCAGCAAATTTTTATGATGTACCCACTTGTAATTGCAGCAGTTTGTATACTTTCGTCTCTTATAGGAACCTTTTATGTAAAATTAGGAGAGTCAAATAATATTATGGGCGCCCTATACAAAGGACTCATAATTACCGCACTTGCTTCAGTAGTATTGATCTATCTTGTTACAGACTATTTAATTGATATGGACAAAGTTATAGTTAACAAAGATCTTTTTTTAGAGTCTTTCGAAGGGATTGATCTTTTTTATTGTTCAATAGTAGGGTTAACGGTAACCGGACTTATTGTGTGGATCACTGAATACTACACTAGCACAGAGTTTAAACCAGTCAGATCTGTTGCCGACTCATCTCAATCTGGCCATGCAACAAATATTATTCAAGGTCTTGCTGTATCAATGCAATCAACAGCTTTACCTACCATTGTAATAATAATAGGAATAGTTTTTTCTTATAAATTCGCTGGCTTATACGGAATATCAATCGCAGCTACAACAATGTTAGCATTAGCTGGAATGATTGTAGCTTTGGATGCTTATGGTCCAGTTACAGATAATGCCGGAGGTATCGCGGAAATGTCAAACCTTCCAGAAAGTGTAAGAAAAACTACAGACGCTCTTGACGCTGTTGGTAACACTACCAAGGCTGTTACAAAAGGCTATGCTATTGGATCTGCTGGTTTAGCTTCCTTAGTTCTTTTTGGGGCATATACCCAAGATTTAAAGTATTATTTTCCTAGTATGGATTTAAAATTTTCACTAGAAGATCCTTATGTTGTAGTTGGACTTTTAATCGGAGGAATGTTACCTTATCTATTTGGATCAATGGGCATGACAGCAGTTGGAAGAACAGCTACAAAAATTGTAAATGAAGTTAGAAGACAATTTGCTGAGAACAAAGGAATTATGACAGGAAGATCTAAACCTGAATATGGAAAAGCAGTTGATATACTCACAAAAGCAGCAATAATTGAAATGATTATACCTTCGCTTTTACCAGTTCTAGCTCCATTTATTACTTATTATTTAATCTTATTTATTTCAGGTGACGCATCACATGCATTCACATCCTTAGGCGCTATGTTATTAGGAACAATTGTTACAGGACTGTTTGTTGCTATTTCAATGACATCCGGGGGTGGTGCATGGGATAACGCAAAAAAGTTTATCGAGGATGGAAATTATGGTGGCAAGAATTCAGATGCACACAAAGCGGCCATAACTGGAGATACAGTTGGGGATCCATATAAAGACACCGCCGGCCCAGCAATTAATCCAATGATAAAAATAGTAAATATTGTTGCCATACTTTTATTATCAATGCTCTCTTAACTAATCGTCGGCTTTTCCACTTCCAATTATTGTTCCTCGAGCTGCACCCGTAATACCTATGTTACTAAATATTTGTTGTAGAAACGTTAATTTTTTGCCTGAACTCATAGTTTCCAAAGAAGACATATCTACATTAATTGATTCTTTTTCATCATAAAGATAAATTCTTTTTAATTTATTACTTTTGTCAAAGCCCAATTCAAGAACGTATTGATTATTTAGTTTTGGTTTCAAAAATGCAATTTTAGAATTAACTGTTCCAACATAATAATGAGAATTATCTCCAAAGATTCCTTTAAAAGTAGGTTCACCTAGTATCTTTTTTGTTGAATCTTTACTATCTTTTCCAACATCTAATAAAGATACTAATTGAGCATCTGGAAGGTTGCCATGAACTAGTTTTTGGCTTATACAAGAGCAAAGAAGTAAACAAATTGAGAGTGATATACAGAGAATATAATTTTTTTTAGGCATTGTATGAATAATTTCCTATCTTCTATTTATAATAAAATAATTAAACAATCAAAAAAAAAATTTTTTTTTGATAATTTTCTCATCCCCGATTCCACTTGGTTAAGGTTAGAAATTTTTCAATTAAATTTAATTATAATTTTGTGGTACATGAATACTTCAAAAGTTGAAAAGAAAAAAATGGAATCAATTATTTTATATTTTATAAAAGATTTGGAGTATTTACTAAGAGAATCTGGTGAAGCTGAAAGTAGAATTCCAAAAAAGACTCGAGCTTTGGTTGAAAATTTTTATGGAAGGCTCTCAGTTTATTCTGAAAGTTTTATTAAATTAGTTAACAAAGAAAAATGTGATCTTGAAAATAGATTAAAGTTAAATTTCAATTCTAGTAAGATCGATTATAAAAAACTAAAAAAATACACAGAAAAAAATGTGTTACTCTTTAGCAAATTAAAAAAAGATGATTTTATAAATATGAGTTTTGATTTTATAGAATAATTTTTTTAAAAAAATCATTGTCTTTATACCTTTTTTTATGTAATAAAACTCTTTTACTAGAAATACAATGGCAGTTCCAAAAAGAAAAACAACACCATCAAAAAGAAATATGAGGCGTTCTCATGACGGCTTAGTAATTAAGAATACAATGGAGTGTCCAAATTGTGGCGAACTTAAATTAAGTCACCATGTTTGTTCAGCGTGTGGTTACTACAATAAAAAAGTTGTAATTAAATCCAAAAGTCTAGATGAAAACGTTGAACTAGATTCTGAAAACTAGAATTGGAGATTTTTTGAAAAAAATTATACTTGCCATTGATGTTATGGGTGGCGATCATGGCCCTGAGACTACAATTGAAGGAGTGGCCATTGCTTCCAAAGTCTATCCCAAGGTAATATTCAAATTATTTGGTAACAAAAAGAAAATCTTTAACTGTCTCAATAAATATAAAAAATTCACAAATTATGAGTTAGTTCATACTAATGAAAGTATTAGTTCAAATGATGAGCCTGTTCATGCTTTAAGAAAATTAAAAAAATCAAGTATGAGGCTTGGTATCAACTCAGTTAATTTTGGCGATTCTGATGGTCTTGTTTCTGCTGGTAATACCGGCGCATTGATGGCAATCTCAAAATTTGTTCTTAAAACAATAAAAGGTATTGATAGACCAGCTATAGCCGCTCTACTTCCAACAATGAAAGGTCAGTCTGTTGTGCTAGATTTAGGGGCTAATGTTGAATGTACTGATGATAACCTTGTTCAATTTGCTTTAATGGGTGATATGTTCTCAAAGTCTGTTCTGGGTATTAGAAAACCAAAATTAGGATTACTTAATGTTGGGTCGGAAAATATTAAAGGTAATCCAACTGTGAAAAAAACATTTGATAAATTAAAAAAAATGAAGTCACTGCTTAACTTTCATGGTTTTATTGAAGGTGATGATATTAATAAAGGAGTTGTTGATGTTGTTGTTACCGATGGTTTTTCTGGTAATATAGCACTTAAAACGGCAGAGGGAGTTGCTGAATTAATTTTTACATTTCTAAAGAATGCTTACAAAAGTTCAATTATTTCAAAACTTGGGTATATTTTATCAAAACCAGCGATTAATAGGTTTAAAACAAGGATTGACCCAAGAAAATATAATGGAGCAGTTCTTTTGGGTCTTAATGGTATTGTTGTTAAAAGTCATGGAGGGACAGACGCTTTTGGTTTTAGTAATGCAATTGGTGTTGCAGTTTCACTTATTGAGAATTCCTACATAGATGAAATAAAAAAAAAGATGGAAAGTTGAGTTTAAGAAAATGATTTATTCTGAAATTGTTGGTTATGGTGATTATCTTCCAAAAAAGATCCTTAAAAATGAGGATCTAAAAAAAATTGTAGATACATCTGATGAATGGATTTTCTCTAGAACTGGAATTAGACAAAGACACATAGCAGAAAAAACTGAATTAACATCCGATTTAGCCATTAAATCAGCGGAAAATGCATTTTTATCATGTAATGTAAAACCAAAAGACATTGACTGTATTATTTTAGCAACAACAACTCCAGATAATACATTTCCATCAACTGCAATAAAAGTTCAGAATCACTTTAAAATTTGTAATATCCTGCCTTTGATATTCAAGCTGTTTGCTCAGGTTTTATTTATGGAATACAAGTCGCTGATTCTTTTATAAAATCAGAGAAGTATAAGAATGTATTGGTAATAGGATCTGAAACTCTTTCAAAAATTGTTGATTGGAAAGATAGAAGAACTTGCGTTTTATTTGGTGATGGAGCTGGGGCAGTTATACTTTCAGCATCAAAAGAAAAGTTGGGAATTTTGTCTTCAAGAATATTTTCAGATGGAAAATTTATGGAAAGTTTGTTTGCTGATGGTGGTCCATCATTAAACCAAAAAGTTGGAAAAATAAGAATGAATGGACAAGATATTTTTAAACAAGCAGTAACCAAATTATCATCCTCTACTCTAGAAGCTTTAGAAAATTGTAACCTTAAAATTCAAGATATAGACTGGTTTATTCCTCATCAAGCAAATCAGAGAATTATTTTAGGTACGGCAAAAAAACTTGGTATTGATATTAAAAAAACTATTAGTACTGTTAATTTTCATGCTAATACATCAGCAGCATCAATTCCTTTGGCAATTTCACATGCCTTTAAATCTGGTAAAATAAAAAAAAATGACATAATTGCACTTTGTGCCATTGGTGGGGGGTTAACACCATGGGGAAGTTGTATTTTAAAAGTGTAAATTGTATAATAAATTAGCTAATGAATACAAAAGTTTTAACAAAAGCAATTCTAGTGAACCACATCAATGAATCCATTGGTTTGTCAAAAAGAGAATGTAAGATTTTTTTAGAGACATTTTTAGAAATGGTTTCTGAAAGTTTAAAAGAAAAAAAAAGTGTTAAAATTGTAAATTTTGGTATTTTTAAAACAACCTCAAAAAAAGAGAGAATAGGAAGAAACCCAAAAACTAAAATTGAAGTTATGATTTCTTCAAGAAATGTTGTTACTTTTAAATCTTCTGATTACCTTTTGAATTTTATTAATTCGAATATGAATAATTTGAATGAAAAGTCCTAACGCCTTAAAAACTATTGGAGAAACCTCAAAATTAATTTCTGTACCTATTTATATTCTTAGGTTTTGGGAAAAAAAATTTAGTGTTGTTAAACCAATCAAGAAAAATGGTGGTTATAGGTATTATGATTCAGAGTTAATAATTAAGTTAAAATTAATCAAAGAGCTTTTGTACGAAAAAAAATATTCAATTGATGGGGTAAAAAGAATTTTGACTAGAGAAATTAAGCTAAAAAATGAAAAAAACAATATTATTGAGGAAATATCAGTGCTTTTAAAAAAATTAAAGAAATACGTTTAAAAAAATCGGGGCGTGGCGCAGTCTGGTAGCGCGTCCGTCTGGGGGACGGGAGGTCGCTGGTTCAAATCCAGTTGCCCCGACCAGAGATAATGAAGAAAAAATTTAGATTATTCTACTCAACAACTTCTAATTTAATTTTTGCTAAGAAAATAAGTAAGATCCTTATAAAAAATAAAAAAGCAATATGTGTGAATTTAATTAGTGATGTTCAAAGTTTTTATACTGAAGATGGTAAAATCAAGAATACTAAAGAAACCATACTAATTATAAAGACAGCGTGTTTGAAAATGGAAATAGAAAACTTTTTATCGTCAGTTCATAATTATGAAATTCCTATAATATTAGAAATAAAAAACTTTCCTCCTAATAAAAAATATTTAGATTGGTTTGTTGATAATTCAAAATAATAATTAGTATTGACACATTAGAATTTTAAGCTACTTTCTTTAATAAAAATGCTAACATATTCTATTAAACAAAAAGATATAAAAAAAAAGTGGTTTCTTATAGATGCCAATGGCTTAGTATTAGGAAGACTGGCTTCAAGAGTGTCAATGATATTAAGAGGTAAGCATAAAACTACATTCACACCTCACCTTGATTGTGGCGATAATGTGATCGTCATAAACGCAAAAGACCTCAAACTTACAGGATCCAAAGAAAAGAAAAAAAATTATTTTAAGCATACTGGTTACCCCGGTGGTATTAAAGAAATTAAATTTTCGGATATAATGAAATCTGGAGATCCCTCAGTAGTTCTGAAAAAAGCTGTAAAAAGAATGATGAATTCTAATGCACTATCAAAGAGACAACTTACAAACTTGAAAATTTTCAATGACCAAAAACATAATATGGAATCGCAAAAGCCTGAATTTTACAATTTTGGTGAAATGAATAGAAAGAATAAGGTAAAATAAAGTGTCTGAAGAATCAATTAAACCGAACTCTAAGGCAATTGACGTTAGCTCAGAAAAACCGTCTTTAGATAAGTTAGGTAGAGCATATGCAACTGGTAGACGAAAAACATCAGTTTCAAGAGTTTGGATAAAATATGGGACTTCAAAAATAATTGTTAATGGTAAGCCAGTTGAAAAATATTTTTTAAGAAAAATTTACTCTTCAATCTTAGAAGCTCCTCTTGTAAAAACTGATAACTTAGAAAAAATTGAAATATTTTCTACTGTAGCAGGGGGTGGTTTGTCTGGTCAAGCAGGTGCAGTAAGACACGGAATAAGTAGAGCTCTTGTAAATCTTGACCCATCTCTGAGAAAGAAACTTAAAAAAATGGGTTTTTTAACAAGAGATGCAAGAAAGGTTGAAAGAAAAAAATTTGGTAAACACAAAGCAAGAAGAAGTCCGCAATTCTCGAAAAGATAAAAGATGACTTTAAAGGTTTGTATTTTTGGGGTTTCTGGTTACACAGGCTCAAAGCTCTTAAGCTATCTTGATAAACACAGTAAAGTAGAAATAGTTGGTGTCTTTGGATCAAATAATATTGGTGTTAGATTAAGAGAAGTATTCCCAAATTTACAAATGATACCAGATATTGGAATTTCCGATTTTAAGTTATTTGATTTTAATAAAGTTGACTTAGTTTTTAGCTGTCTACCACATGGTGAATTACAAAAAAATATTATTTCTGGATTAAGAAAAGATTTGTCAATAATTGACTTGTCTGGAGATTTTAGAATAGAAAATAAGCCTGAATATGAGAAATTTTATGAAACTAAGCATGAAACTTATGAATTAAAAAGTGAATTTACCTATGGACTCACAGAAATATATAAAGATGAAATTTCAAACTCAAAAAAAATTGCTAACCCTGGTTGTTATCCTACATCAATTTTGATCCCAATAATTCCATTACTTAAAGAAAAAATTATTAAAGGTAATCATATTATTATCGATTCAAAATCGGGTGTTAGTGGAGCAGGTAAAAAATTAGTTGAACAAAATATGTTTTCAGAATTACAAAATAATTTTTTTTCATATTCAACCAACTCTCACAAACATTTCCCTGAAATAAAGCAAGAGGTAAATAAATTTAATAAAAATATTTCTTTGACATTCATTCCTCATCTACTTCCAATTTTTAGCGGTATTCAATCCAATATATATCTAGATAAGGAGAATATGGATGTAGATTTAGTTTTTGATTTTCTTAAAAGTTATTTTGCAAATGAAAGATTTGTTAAAGTTCAAAAAAATAAAATAGTTAAACTTTCAGATGTTCAAGATACAAATAATGTTATAATAAATGTCTTCCAAGACATTGAAAAAAAAATAATAATTATTACTAGTAGTTTAGACAATTTAATCAAAGGTGCAGCTGGTCAAGCAGTTCAGAATATGAATTTGATGTTTGATTTTGAAGAGTCAGAGTCATTGATATAAATTATGAGTTACAGTATTATAGAGTACAATAAAAAAAAACCAATAATTCATAGAAGTGTTTTTGTAGCAGATGGTTCAAGAATTATTGGTGATGTAGAAATTTTAAAAAATAGTAGTGTGTGGTTTAATTGTGTTATTAGAGGTGATGTTAATAATATAAAGATTGGAGAAAATACTAATATACAAGATGGAACTATTATTCACGTTTCATCAAATGGTTTTTCTGCAAATGGTAAAATGGGTTATCCAACGGTTATTGGAGATAATGTAACTATAGGGCATAATGCAACAATTCATGCATGTAAGATTGATGACTTTTCTCTAATTGGGATGGGCTCAGTTGTTCTGGATAATGCAAAAATTGAAAAGTATGCTTTTGTTGCAGCTGGTGCAGTTGTAACACCAGGTACAATTGTTAAAAAGTTTCAACTTTGGGCTGGTAATCCAGCTAAATTTATTAGAGAAATTAATAATACTGAAAAAAAATTATTAGAAAATACACCAGATGTTTATGATAACTTGAGTAAAGAATTTTTAAAAAAGTAGTTTGAGTTTTTTTATTTTAATCTATACTTTGTTAAGGGTATCATTAAGTGTTTAGAGTTTTTTATATAAATTTGTTTTCAATTGTCTTTCTTTTAAGTTCATGTGCAACTGTGTCGGATTGGACTGATAATATTGTATCATCTAATGACACTGAAATTGTGGAAAGTGATGAACAACTTTTGTCAGATGAACTGGGCGATGACCCTTCATTAGCTGAGATTCTAGCTGATTCTGATGAAAACTTTTACGAACCTGAGCCACTAGAAGAAATACAAAGTGTTGATGAAACAAATCTTGAAATTGCTGATGAAAAGTTGCCATCTGCTGCACCAGTAGAATATGATTCAGAAATTTTATCATATGATGATAATCAAGAATTTACTGAAGAACCAATAGAATCGACAGAAAATACATTTGATTCAGCAAAATCACCCCAAATAGATTTTGAAAGGCCCATTATTAACTTGAATGATAAGATTCAATATAGAGTTGCCACAATTAGTTTTTCATCTGGCTCCAGCCAAGTTAGCATATCTGGTAGAAAAAAAATTAAGAAAATAGCAAAAATTGCCAAAGAAAGAGATGCAAAAATTAAAATAATTGGTCATGCAAGTGAAAGAACTAGAGATATGCCTATATCTGAACATAAAATAGTAAATTTTATTATCTCTGACAAAAGAGCAAACTCTGTCGCAGAAATCTTTATAAAAAATCATAAATTTCCAAGTAATAAACTTATTACCCAAGGTGTCTCTGACTCCAAGCCACTTTTCAAAGAAATTATGCCTGCAGGAACTATGGCAAACCAGAGAACAGAAATATTTTTAATTTACTAATTAATGTTATTAAGTAAAACTAAGATAGCCATTGCTGGTGTTGGAACAGTTGGTTCAGGTGTTCTTGAGTTATTTAAAAAAAATTCAATTCACAGAAAATTTGATATTGAACTAACAGCGTTGGCATCAAGAAGAAAAATTAATTTAAAAAAAATCTGCTTTAAAAATTTTAAATATTTTAAAGACGCTTCGGAGTTCCTAAACTTTGATGACTATGACATTCTCATAGAATTAATTGGTGGCGATGAGGGCGTTTCAAAAACCATAGTATTTGATGCTTTAAAAAAGGGAAAGCATGTTGTGACTGCCAATAAAGCCTTAGTATCAAAATATTGGGAAGAGTTGAATAAAATAATATTAGGTAAAGACAATCAAATTAAATTTGAGGCAGCAGTAGCAGGTGGTATTCCAATTGTTAAAGTTGTTAATGAATTTTTAAAATCAAACAAAATTAAAAAAATCTATGGCATTTTAAATGGTACCTCAAATTATATATTAACAAATATGCTTAACACTAATGAAAATTTCAAAAAAATTTTACTCAAGTCTCAAAAACTTGGATATGCAGAATCAGATCCAAGTTTTGATATTGATGGAATTGATAGTTCGCATAAACTTTCAATTTTATCTTCTCTTGCATTTGGTGTTAAAGCTGAACTTAAAGAGATTTATGTTGAAGGTATAAGAAATATTGAATTAATTGATTTACTTTATGCAAGAGAATTGGGTTATGTAGTAAAACTATTAGGAATAACTGAGGTTGTTAATAATAGGCTTATAAATTTTGTTTATCCGTGTATGATTGATGAGAATGAGTTAATTGGAAGAGTAGATGATGTATATAATGGTGTTATTGTAGAATCTGATTTTTGCAAAAAAAGTTTTTTTCAAGGTGAGGGTGCCGGTTCAGAGCCCACTGCAACATCTGTTCTTAGTGATATTTTAGATTTAACAATTAAAGAAATTAAACCAAAATATATTCAAAAAAAAATTAAAAAAATTAAATTAAAAAAAATAAGTGAAAGATATGGTGGTTATTATTTAAGATTTTCAACACTTGACAAACCTGGTGTGATCTCTGGTATATCAAATGAATTTAAAAAAAATAAAATCTCAATGAAATCAATGCTTCAAAAAGATACCCCTTCAAAAGGTAAAAATTATGCAATTATTGTTGCAACAACTCATAATTGTTATGAAAAAAATATGATGGAGGCATTAAAGAAAATAAATAGATTTGATTTCATTCTTAAAAAAACTACTTATGTAAGAATTGAAAATTTTAAATAATTGACTTAGTTTTAATTAATTTTTTTCCTAATAATGGCAATGCATAATTAATAAATTTATTAGTGATATCATTTTTTTTGGGGTCATAAAAATATTTTGCCATTATTTTTGTTTTTCCAGCAACATCATCGAGCTTATTTGAAACGAAGATAGTTTTATATTCTTGATTGAATGAGATTCTTTCACTTATTCCGGCAGAAAAAGAATATTTATTTCTAATGGCAAATTTTACAGCATATTTACCAATTTCAAATGCCTCCTTTTGATCTACTTCTGAAGTTGATCCTAAAAAACATCTTTGAGGGTAGCCCAATGTGTCTGCTCTAACCCTTGGTAGCTTTAATTTATTTTTTATTTCTTTTGATAGATAATCTCCAAGTAAACCTGTTCCAGATAGTTGAACATTACCATGTGCATCATACTCACTGTTCCTAATAATACTTTGTGAAATAAGTTTTTTACCTTTATCTTGAATGCCCTCTGAAATAGCAATTACGCATCTTCCATATTTTTTAAATTTAATATTTATTCTCTTCAAAAAGTTGTCGAGATCAAATGGGTGTTCTGGAATGAATATTAAATTTGGTCCATCATCTTTTTTTTCTCTTAAGAGTCCTGACGATGCAGTTAAAAAACCTGCATGTCTTCCCATAATTATTCCTAGATAAACTCCTGGGAGAGATTTTACATCATAATTAATTCCTGAAAATAATTGAGCTACGTACTTTGCTGCTGACCCAAAGCCAGGAGTATGATCGTTATTTACTAAATCATTGTCAATGGTTTTTGGTATGTGAACACATTGAAGATTATAGCCAATTTTTTTTGAAAAATTTGATATAATTCTCAGACTATCGGAGGAATCATTACCTCCTATGTAATAAAACCTTTCAATTTTTTTTTCTTTTAATAATTTAAGGATCTCTAGACAATACTTTTCGTCTGGTTTGTCTCTTGTGGAACCTAATGCAGCACCTGGTGTTTGAGAGATTAGATTTAAATCATTTGAAGATATTTTATTTAGATTTATGAAACGTTTATTTACAATTCCGTTGACTCCGTTAAGAGCACCAAAAATTTTTGAATTTAAAAGTTTTTCTTGTTTTATTATACCGACCAATGATTTATTTATAACATTAGTTGGTCCTCCACCCTGTGCAATTAATATATTACTGTTACCTAGCATATGAAATTGTGTTACATTTTGATTATGCAGATTGATGTTAAAATTCAAGAAGAAAAAAAAAAAGAATATGTAAAAAAGATTTCTGTCAAAAATAAATATTGGAAAGAATCAATTGGGAACAAAACAGAAGAGTTTAATCTGAAAAAAGAATATGATTTGAATCCCATAATTTCTAAAATTTTGGTAAGTCGAAAAATATCCTCTAAAAATTTTGAAAATTTTTTTTATCCTAAAATAAAAAAAAGTATGCCAGACCCATATCTTATTTGTGATATGAAAAAGGCAACTGAACGTATAGTTGATTTAATATTAAAAAAAAAAAAAATAGGAATTTTTGGTGATTATGATGTTGACGGCTCAACATCTACTGCTCTTCTTGGAAAGTATCTAGCAGAGATTGGAGTTGAATTTGAATATTACATACCTGATAGAATAACAGAAGGTTATGGTCCAAATCTCAAGGCTTTTGAATATTTAAAAAAACAAAAATGTGATTTGATAGTTACATTGGATTGTGGAACAACATCCATTAATGAAATTAACGAAATAACAAAAAATAAAATTGATGTTATAGTCGTTGATCATCACAAACAAGGTGAAGTCCTTCCAAATGCTTATGCAATTGTTAATCCTAACAAAGATAATGATAAATCAAATCTTGGTAACTTATGCGCAGCTGGAGTGGTATTTTTTTTATTAGTTTCAATAAATAGGGAATTAAAAAAAAGAAAAGTAAATTTTTTATTACCAAATTTAATGCATTACATTGATTTGGTTGCATTAGGTACTGTTTGCGATGTTGTGAAATTAGATGAAATGAATAGAGCTTTAGTTTCACAGGGCTTAAAAATAATGAACAAGTCATTGAATGTTGGTTTATTATCTATAATAAATGAATCAATGATAAAAGATGAAATTAGTTCTTATCATCTTGGATATGTTATTGGACCAAGAATTAATGCTGGGGGAAGAGTTGGTAAATCTTCTACAGGTGCAGAGTTATTGCTTTGTAAGAATGAAAATTTAGCAAATGTTATGGCTCAAAAATTGAGTGAATACAATAAAACAAGAAGAAAAATTGAAACACAAGTTGAGTATGAGGCAACATTGTTAGTTACTCATGATGAAAAGATAATCTGTGTGAGTTCAACAGGATGGCACCCAGGAGTTATTGGTATTGTAGCTAGTAAGTTAACTGATAAGTATAATAGACCATCTATTGTTATTGCAGAAGACAAAGAGTTATGCAAAGCTTCTTGTAGATCTGTAAGTGGTTTTGATGTAGGTAATTTAATTTTTGATGCTTTAGAGAAACAAATAATAATATCAGGCGGAGGGCATAAAATGGCAGGCGGTTTTTCAATTAAGAAAGAAAATATTGAAAAGTTTAAAAAGTTTGTTGATGATAAATTTAATTTAAATAAATCTACTATTACAAAATATTATGATTCAAGTTTAGCACTATCATCAATCAATATTGGGCTTTTTCATAAAATTCAAAAATTATCTCCATTTGGTCAAGGAAACCCTACGCCAAAATTTTTAATTAAAGAGTGCATAATAAAGTTTTTTAAAATAGTAGGAGAAGGGCATCTATCATGTCAGGTTGAGGACATATATGGTAATAGTTTAAGAACAATTTCATTTAACGCAGTTAAAAATTTAATTTATGAATATCTAAAACAAAATATTGGTCACACTTTTGATCTTATAGTCACTATAAAAAACAATGTGTGGAATGGAAATGAAACGGTAGAACTTCAAATAGAGGATGTAATTAAAAATTAGTCAACAATTCTCATTTGAGTGTAATAAATTCTACAATCTTTCCCATCTGAGGTTATTAGGCAATCTAGGTATTCAGATAGTCGAGCATTTGAACAACCAGCTTCTTTATAAAGTGGAATTCCAAAAAAATTTTTTTCAAATTTTTTCTTAAACCTTAATAATTCTTTTTTTTTTTGCTCCGATGAAACTGTATAATTTTTCTTTATTTTGTATATTGCATGTTGATAGGGAAAAATTATTTCAAACCCTCTTTTGTAACATGTGTAGTTATTATTTTCCTCAGCAATAGAAAGGTTTATAGAACCTAGAAAACATGATAAAACTAATATATTTTTTAAATATTTCATAATAATTTGATTTACTAAAATTTTTAAATAGTTATATATTAATTTATTAAATTATTTCAAGTAATTGTCCCCTTCGTCTAGTGGTTTAGGACACCGCCCTTTCACGGCGGCAACACGGGTTCGAATCCCGTAGGGGACGCCAATATATAAGGTCGAATTTATTCTGTTAAAACAAATCTTATAGGTACCTGGATATTATCCTTAACTGATCTTCCCATTCTTTTAGCAGGAATAAAAATCCATTTTTCTATAGTTTCTTTACTTACCTTATCTAATATTAGATAACCAGAAGATTTATGAATAGTTACATCTTTAACTGATCCATCTTTATTTACTGTAACTTTTAAAATAAGTTTTCCCTCGAGACCTTTTTTCCTTGCAATTAATGGGTATGGTGGATGAGGGTTATTAATTGAACCAATTTTATAATTAGCTTTAGATAAGTTTTTATTTTGACTCAATTTATTCTCACTTGATTTTTTATTATATGAGCTAGGACCTTCTATTGGTTTATTTTCAATCAAAGCTTGTTTTACATCATTAGTCTTAAATTCAGTTTCGGATTTATCAGACTTAAGTTTTACCGAAATAACTTTTGGTTTTAACACAGCTTTGATGTAGTTATCTTTTTCTTTTGACTTTTTAGTCTTAACATTTTCTTTTTTTTCATGTTTTGTTTTATGATTTTTTATTTTTTTCAAATCATTTGATTTACTAGATTCTTTAATTTTAATAATCTCGGTTACTAGCATAAAAGTTTCTGCTTTTTCAGTTGAGTTTTGAAAAAGGAGAAAAGAAGTTATCACTGCAGAATGCAGAACTAATGATGCAACTAAATATTTTATTTTAAAAAAATTCATTAAAAACTTTTATTGAGTTTAAACATCATGTTAAACCCCTCAAGGGGATAAGTGTTGTAAACATTGTAACTATTTGTTGATGCGACTGCATATTGGTAATAGTTTTTATTTAATATGTTATTAAACATCATAGAATAATTAAAACCATATACTGTACCCTGAAAACCCATATCAATTAAATAATAGCCAGGCTGAACAACTTGGTAATTTTCTTCATCATTTATCATTCTCTGTGATGATTGATAATACAGGCTAGTATTTGGGTTAAAGTATTGTGAAAATTTATATTCTAGGTCTACAACATTTTTAAAGGCAGGAACACCAGTGAGATCATTACTTCTTCTATGGCCTGCCCTATACTTTGATTGAGCTACAGAAAAACTATTGGAAAATACAAATTGATCATTTAATGAGTATTCAATTTTATTTTCAATTCCGTATCTATGGGTTCTAGCGAGATTACGGTTAAGAAACGTTGCATTATCATATTTAATTTCTGAAAGCATTCTCATGTAGTAAAAATTTGTAGATACTTTAAGATCATCATCTAAAAATTTATGACCAAACTCTAAGTCTAATGATTTCTGTGATGATAATCTGAAATTGTGGGTCGATGATGTAAAACCGGCTCCAATTCTTTCATCTATATTTGGGTATCTAAAGCTTCTCCCTCCTTTGATAGTTAGTGAGTTTTTTTCAGTAATAACCCTCTCATAACCCAAATGAAATGCAAATTGATGATCAGGTTTAACAATTGTTTCTTGTTCCCCTAAAGTCCAGGTATATGCACTTGGGTTGTTAGTATCACCAGCACGCAACCAGTTCCATTGATATCTAAAACCTATAGATATGTCATCTTTTTCACTCAAACTTATATTAGAATTAAAATAAGGAGCAAAGTTTATATCCGAAGCCTTATATTTTTTATACCATTCTTTTTCACCTTCCATTCTTTCAGAGTAATAATATGCGTAGTTTAAATCTGTTCCGAAAATAGTGTCAGTACTAAAACTAAATATATTTAAATCACTAAAAAGCCTTGGACTAATCTGATATGTTGAGATTCTTGTATCCAATGCTGATGTACTAGATATGAATTTACCTTCACTTTTGTTATATTTATATGATCCATCAATTATGAATGTGTTAGATTTATTAAAATCAAACGATGCCCCATAGAAAAGCTGGTGCCCATTATTCTGAGAAAAGTCTTCTGGAGTATCACTTGATCTTGGATCAATAATAAAACCATTTGAACTTGAAAAATTACCAGTATTTACACCCACATCACCAGGAAGTTCCTGAAACTGATTATTTGATTTGAGATTTAAATAAAAGTCGTAATATTCATTATCATATGATAATTCAATACTTCCATTATTTTGATATAAAGCACTATTTCTTCTATATCCATCAGCAAAGATAGTATTATGATTTCCTTTTACTGAAAAATTATCTTTTGTTTTAACTGCACTCAAATATGATGCATATTTTCCGAGCGATCCTGTTAAAAAACTTGCATTTAACTGGTCACCTTTTTCTATAGATTGATTTGTTATAATGTTAATTGAACCGGCAGTTGCATTATTTCCAAAAAGAACAGTGCTGTTACCCATTATTACTTCAATTCGATCTATACTGTCTCTAGGAATTGTTGTAAAATCAACTAAGCTAAGATCTATATTAGTTAGTCTTTGACCGTTTAGAAGGATCAAAGAATTACTACTTGCTGTATCACCAAAACCTCTTATATCAATTGATTGACTTGCTCCTAATCCTCCCCCACGAAGATCTTTAATTTTTATTCCGGGAAGTTTAGCAATCAACTCAGGAATAGATTTTGATGGATAAGATTGAATAAACTCTTTGTCAATAATGTAGGTTTGTGAACCCACTATTTTATCTTTTATGAGTCTACTTGATTTTACAATTATTTCATCCTGTGCTTTTAAATAAGCTGGAAGAATTAAAAAAATTGAAACTATTAGTTTTAATAAGAAAATTCCCACTAATTAGGTCCTTTATTTTTTAACCTATTAAGTTAAAAAGTTGTAAGCGAGAAATTTATTTATCCCACTGAGGTTAATCACGTCACCTCAATGGATTTTCCATAACCAGAGAAACCTTCCCGTAGTCTGGTTGAATGACGCTAACTGAGCAGGTTTCCTGACTTATTGTTTTTAGTTTTGCCGCCTTCCCAGTTTGAATCAGTGGCGTAATGGCAAAACTAACAAATTACAGTAGCGGGAGCTGTACTAGATTCAAACTAGTTTCCCTTTTAACTCTTGCGAGCACTAAGTATGATTCATATATTAATTATGTATTGCAAATTGTCAACTTAAGCATTGGATAAAAAACGATTCATGAGTATTTTTGAAGTAGATGTAAAAAAAAAAATACCTAATTTTCTCTCAAGAATTTATTTTGGAATGGGATGTTTTTGGGGCGCTGAAAGAAGATTTTGGCATCTTGATGGTTTGTATACTACTGTTGTTGGTTACGCAGGAGGACATAGCAATAACCCAAACTATGAAAGTGTTTGTTCGGGAAAAACCGGTCATGCAGAAGTTGTAAAAGTAATTTATGATGAAAGAAAAATTCATATGAATGATTTGCTAAAAATTTTTTGGGAATCACATAACCCTACCCAACAGAATAGACAGGGTAACGATATTGGCACTCAATATAGATCAATAATTCTTACAGATAAAAAAGACTTGATTAGCAATCTTGAAAAATCAAAGGAAAAGTTTCAGAAAATTTTAACTTCAAAATCTCTAGGTACAATTCATACTGAAATTAGAATATTAGAGAATTTTTTTGTTGCAGAGGATTATCATCAAAAGTATCTTCACAAAAATCCAAATGGATACTGTGGATTGAAAGGTTTAGAAGTTAATTATCTTTAATAAAAAAATTTACCAAGACCTAGTGTAAATATTATTTGACCACCTAATGAATGTAGAATTATACAAGTCAGAAACGATTTTTGTAAATAAGCATAAGCAAAAATTGGGGATACGATTGCTGTAATTAATATTGCATGTATATTATAAAAAATTAAATGTCCGTAAGAAAAGAAAACTAAATTTATCAATATAGAAAAAACCATCTTATTTTTTTTAGGAAAAAACCTCTGAAAAAAAAACACTCTATATACTATTTCTTGGGGAATAACTGACAAAAATGGATACATAAAAATAACGACTAACCAAAGTTTAATGTTAGATTTAGGAAAATTAAACAATAAATTTTCATCAAGAATCAATGTATAAAAAAAACCTAATATTAAAAAAATAAAAGAAAATATTAAAACAAATTTCCAATCAATCTTTTTTTTTAAAGAATAAAAAGAAAAATCTTTATCATTGTAAAGTATTAATACTGATGTAAAAAAAATTAAATAAAGAATAGAAAAAGCAATTACTGTTGAATTGAAAAAAAAAATAACTGATGGCAATATTAAAAATATAAATAAAAATTCAAATTTTTTTAAGGTACTAGCCATTTCTTTATAACTTTTATTGATGAGTTTTTTCTTACAATTTCATAGTTTGCTCTTCGATGACCTTGACTTGCCAAATACAACCATTCAATTCTTCTTATAACAATTCTTATCACAGAAAAGTTTTTTAAACCTTTAATTGAATCCTCATTATTCGGAGAATCATTAATAAATTTATCAGGAAACCCCGATGATGGTTCAGTAACTTCTGTTCCGGGTTGTGCGGTGCTTAAGTAGCATCTCTTTGACCAATTTGTTAATTTTTCCCATGATGGTTTGTAAGATTTTTCTATTTCTGCCTGACCGTTTATTCTTATTTGGATTTTTTTTTTATCATCGTAAAATAAACAAGAGATATTTTTATTTTTTATTATCTGGTTTATTTTTTTCGATCTCAGGTCACTATGAATGTTTAATTCAAAATTTTCTTCATTAAAGTTTCTTAGAATTACAGTTCTTGATTCAGGAAATTCATTATTTATTGTACTTAAAACTGTATAATGAAAGCAAGATTTTCTATCTTTGATTCCTCTAGTT
Source organism: Alphaproteobacteria bacterium (assembly GCA_045563015.1). Lineage (GTDB taxonomy): Bacteria > Pseudomonadota > Alphaproteobacteria > Methylaequorales > Methylaequoraceae. The sequence continues at coordinate 33,590 of JBJKUQ010000016.1, read as the reverse complement.
AAAAGATATTTAATTTCTTCAAGTGTAAGATCCAAGTTATCGTAAAATTTTGGAAGATCTCTCATTTTTTTCTGAACTCATATAAAGTTATAGCTGCTGCATTTGATACATTAAGGCTATCAAAAATTTCACTTTTTTTAATTTTTATACTAATTCGAAAATCACAATTCTCTAGTAATAACTTTTTTATACCCTTACTTTCTGAACCTAAAATAACAGCCTTTTTCAAATCGCTTGGAACGGAACTAATTTCATTTTCTGAATCTTTATCCAAGCCAACAATCCAAAAATTTTTTTTTTTCAAAAAATTTATTGCTTTGTTTAAATTTATAACTTCTATAAGTTTTACTTTTTCAAATGCACCACTTGCGGATTTTATCAAGAAAGGGTTTATTTCAAAAGAACTATGTTTTGAATAAATAATAGTTTCAATACCAAATGCATATGCAGTTCTAATTATTGCACCAACATTTTGTGTGTCGTTTAACGAATCTAAAATAATAATTAAATCTTCTTCTTTTTTGATATCTGTAATTGTCTTATTAGATAATTTTTCACAATATACAACAATTCCCTGATGAACTTTTTCTGCGGTCAACAGATCAATTTGTTTTCTGTTTAAAATTTTTATTTTTATATTTTTTACTTTCTCAAAAAAAATTTTATTTTTTTCATACACTTCAGCAGTGCATACAATTTTCTTAATAGTTCTATTTTTATTTAAAATAGCTCCAAGTGAGGAATGTAACCCGAAGATAAAATTGGTTTCTTTAACTGACATTTTGATTTCTTTTTAAAATTTATTTTTTACTTTACAAATTATAGAATTGCAAAGTATACATTCAATTAATGGAGGGATGGTAGAGTGGTCAAATACATCAGACTGTAAATCTGACGGCGTAAGCCTACGTAGGTTCAAATCCTACTCCCTCCACCAAAGTAAGTTTTACAAAATAATTTTAAATTCATTTGATAACCTCAAGTACTTTCTCTGGAGGTCTGCATACAGTATAAGTTGAACCATCAAAAAAAATTGGTCTTTGAATCTCTTTAGGATTATCAAATAAAAATTGGCATAATTCTTTTTTTGAAATTTTATTTAAGTCAATTTTTTTTTTATTTCTAATAATTTCATCGAGTTTCGTGCTTAAGTTTTCAATTATTGTTAAAAGTTCTTCCAATGAAAGTGGGTTTTTCATATATTCTCTTATTTGAAAATTTATTTTTTTTTTTTCTAAAATTTTAAAACATTCTCTTGATTTAGAACAGTTTCTATTATGGTATAAAATCATTTTCATATTATATTGCAATTATTGTAAACATGTCACATTATACCAAAAATATTTTTTTGCGGGTGTAGCTTAGTGGTAAAGCCCCAGCCTTCCAAGCTGGTTACGAGGGTTCGATTCCCTTCACCCGCTCCAAAAAAAAAATAGGGGTGTAGCTCAGTTGGTAGAGCGACGGTCTCCAAAACCGTAGGTCGTGAGTTCAAGTCTCTCCGCCCCTGCCATTTTTTACAAACTGTTAACAAATTTTTCTAATGTTTTGCTAGCTGGCCCAATAATAGACTTTGTAAATAGTGAGCTTTTGTTAGTTTGTTCTATGTTGAATTCATACATTTTAGCATTTTCTTTATTTTTTAATATATAATCAACAAAACCGGCAGCAGGATATACATTATTTGATGTCCCGATAGATAAAAAAATATCTGTCTTTTCAAGAAAATTGAATATTTTATCAAGATACTTTGGCTGCTCACCAAACCAAACAACATCTACTCTTACTTCACCTTTTTTTTTGCAATTTTGACACTCATATTGCGATGATAGTTTAAAGTTAAGATATTCCTTATTGTTACAATTCATACAAAAAGCCTCATTGAGTGAACCGTGCATATGCAATATTTTTTTTGAACCTGCTCTTTCATGAAGATCATCAATATTTTGAGTTACCAATAAAAAATTACCTAGCCATTTTTTTTCAAGCAAAGAAATTGCAAAGTGCGCTTTATTAGGATTTATTTTTTCTGAATTAAGATTTTTTTTTCTTTCATTGTAAAAGTTATTTACTAAATCAGGGTTTCTTCGAAATGCATCTATTGTACAGACATCCTCAATTTTATGATTATCCCATAGTCCATCCCTTTCTCTAAATGTATTTATACCGCTCTCTTTGGAAATACCAGCACCAGTTAGAATGAAAATATTTTGTTTTAAATCCATAATATTAAATAAATGTTTGTAATTTTGTTTCTTTATGATAACAATACAAAAAAAATTTTCTCACTCAAAATGCAAAAGATTGTTAAATTTTACAACGAGGTTAAACAAGAGGGCCTAAAAATCACTTGGCCTACAAAACCTGAGGTCATAACTACCACAATCATGGTATTTATTTTTGTGATTATTTCATCAATATTCTTTCTCTTTGTTGACAAAATTGTGTCATTTTTTGTAGAACTTTTATTGTTTTAAAATTATGTATAATTGGTATATTTTACAAGTGCACTCTGGTACAGAAAAAAAAGTGGAGAAAGAATTGTTGATTCAATTAGAAAAAAAAGGCTTAAAGCAGAATGTAGAAGAAATTTTAATTCCGTCAGAAGATGTAATTGAGATGAAAAAAGGTAAAAAAGTTAATACAGAAAGAAAATTTTTTCCCGGATATATGATAATGAGAATGGTTATGAATGATGAAATTTGGCACACAGTCAGGCAAATTCCAAAAGTATATGGATTTCTTGGGGGTAAAAAAGGTGAACCTATTCCTGTCTCTCAGAGTGAAGTGGATGCAATTATAAAGCAAACAAAAGAGGGAGCAGAAAAACCTAAACCTTCTGTTAGTTTTGAAATTGGTGAGCAAGTTAGAGTATCAGATGGTCCTTTTTCATCATTTAACGGAATGGTGGAAGAGGTAGATGAAGAAAAAGCTAGATTAAAAGTAAGTGTTTCAATTTTTGGAAGATCAACACCGGTTGATCTAGAGTACTCTCAAGTTGAAAAAATATAAAAATTCTATAAAAAGAAAAAAAAAATTATGGCAAAAAAAATAGACGGTTATATCAAACTTCAAATACCTGCAGGACAAGCTAACCCATCCCCACCTGTCGGTCCTGCATTAGGACAAAAAGGTGTAAATATTATGGAATTTTGTAAAGCATTTAATGCTTCGACCCAAAAGTTAGAGCAGGGAATGCCAATTCCTGTTGTAATCTCAGTTTACCAAGACAAAAGTTTTTCATTTGAAACAAAATCTCCTCCAGTTTCATTTTTTATCAAAAAAGCATTAAAACTAAAAAAAGCCTCTAAGACACCAGGTAAGGAAGTGATTGCATCTATATCTAAAAATGATGTTAGAAAAATTGCTGAAGATAAAATGAGCGATTTAAATACTGACAACATTGAATCTGCAGAAAGAATGGTATCGGGCACAGCACGGTCTATGGGGATTACGGTAGAATAAAATGTTATCAAAAAAAAAAAAATTTATAGTTAAAGAAATAGGTGAGCATAACGTAATGAATATAAACGAGGCAATTTCATTAGCCAAAAAATTTACGTCAAAAAAATTTGATGAATCAGTTGATGTCTCGGTAGTTTTAGGTATTGATGCAAAGAAATCTGACCAACAAATACGAGGAGTTTTAAGTCTTCCTAAAATGCCTGAAAAAAAAATTAAGATTGCTGTGTTTGCAGATGGTAATGATCAAGATACTGCAAAAAAGGCCGGAGCTGATATTATAGGAGCCGATGATTTAATTGAAAATATAAAAGGTGGACAAATTGACTTTGACAAATGTATTTCGACTCCTCAAATGATGATCAAGGTAAGTGCTATTGGGCAAATTCTTGGGCCAAAAGGCCTTATGCCAAATCCAAAGTTAGGAACTGTGACCAATAATATTGAAGAAGCTGTAAAAAAAGTTAAAGCTGGGCAAATCGAATTTAAAACTGATAAAGCTGGAATTGTTCACACAACTTTTGGAAAAGCAAGCTTCTCTGATGAAGAATTAAAAAAAAATCTGATTTTCTTTTACAATGAACTTAAGAAAAAAAAACCAGAAACATCCAAGGGGATTTTTATAAAAAAAATTTATATTAACACTACAATGGGTCCGGGCTTGCAAGTTGATCCAACAAGTGTTATGTAATGTTTGAAATATTATTCTGTCAAAGACTTCAGGTGGCATTGCCGTAAACTGTTCCTGAATAGATGGGTTAATCATAGATTTACTCAGACAGATTAAATTGGAGATAATTGCTATGCAAAAGGCCGAAAAACACGAGTTTGTTAAGAGTTTTAATTCTACATTAAAAGAAAAGGATTTCTTAGTAGTTGCTCACTACAAAGGTCTAACTGTATCAGAAATGTCATCATTAAGAGTTAAAGTTAAGTCAACCAATTCTACTTTCAAAGTAGCTAAAAATACCTTAGCAAAGAGAGCAATCAAGGATACAAATTTTGAAATATTAGAAAAATTTTTTGTTGGTCCTACGTCGGTTGTTTTTTCGAATGACCCAGTGTCTACATCTAAGGCAATGGTAGACTTCTCTAAAGATAATGAAAATTTAAAAATTCTTGGTGGGGCTATGGATGGGAAAGAACTATCTATAGAAGATATAAAGAAATTAGCCTCTCTCCCAAGCATGGAAGAATTAAGAGCAAAAATAGTTGGTTTGTTAATATCAAATCAAAGAAATATTCTTAGTATTTTTCAGGCAAATCAATCCAGTCTATTAAGATTGGTTAATAATAAATTTAATAATTAATCTAAGGAGTAAATTATGGCAGACCTACAAAAAATAGCAGAAGATTTATCTGGTTTAACAGTTTTAGAAGCCTCAGAGCTTACAAAAATTCTTGAAGAAAAATGGGGTGTTTCAGCAGCAGCACCAGTAGCAGTAGCAGCAGTAGCTGCAGGAGGCGGAGCAGCAGATGGTGGTGGAGCTGAAGAAAAAACAGAATTCACAATAAACTTAGCTGCGGCTGGAGACAAAAAAATTAATGTAATCAAAGAAGTACGAACTATCACAGGGTTGGGACTTAAAGAAGCTAAAGATTTAGTTGAAGGTGCTCCAAGTAAGTTAAAAGATGGTGTAAGTAAGGAAGATGCTGAAAAGTTTAAAAAACAGTTAGAAGAGGCAGGCGCAACTGTTGAACTTAAGTAAGCATCAATATGAATAAATCTTTTACTTTAAAACATAATATTAGAAAAAGCTTTGGCAAAATCCCCGACTTAGTGGACATGCCTAATCTTCTGGAAATCCAAAAAAACTCATATGATCTTTTTTTGCAAAAAGATGTAAAACCTGAAGATCGTGAAGACACAGGTTTACAGGCGGTGTTCAATAAAGTTTTCCCTATAACTGATTTTTCTGGTATTGCAGAATTAAGATTTGTAAAGTATGAACTTGAGGAGCCAAGATATGATGTTGATGAATGTATACAAAGAGGCTCAACATTTGGATCCTTGTTAAGGGTTACATTAAATTTAATTATTAGAGAAGTTGACGAAGAAACTGGTGTTTCAACTGTAAAAGATATTAAAGAGCAAGATGTTTACCTTGGTGATATGCCACTTATGACATCTAAGGGTACTTTTGTATTTAATGGGACCACAAGAGCAGTTGTTTCTCAAATGCATAGGTCTCCTGGAGTTTTTTTTGATCATGACAAAGGAAAAAGTCACTCAACAGGTAAGTTTCTTTTTGCTTCAAGGCTAATTCCTTATAATGGATCTTGGATTGATTTTGAATTTGACGGTAAGGACTTAATATATGTAAGAATTGACAAGAGAAGAAAACTTCTTGCTTCATCGCTTTTACTTGCTCTTGATGATCACAAATCCGCCAAATATAGGGAAGATTGTATTACTAACAATAAGGAGATAGATCACACAAAAATTAATGGAATCACACATGAAGAGTTATTTTCATATTTTTATGAGAATAGAAAATTAACGAAAAATAAAGATAGATGGGAATTTAATTATGAAGAAAAAGACTTCTTAGGTGGTAAATTAGATTTTGATATAATTAATGCATCTAATGGAAAAGTTTATGCAAAAAAAGGTGATAAATTTAACGCGGCAATTTCAAAAAACTTAAAAATTGATTCAGTAAAAAAACTTCTTTTAGATATTGAAGACCTGATGGGCTGTTTTCTATCCAAAGATATTTATGACAAAAACAACGGAATAATTTTTTTTGAATCGGGTGAAGAGATCTCTGAAGAAACTCTAAAATTTCTTGAAGAAAAAAATATCTCTGAAATTGAAATATTAAAAATTAACTCTAACAAACAAGGCTCATATATTAGAGATACTTTTTTTGCGGATAAGAATAAAAATAGAAATGATGCAATAACTGAAATCTATAAAATTCTTAGACCTGGTGAACCACCAACACTTGAAGCTGCAGATAAACTTTTCAGGTCCCTCTTTTTTGATAGAGAAAGATATGATCTTTCTCCAGTTGGTAGGTTAAAGCTTAATACTAGATTAAGTCTGGATACGGAAGCTTCAAAAAGAACTCTTGTCAATACTGACTTAATACAAATTGTTAGATATTTGTCTGGTCTTAAAGATGGTGTAGGGCATATTGATGATATAGACCATCTTGGTAACAGAAGAGTAAGGTCCGTAGGAGAACTTCTCGAGAATCAATATACATTGGGCGTAATTAGAATGGAAAGAGCAATTAAAGAAAGAATGACTAATGCTCCAGACATAGAAACAGTTATGCCTAATGATTTAGTTAACCCAAAGCCAGCTTCAGCATCAATAAGAGAATTCTTTGGACAAAGTCAGTTGTCTCAGTTCATGGATCAAACTAACCCTCTCTCTGAAATTACACATAAGAGAAGACTTTCAGCCTTAGGTCCAGGAGGTTTATCAAGAGAACGCGCAGGTTTTGAAGTAAGGGATGTTCATCCATCTCACTACGGTAGAATATGTCCTATAGAAACACCTGAAGGTCCTAACATAGGATTAATAAATTCTTTGGCAACTTATTCAAAAGTAAATATGTATGGATTTATTGAAACTCCATACAGAAAAGTTAGTGGTTCGAAAGTTTCTTCGGAAATTGTCTATCTTTCTGCCATGGAAGAAGAAAATTTTACCATTGCTCAGGCTAATGAGCCACTCAAATCTGATGGTTCTTTCGAAAGATCATTGGTTTCTTGCAGAAAGAGTGGGGATTTTTTAATGATTGACCCTAAAGAAGTTGACTACATGGACGTATCTCCGAAACAGCTAGTTTCTGTTGCAGCCGCTTTGATCCCATTCTTGGAAAATGATGATGCTAATAGAGCATTGATGGGTTCTAATATGATGAGACAAGCTGTTCCTCTTTTAAAAAGCCATTCTCCATTTGTGGGAACAGGTATGGAGTCTGTTGTTGCACGAGATTCAGGTGTTGTTTTAGTAGCCAAAAGATCCGGTTATGTAAACCAAGTTGATGCATCTAGAATTGTTATTAGTGCAGTTAAAAAAAGCGATAATGATACCGGTGTTGATATATATAGGTTAAGTAAATTTCAAAGATCTAATCAGGACACGTGCATTAATCAAACCCCTCTAGTTAGAATTGGTGATTATGTTGAAGAGGGTGATATAATAGCTGATGGTCCAGCTTCAAAAATTGGTGAACTGGCTTTAGGAAAAAATGTTACTGTCGCTTTCATGCCTTGGAATGGATACAACTATGAAGATTCAATTCTTATTTCTGAAAATTTGGTTGTAAACGATGTTTTTACTTCTATTCATATTCAAGAATTTGAAGTTTTAGCAAGAGATACCAAACTTGGACAAGAGGAAATAACAAGAGATATCCCTAATGTTGGTGAAGAATCACTAATTAATCTTGATGAAGCGGGAATTGTTCACATCGGAGCAAAAGTTAACCCAGGTGACATACTTGTGGGAAAGGTAACCCCAAAAGGAGAATCCCCAATGACACCAGAAGAAAAACTGCTAAGAGCAATTTTTGGAGAAAAAGCAGCTGATGTTAAAGATACATCATTAAGGTTGCCTCCAGGTGTTTCAGGTACAATAGTTGAAGTTAGAGTATTTTCTAGAAGAGGTGTCGATAAAGATGAGAGGTCTCTTTCCAATGAAAGGTTGCAAATAGAGCAACTGCACATTGATATGGAAGATGAAAGATTTATTTTAGAAAGTAGTTTTAGAGAAAACCTCAAGAAACTTTTGGTTGATCAAACTTATTTAGCTGGTATTGCAAAAATTACAAAAAATAAAAAACTTGATGAAAATACCTTAGATCAACTTTCACTCAAAAATTTAAAAGATATTTCCATAAAAGATGATTCAATTATGAAAAAGATTGAATTACTTAATGAAGCTTTTGACAAAAGTCTTGATGTATTAAATAAAACCTTTCAGTCAAAGGTTGATAAAGTTCAATCTGGTGATGAACTACTTCCAGGTGTAATGAAATTAGTAAAAGTTTTTGTTGCTGTTAAAAGACAGCTAGCACCAGGCGATAAAATGGCTGGAAGACATGGAAACAAAGGTGTTATATCAAGAATAATTCCTGTAGAAGATATGCCTTATATGGAAGATGGAACTCCAGTTGATATAGTTTTAAATCCTTTGGGTGTTCCCTCACGAATGAATGTTGGTCAAATTTTGGAAACTCACCTTGGGGCAGTTTCTGTTGATTTGGGTAAAAAATTTTTTGCATTAGCTAAGGATGTTAAAAATAATAAAAAACAAATTACGGAGTTAAAAGATCTCTTTTCAAAAGTTTATGGTGAAAAAATTTTTAAAGAAAGATTCGAAAAATTGAAGAATGATGAGCTAATAAAAAGAGCCAATAACTTAAAAGACGGAGTACCTTTTGCAACACCAGTTTTTGACGGTGCAAAGGAACTTGACATTAATAGACTTTTCGAAGTGGCTAAAAGTGATACCAGTGGACAAAAAACACTTATTGATGGGAGAACAGGTAATTACTTCGATCGAAAAATAACTGTTGGACAAATATACATGCTTAAACTTAATCATCTTGTTGATGATAAGATTCACGCCAGATCTATTGGGCCGTACAGTTTAGTAACGCAACAGCCTCTTGGTGGTAAGGCGCAATTTGGAGGGCAAAGATTTGGAGAGATGGAAGTTTGGGCTCTTGAAGCTTATGGTGCTTCATACACTTTACAAGAAATGTTGACGGTAAAGTCTGACGATGTATCAGGAAGAACTAAGGCCTACGAGACGATAGTAAGAGGTGATGACAATATTGAATCTGGTATTCCAGAATCATTTAATGTTTTGATTATGGAATTGAAATCCCTAGGACTGAATGTTGAACTTCTTGATGGTAACGTATAGAGCAAGGAAAAAAAAATGAATGAAATGTTAAAGCTTATAGAAAAACCCAGTGAAATTGATTTTAACCAGATTAAAATTTCAATAGCTAGCCCTGATGAAATTGAGTCTTGGTCGCATGGTGAAATAAAAAAACCTGAAACTATCAATTACAGAACATTCAAACCTGAGAGAAGCGGTCTTTTTTGTGCAAGAATATTTGGACCGATCAAAGATTACGAGTGTGTTTGTGGAAAATACAAAAGAATGAAATTTAAGGGTATTATATGCGAAAAATGTGGTGTTGAAGTTACACTTGCTAAAGTACGACGTGAAAGGATGGGGCACATTCCTCTTGCAGCACCCGTAGCTCATATTTGGTTTTTAAAGTCACTTCCAAGTAGAATTGGACTTCTTTTGGATCTTGCGCTTAAAGATCTAGAAAAGGTATTATATTTTGAAAGCTTCATAGTTACAGAGCCTGGGATAGTTAAGTCACTTAAAAAATTTCAGATACTGTCGGATGAAGAAAATACAGCTTATAAAGATGAATATGGTGATAGTTTCCAGAGCATGATTGGTGCTGAGGCCATACAAAAATTATTATCAGAGATCGATCTTGAGACTGAGAGGCAAAAAGTCAGAGCTGACTTGGAAGCTACAAACTCTGAGACAAAAATTAAGAAGCTAGTTAAAAGACTCAAACTTGTTGAAGCTTTTACTAATTCAAAATTAAAACCTGAATGGATGATAATGAATGTCATACCAGTTATTCCCCCTGAACTGAGACCACTGGTTCCATTGGATGGTGGAAGATTTGCAACTTCAGATCTCAATGATCTTTACAGAAGAGTAATTAATAGAAACAATAGACTTCAAAGATTATTAACACTCAAGGCACCTGACATTATAGTCAGGAATGAAAAAAGAATGTTACAAGAAGCTTGTGATGCATTATTTGATAATGGAAGAAGGGGAAGAGTGATAACTGGAACGAATAAAAGGCCGTTGAAATCATTATCTGACATGTTAAAAGGAAAGCAGGGAAGATTTAGACAAAACCTTTTAGGTAAAAGAGTTGATTATTCTGGAAGGTCTGTAATTGTTGTAGGCCCAGAATTAAAACTTCATCAATGTGGTATTCCAAAAAAAATGGCTATTGAATTATTCAAGCCTTTTATATACTCAAAACTTGAGAAGTACAATCTAGCGGCAACGATTAAAGCTGCAAAAAAAATGGTTGAACGTGAGAGACCGGAAGTATGGGATATTCTTGCAGAAGTCATAAGAGAACACCCGGTTTTATTAAATCGTGCACCCACACTTCACAGGCTTGGTATTCAAGCTTTTGAACCAATTTTGGTTGAAGGTAAAGCCATACAATTGCATCCTCTTGTTTGTACAGCATTTAATGCTGATTTTGATGGTGATCAAATGGCTGTTCATGTTCCATTATCTCTAGAAGCTCAACTTGAAGCCAGAGTTTTAATGATGTCAACTAATAACATCTTATCACCCGCAAATGGAAAACCAATTATTGTTCCATCTCAAGATATGATTTTGGGGCTTTATTATCTAAGTTTAGTAAGTCACGAGGGTATAGGTGAGGGAATGTGTTTTGCAAGTATAGAGGAGTTGTCTATAGCATTAGATCAAAAAATTATTTCTCTACATAGTAAAATTAAATGTAGATATCAAACAGTGGATGAAGATTTTCAAGAAAAGATTGTTACTCTAGATACAACACCTGGAAGAATGTTAATAAGTGAAATACTTCCTAAACATCCTAAAGTAAGTTTTGAATTGATAAACAGAGTTTTAACAAAAAAAGAAATAAGTAATGCTATTGATGTTGTTTACAGGCATTGTGGACAGAAGAAAACTGTGATCTTTGCTGATAAACTTATGGAAATAGGATTTAGAGAGGCATGTAAGGCAGGTATTTCATTTGGAAAAGATGATTTACTAATACCACAAAATAAAAGCGACATGCTTCTTGATACAGAGAAAAAAGTAAAATTATATGAAAAACAATTTTCTGAGGGATTGATCACTAGGGGTGAAAAGTATAACAAAGTTGTTGATGCATGGGCTAAATGTTCAGACAACGTTGCCGATGAAATGACAAAAATAATAGTACCGCAATCTACAGATAAAGTTGGACAATTTAATAGTGTTTATATGATGGCCGATTCTGGTGCAAGGGGTTCCGCTGCTCAATTAAAACAATTATCGGGTATGAGAGGTTTAATGGCTAAGCCCTCAGGTGAAATTATTGAGACCCCCATTGTCTCTAATTTTAAAGAAGGTTTATCGGTTTTGGAATACTTTAACTCAAGTCACGGAGCTAGGAAGGGGTTAGCTGATACTGCTCTTAAAACAGCAAATTCTGGGTACTTAACAAGAAGATTAGTAGACGTTGCTCAGGATTGTATAATCACAATTGATGATTGTTTTACAACAAAATTTATCACAATTGAAGAATTAATTGAGGATGGAGAGGTTGTTGATAAATTATCTGAAAAAGTTCTTGGTAGAACTTTAGTAGAGGATTTAGTCGACAAAAAAAGTAATAAAGTAATAGCAACCGCTGGAGAAATCATATCAGAAGAACATATGGGTTTAATTGATGCTGCAGCCCCAGAAAATATAAAAGTTAGATCAGTTTTAACATGTGAAGCAGAATTTGGAATATGTGCAAAATGTTATGGTAGAGATTTGGCAAGAGGAACACCTGCGAATGTTGGTGAAGCCGTCGGGGTGGTTGCCGCACAATCAATTGGAGAGCCTGGCACTCAACTTACAATGAGAACATTTCACATTGGGGGTGCTGCGCAAAAAGGTACTGAAATTTCAAATATTGAATCCAAATATGATGGGAACGTTAAGTTTCTTAATATCGAAGTTGCTAAAGATAGCTCTGGTAATTTAATTAATATGTCAAGAAATGGAAGTTTGAGTATTCTTGATGAAAATAACAAAGAAAGAGCTAAACATAGATTACCATTTGGTTGTAAAATTAATTTGAAAGATAATTCAGTTATTAAAGCCTCTCAGTCATTAGCTGAATGGGACCCTTTTACACTTCCAATAGTTGCACAGAAAAATGGAGTTATAGTGTTCAAAGATCTTGAAGAGGGCGTTACCACAAGACAAATTGTTGATGATTCAACTGGGCTGTCGAGCAATATTGTCATCGATTGGAAACAACAAGCAAAAAATCAGGACCTTATACCTAGACTTGAAATTCACGACAAAAAAAAAGATGGCAAAGTACTTGTTTTGGATAATGGGAGCCTTGCATCCTATGAACTTACGGCAGATTCCATTATAGTAATTAATAATGAAGCTAATATTAAAGAAGGGGATGTTTTAGCAAAGATCCCAAAAGAATCTTCAAAAACAAAAGATATTACAGGAGGATTGCCCAGAGTTGCAGAGTTATTTGAGGCAAGAAGACCCAAAGACCATGCTATTATTGCAGAAATTTCAGGTGAAATTAAATTCGGTAAGGATTATAAGATGAAAAGAAAAATTGAAATTGTTCCTGAAGATGCAAGTTTAGAACCTGTTGAATATGTGATATCTAAATCAAAACACCTTACGGTTCAAGAAGGGGATAAAGTGGAAGTCGGTGATGTATTAGTAGATGGAACAGCTGTCCCACATGACATACTTAGGATTAAGGGAGTTGAAGCATTGGCAAATTATCTGATTAAAGAAGTGCAAGATGTTTATAGACTTCAAGGTGTAAAAATTAATGATAAACATATTGAAGTTATTGTAAGGCAAATGATGCAAAAAGTTGAGATTACTGACCCTGGGCAAACAACATTCTTAACTGGTGAGCAGATAAGTAGAAAAGAATTTGTAGAAACTAATGAACGAGCTTCCAAAGATGGACTTAAGTTAGCAAAGGGTTATCAGATTCTTCTAGGAATAACTAAAGCATCACTTCAAACTGATAGTTTTGTTTCAGCGGCATCATTTCAAGAAACAACAAGGGTCTTAACTGAAGCTGCAGTATCAGGCAAAGTAGATAATTTATTTGGTCTCAAAGAAAACGTTATTGTTGGAAGATTAGTTCCTTGCGGGACTGGTTCTTTTATGTCCAGAGTAAAAGTAGAAGCTACAAAAAAAGACAAAGAACTATTAGATAAATCATCTGAAAGTTCGTGATTAAAAATTATATACTTTTGAGGATAAAATTTTTTTTTTCTACAGTTGACAGTAACTTAAGATATATTAGTATGCAACGAATAATTGGTAGTGGTTGAGAAACCAAACACAATTCATAATAATTTAGGGGAATAAATGCCAACAATTAACCAACTAGTTAGATCTTCTAGATCAAAACAAATTAAAAGAAACAAGGTTCCTGCTTTAGAAAGTTGCCCTCAAAAGAGAGGTGTTTGTACAAGAGTTTATACGACAACTCCAAAAAAACCTAACTCTGCTTTAAGAAAAGTAGCAAGAGTAAAGCTAACCAATGGATTTGAGGTTACAAGTTATATTCCTGGTGAGGGACACAATTTACAAGAGCATTCAGTTGTTTTAATAAGAGGTGGTCGTGTTAAGGATTTACCAGGTGTCAGGTATCATGTGTTGAGAGGTGTTTTAGATACCGAGGGTGTAAAAAATAGAAAACAACGCAGATCAAAATATGGAGCAAAAAGGCCAAAGTAGTTATGTCAAGAAGAAGAAAGGCTGATAAAAGAGACATAATACCGGACCCCATATTTAATGATAGGGTGTTATCAAGATTTATAAATATAGTTATGAACAATGGCAAAAAATCGACAGCTGAAAAAATAGTTTATAAAGCCTTGAACAATGCAGCCTCAAAGCTAAAAGTTAAAAATGCAATTGACCTTTTTAAAACAGCGCTTAACAATGTTAAACCAGGCATTGAAGTAAGGTCAAGACGAGTTGGTGGTGCTACTTACCAAGTCCCAGTTGAAGTGAGAAATGAGCGGGCATTGGCATTAGCAATTAGGTGGATAGTTGATGCTTCAAGAAAAAGGAATGAAAAATCTATGGTTGATAGGTTGGCTCAAGAATTAATTGATGCAAATGAAAATAAAGGTGCTTCAATAAAGAAAAAAGAAGACACCCATAAAATGGCTGAAGCCAACAGAGCATTTGCTCATTACAGATGGTAGTTTATGACAAAAGTTACTGAGTTAAGCAATTATAGAAATATTGGAATTATGGCTCATATTGATGCTGGAAAAACTACAACAACTGAGCGCATTTTATATTATACCGGTGTTTCTCATAAAATCGGTGAAGTTCATGATGGAGCAGCAACAATGGACTGGATGGAGCAAGAGCAAGAAAGAGGTATAACAATTACTTCGGCGGCTACAACATGCTTCTGGAATGACAAAAGAATAAATATTATTGATACCCCTGGTCATGTTGATTTCACTATTGAGGTTGAAAGATCATTAAGAGTTCTTGATGGAAGTGTGTGCGTATTTGACTCTGTTGCAGGAGTTGAACCACAATCCGAAACTGTTTGGAGGCAGGCAGATAAGTATGGCGTACCAAGAATGTGTTTTGTCAACAAAATGGACAGAGTAGGTGCTAATTTTTACAGATGTGTTGATATGATCGTTGATAGACTTGGTGCAAACCCGCTTGTTCTTCAACTACCATTAGGTTCTGAATCAGATTTTAAAGGTGTTATTGATCTTATAACTATGAAATCAATTGTATGGCAAGAGGAGACTTTGGGAGCTAAGTTTACTTATGAAGATATATCTGATGAACATAAAGCAGATGCTGAAAAATATAGAGAAAAACTCATTGAAACTGTCGTTGAGCTTGATGATACTATAATGGAAAAATACTTAGATGGTCAAACCCCATCTGAAGATGAACTTAAATCACTGATTAGAAAGGGAACTATTGCAAGTAAATTTGTTCCAGTGCTTTGTGGTAGTGCCTTCAAAAATAAAGGAGTACAACCCATGTTAGATGCTGTTGTCGATTATTTACCTTCCCCAGTAGATGTTCCAGCCATCAAAGGTGTGGAGTATAGAAACGAAGAAAAATCCATAGTGAGAAATAGTTCAGACTCTGAACCTTTTTCTGCTTTAGCATTTAAAATTATGAATGATCCTTTTGTTGGATCTCTAACTTTTCTGAGGGTTTATTCAGGAAAAGCCGAAGCAGGGGCATCTTTTTTAAATTCTGTAAAAGATAAAAGAGAGAGATTTGGTAGAATGCTTCAAATGCATTCAAATTCAAGGGAAGATATTAAAATTGCAACTGCTGGTGATATAATAGCTGTTGCTGGTCTAAAAGATACAACAACTGGTGATACTTTATGTGATCCTGAACAGGCTGTTATTCTTGAGAGAATGGAATTTCCAGATCCAGTTATAGAGGTTGCCGTTGAACCAAAAACTAAGGCAGATCAAGAAAAAATGGGCGTTGCACTTCAAAGGCTTGCTGCTGAAGACCCTTCTTTCAAAGTAAGTGTTGATCATGAATCAGGTCAAACCGTTATGAAAGGAATGGGCGAGTTGCATCTTGAAATATTGGTTGATAGAATGCTCAGAGAATTTAAAGTTGATGCCACAGTTGGAGCCCCTCAAGTGGCATATAGAGAGACAATCACTAAGCCCGCATCCATAGACTACACGCACAAGAAACAATCTGGTGGTGCAGGACAGTTTGCAAAAGTAGTATTGGAATTTGAGCCGCTCGAAAGTGGTAAAGGTTTAATTTTTGAAAGTAAGATTGTAGGTGGACGTGTTCCAAGAGAATATATTCCGGGAGTAGAAAAAGGTATAAAATTATCAACCGAGACAGGTTTTTTAGCAGGCTTTCCTGTTATTGATTTCAAATGCACACTTGTTGATGGTGCATTTCATGATGTTGATTCTAGTGTTATGGCTTTTGAAATTGCTGCTCGAGCAGCTTTCAGAGAGGCTATGACTAAAGCAAGTGCAGTATTGCTTGAGCCTATGATGAAAGTTGAAGTTGTGACGCCTGAGGAGTATATGGGTGATATCATAGGAGATTTAAATTCAAGGCGCGGACAAGTTTCAGGCATGGAGCAAAGAGGTGTTAACCATGTTGTAAACGGAATGGTTCCTTTAGCAAATATGTTTGGATATGTTAATAATTTACGCTCTATGAGCCAGGGTAGAGCAAGTTATACAATGACCTTTGATCATTATGAGAAAGTTCCTCATAATGTTGCAGAAGAGGTCAAAGAGAAAGTTTCTGGTTAACAAATTAGTAAGGAGAAAATAAATGGCTAAAGAAAAATTTGATAGAAGTAAACCTCACTGTAATATCGGTACTATTGGTCACGTTGATCATGGTAAAACAACACTTACAGCTGCAATAACAAAAGTTTTGGCAGAAACTGGTGGGGCCACTGCAATGGATTATGCTCAGATAGATAAAGCTCCTGAAGAAAAGGAGCGAGGTATAACGATATCAACTGCCCATGTTGAATATCAAACAGAAAAAAGGCACTATGCTCATGTAGATTGTCCAGGTCACGCAGATTATGTCAAGAATATGATAACTGGTGCTGCACAGATGGATGGAGCAATTTTAGTAGTTTCAGCTGCTGATGGACCTATGCCTCAAACAAAAGAACACATCCTTCTGGCAAGACAGGTTGGTGTTCCTTCAATTGTCGTATTTATGAATAAGGTTGATCAAGTTGATGATCCAGAGCTCTTAGACTTGGTGGAAATGGAAGTTAGAGAATTATTGTCTAAATATGAATTTGACGGTGATAATATTCCAATCGTTAAGGGATCTGCTCTTGCAGCTATTGAAGGCACAAATGAAGAAACAGGAAAAAAAGCTATTCTTGACCTTATGCAAAAAGTTGATGAACATATTCCTCAGCCAACAAGACCATTAGACCAAGATTTCTTAATGCCAATTGAAGATGTTTTTTCAATTTCTGGAAGAGGAACGGTTGTTACTGGAAGAGTTGAAAGAGGTGTAATAAATGTAAATGAAGAAATTGAAATTTTAGGAATTAAGGATACCACAAAAACTGTTTGTACAGGTGTTGAAATGTTCAGAAAGCTTTTAGATAGAGGAGAAGCTGGAGATAACGTTGGTGTGCTTCTTAGGGGTACAAAACGAGAAGAAGTTGAACGTGGCCAAGTTCTTGCGAAACCTGGTTCAATCAAACCTCACAAAAAGTTTAAAGCAGAAGCATATGTTCTCAATAAAGATGAAGGTGGAAGACACACGCCATTCTTCAAAAACTACAGGCCTCAGTTTTATTTCAGAACAACCGATGTTACTGGTACAATTGAACTTCCATCAGGAACTGAAATGGTAATGCCAGGTGATAATGTTTCTGTTACGGTTGAACTTTTAACACCTATTGCCATGGACAAAGGATTAAAGTTCGCTATCAGAGAAGGTGGTAGAACTGTTGGTGCTGGAGTTGTAGCTGAGATAATAGAGTAATTGTATAATAATTTAGGGAAGATTTAATAATGGCTAGTCAAAATATTCGCATTAGACTCAAAGCTTTTGATCATAGAGTTCTTGATCAAACAACTATGGAAATTGTGAGCACTGCTAAAAGGACTGGCGCGAATGTTAAGGGTCCAATACCACTTCCTACCATTATAGAAAAGTTTACAATCTTAAAATCTCCTCATGTTGACAAAAAGTCTCGAGATCAACTAGAACTGAGAACACACAAAAGAATGATGGATATAACAGAATGGACACCACAAACTGTAGATGCTCTTCAAAAACTAGAGTTAGCTGCCGGTGTTGATATTGAGATTAAGTTGTAGGTTGATATGAGGTTAGGATTAATTGCAAAAAAAGTTGGTATGAGTAGATTTTATGATTCCGTTGGTGTTAATCATCCTGTTACTATCGTGAAAGTTGATAAATGTAAAGTAATAGACTTTAAAACTTTTGAAAAAAATGGTTATTCTGCAATAAGAATTTCATATGGAACTAAAAGAAAAAAATCAATTAAATCTGAAGCGGGTTTTTTGAAAAAAATTAATATACCTGCTTTTGAAAAATCAAGAGAATTTAGAGTTGAAAACTCTTCTAGCTTTAAGTTAGGTGATAATATAGGAGTTGATAACTTTATTGAAGGACAGTTCGTTGACGTATCCTCGAATTCTATTGGAAAAGGATTCGCAGGTGGCATGAAAAGACATAATTTTGCAGGTAATAGAGCAACACACGGTGTTTCAATTTCACATAGGTCGCATGGATCAACTGGTCAATGTCAAGACCCTGGTAAAGTTTTCAAAGGAAAAAAAATGGCAGGTAGATTAGGTAATGTTAAAGTAACAATTCAAAACCTTAAGATCCTAAAAATAGACGTAGACAACAATTTAATTTTAATTAAGGGTGCCATTCCTGGTCACAAGGGCTCAATAGTTAAAATTGTAGATTCAAAAAAAAAAATACAAAACATAAACATAGTTCCAAAAAATTCGATCAATAATGAGGAAAATGAAGCTGATAATAAGGTTAAAAATGAGAGTGACTCAAACAATGAAGAAAAAATTGTACAAAAAAACGATTCAGGTAATGAGAGTTTTCAAAACAATCAAAATGAAGAATCACAAAATGTAACTGAAAATAAAAATGACAACAAAAGTTAAAAATTAAAATGAAACAAGAAGTAAAAAATTTTGAAGACAAGGTAATTAAAGAGATTAATCTTGATAAATCTATATTTGGCTTAGATGTTAAGAATGAAATTATTCATCGCATGATAAGGTACCAATTGGCAAAAAAAAGATCAGGTAACCATAAAACTAAAGGAATTTCAGAGATTTCTGGAACCACTCGAAAACCTTTTAAACAAAAGGGTACAGGAAGCGCTCGACAAGGAAGTAGAAGATCACCTCAAATGAGAGGAGGCGCAGTGATATTCGGTCCACAGGTAAGGTCACATTCTCATAAACTTCCAAAAAAAATAAGATCACTTGCATTAAAAATGTCACTTTCAAACAAACTTAAAGAGGGTAAATTAAAAATACTCACAGATTTTAAAATTAATAAACCTAAAACATCTGAGCTAAAGTCTAAGCTTGAAAAACTAAAGATTGATTCTGCCTTATTTATTGATGGTATGGAGCTAGAAAAAAATTTTGAATTTGCAATTAGAAATGTTCCAAAAACCGATGTTCTTTTAGCAGCAGGTATTAATGTATATGATATCGTTAAAAGAGATTTTCTTATTTTGTCAGAAAGAGGCTTGGAAACAATTATGGAAAGGTTCAACAAATGACAACAGTATCTAATGAAAGGATTTTTGAAATAGTCAGATCCCCTTTGATTTCTGAAAAGTCAACTTTTGTATCTCAATTTAATTACTATGTTTTTAAAGTAGCTAGAAACTCTACTAAACCTGAAATAAAAGCAGCGATTGAAAAACTTTTTAGTGTTCAAGTGAAATCTGTTAACACACTCAATCAAAAAGGAAAAAAAAAGAAATTTAGAGGAAAGTTAGGAGTACGTCCTGCTACAAAGAAAGCTTTTGTTAAGCTTGCAGATGGACAAACTATAGATACTTCTTCGGAGGTTAAATAATAATGGCTTTAAAACAATATAAACCCACCACAGCAGCACAGAGAGGTCTAGTTCTCGTTGAAAAATCTGGCCTACACAAAGGTAAGCCACTTAAAAAACTTACAAAAGGACTAACAAAAACTGGTGGACGAAATAATTTTGGACACTTAACTTCTCGAAGAAAGGGTGGTGGACACAAAAGAAAATATAGAATAATAGATTTTAAAAGGAATATTTTAAATATACCAGCAAAGGTTGTTAGGATTGAGTATGACCCTAATAGATCAGCAAACATTGCTTTAATAAAATACGAGGGTGGAGATTATTCTTATATCATTGCACCCCAAAATTTAAAGATTGGTGATGAAATAATTTCTTCTGAGAATGCTGAGATAAAAACAGGAAATACTCTACTTATTAAAAATATGCCAACAGATACTTTGATACATAATATTGAACTTAAACCTGGTAAAGGAGGTCAACTTTCAAGGTCAGCAGGTACCTATGGTCAATTAATTGGAAAAGATGCAGATTACGCACAGATTAAATTATCATCTGGAGAGATTAGAGTTGTCAGAGTTGAATGTAAGGCTACAATTGGAATGGTTTCTAATGCTGATAAGAAAAATATTAAACTCGGAAAAGCAGGAAGAAAAAGATGGTTGGGTGTAAGACCAGTTGTTAGAGGTGTTGCAATGAACCCAGTTGATCACCCTCATGGTGGAGGTGAAGGTAGAACTTCTGGTGGGAGAAACCCTGTATCAAGAACAGGTATTTCCGCGAAGGGTAAAAAGACCAGAAATAACAAAAGAACAGATAAATTAATCTTAAAGAGGAAAAAAAGGTAAATAACTTATGGCAAGATCAGTTTGGAAAGGTCCATTTGTTGACATGTATTTAATCAAAAAAGCAGAAGCTGTTAAAAATTCTGGTCGTAATGATGTAATTAAGACTTGGTCAAGACGCTCCACTATTCTTCCAGATTTTGTTGGTTTGACCTTTGGAGTTCACAATGGAAAAAAACATATTCCAGTAACAGTAAATGAAAATATGGTTGGTCATAAATTTGGAGAATTTTCTCCCACAAGAACATATAAAGGACATAATGCAGATAAAAAAACTTCATAAGGCACTATCATGACAAAAATTGAAAAAAATATGGCAATGGCAAGTGCAAAATCTTTAAGGGTTAGTCCAATAAAAGCTAACCTTGTTTTAAAAATGATTAGGGGCAAAAAGGCGGAAAATGCGGTTAATATATTATCTTTTTCTAGAAGAAGAATATCATTAGAAGTCCTTAAAATTTTAAAATCTGCAATAGCCAATGCTGAGAATAACCATCAATTAGATATTGATAAGTTGTTTGTTAAAGAGGCAACTGTCGGAAAAGCCATGGTTTTAAAAAGGTTCAGACCTAGAGCTAGAGGTAGGTCAGGAAAGATATTAAAGCCGTTTTCGAGTGTTAAAATACTTGTAGAAGAAAAAAATGATCCTGTTAACTCCAAAGAAGAACTGAAGTCAAAGGAAGATCAAAGTAAGAAAAAGGGACTTCAACCTGAGAAGAATGAAATAAAACAAGTAAATGTAAATAATAATGATAAAGGTGATAGTGATGGGACAAAAAACTAACCCAATTGGATTTAGACTGGGAATAATTAAATCATGGGAGTCCAGATGGTACTCTGAAAAAGATTATTCTAAACTTCTACAAGAAGATATCAATATTAGAAGGTTTGTAATGAAAAAGCTTGCTTCTGCAGGTATATCAAAAGTAGTAATAGAGAGACCAGCTAAGCTAGCTAAAGTAACTATATATACTTCCAGGCCTGGAGTTATTATTGGAAAAAAAGGGTCAGATATAGAAAAATTAAAAAAAGAAATTGGTAAAATCACCAGTGGAGATGTAAGTGTCAATATTGTTGAAATAAAAAAACCTGAACTAGATTCTCAACTTGTTGCAGATAATATTGCTCAACAATTAGAGAGAAGAGTTGCTTTCAGAAGAGCAATGAAAAGAGCTGTTCAATCAGCTATGCGACTTGGTGCATTAGGTATAAGGGTTAATTGCAGTGGAAGATTAGGTGGTGCTGAAATAGCAAGAACTGAGTGGTACAAAGAAGGAAGGGTTCCTTTACACACTCTTAGAGCTGATATTGATTATGGAGTAGCAAGAGCAAACACCACATATGGAATTTGTGGAATTAAAGTTTGGATTTTTAAAGGCGAAAAGTTTGATAAAGAAATCAATCAAGTTGAATCTGCAAAACCATCTAATGATGATTCTAAAAAAGTAGAGGGGTAATTTAAAATGTTACAACCAAAAAAACCAAAATTTAGAAAACAATTTAAAGGTAGAATGCATGGTAACTCCAAAGGTGGCAACTCTTTGAACTTTGGTTCATATGGTTTGAAGGCTTTGACTCCTGCAAGAATTACATCCAGACAGATTGAGTCTGCAAGAAGATGTATCTCAAGGCACTTAAAAAGATCAGGAAAAGTTTGGATTAGAATATTTCCGGATGTTCCGGTTACAAAGAAGCCTGCAGAAGTTAGACAAGGTAAGGGAAAAGGTGCTGTAGAATTTTGGGCTGCCAGAGTCAAACCCGGTAAAATATTATTTGAGATAGATGGTGTTTCTAAAAATCTTGCAGAGGAAGCTTTTCTTCTGGCTTCAGCTAAGTTACCTAATAAAAATAAACTTGTAGTTAGATTAGGGTCATGATGGAAAAGTTTTCAGAACTTAAAAATTTAGAATTGAATATTTTGAAAGAAAAAATTTCTTCATTACGAAAAGAATCACTAAATCTTAGGTTTCAAAAAGGTTCTGGTCAACTTGAAAAAACTGGAAGAATATCAGTAGTTAGAAAACAAATAGCTAGGGTGAAAACAGCTATTAAAATGAAAGGTAAAAAATAAATGCCGAAAAGAGTTTTAAAAGGTGTTGTTGTCTCTGATAAATCAGATAAAACAATAACTGTGCTTGTCAGTAGAAAAGTGATGCATCCTGTCTACAAGAAGTATATTAAGAAATCAAAAAAATATTCTGTTCATGATGAAACCAATAAGTTTAAAAAAGGTGAAATTGTTAGTATTCAAGAAAATAAACCAATTTCTAAAACAAAAAGATGGGTAGCAATAAGTTAGGATAAGATATGATTCAAATGCAATCAACATTATTTGTAGCAGATAACTCTGGAGCAAAAAAAGTACAGTGTATTAAAGTTCTTGGGGGATCAAAAAGGCGTTTTGCTTCAATTGGTGACGTAATAGTAATTACTATAAAAGATGCAATTCCAAGGGGTAAAGTAAAAAAAGGTGATATCCATAAAGCTGTTATTGTCAGAACTGCTAAAGAGGTTTATAGAACAGACGGTTCATCAATTAGATTTGATAGAAATGCTGCAGTCTTAATAAATAATAATGGAGAACCAATTGGTACTAGAATTTTTGGTCCAGTTACAAGAGAGTTGAGAGCAAAAAAATATATGAAAATCATATCTTTGGCACCGGAGGTTTTATAAGTATGGCAATGAAGATTAAGAAAGGTGACAGTGTCGTGGTTTTATCGGGAAAACATAAAGGAAAAAACGGTAAAGTTCTAAGAATTGTTACTTCAAAAAAAGATGAAAGAAAAAAAGCAGTAGTAGAAGGTGTAAATATTGTAAAAAAACACAATAAACAATCAGCAACAAATAAAGGTGGTATAGAAAGCATAGAGATGCCAATTTTCTTATGCAAATTAGCACTGTTAGATCCTAAAACATCTAAGCCTACTCGAGTTGGTTTTAAAAAGCTTGAAGATGGGAAAAAAGTTAGATTTGCAAAAAAATCAGGAGAAACATTAAATTAGGTTTATATTATGGCAAGACTAAAAATTTTTTATCAGAATGAATTAAAAGAAAAACTAAAACAAAAGTTTGGTTTAAAAAATATTTTTGAAGTACCAAAGATCTCTAAAATTGTTGTAAATATTGGTGTTGGTGAAGCAGTGTCAGATTCAAAAAAAATTAATGCAGCATTAGATGACTTAGCTTCAATTACCGGACAAAAACCAGTAGTAACAAAAGCCAAAAAATCCATTGCAGGTTTTAAGTTAAGAAAAGGTCTCAGCATTGGTTGTAAAGTTACATTAAGAAAAAACAGAATGTATGAATTTTTAGATCGTTTAATTTATATCGCCCTACCTAGAGTTAGAGATTTTAAAGGTTTATCTTCAAAATCGTTTGATGGGAACGGCAATTATTCCATAGGAATTAAAGAACAAATCATTTTTCCAGAAATTGATTATGATAAAATTGATAAAGTAAGGGGAATGGATATTAACATAGTAACAGATACAAATAATCAGGATCATGCGCTTGAATTATTGAAAGGTTTTAACCTACCATTTAAAAAGTAAAGGAGTTTTTATGTCAAAATTAAGTTTAATTGAGAGAAATAAAAAAAGAGTAAAGCTTTATGAAAAATATAAAGTTAAGCACGACAAACTTCTAAAACAGGCAAATAATAAAAAATTAACACCAGAGGAGCGTTTTCAAGCAAGACTAAAACTTTCAAAAATACCCAGGAATGCTTCCAAAGTTCGTATTAGAAATAGATGCGTTCTTACAGGTAGATCCAGGGGTGTTTATAGAAAATTTAAATTGTCCAGGATAGCCTTTCGCGAATTGGCATCTATTGGACATATCCCTGGAATTACAAAGTCAAGTTGGTAGAAACGGAGGTATTTAATCATGAGTTTATCAGACCCACTAGGAGATATGTTAACCAGAATTAGAAATGGTTTAATGAGAGGTAAAGATTCTGTTTCTATGCCTGCCTCAAGGTTTAGAGGAAATGTTCTTGATGTATTACACAGAGAAGGTTATATAAGGGGCTTTAAGAAAGTTGAACTTGATAGCAATAAAAATGAATTTAAAATTGAACTAAAATACGTTGAAGGAGAACCTGTCATAAAAAGTATCTCTAGAGTATCTACTCCTGGAAGACGTGTTTACTCGAATATTAAAGATTTACAAAGAAACTTTGATGGTCTAGGTATATCAATTTTATCTACATCAAAAGGAGTTTTGTCTGATCACGAAGCAAGAACAGAAAATGTTGGCGGAGAAATTTTATGCAAAATTTTCTAAAAGGATTGATTAATGTCTAGAAGCGGAAGAATACCGATAACAATACCCGAAAACACCGAAATTAAAATTGAGGATGGAGTGATTTTTGCTAAGGGAAAACTTGGTGAGTTGTCCTTTTCTTTTAAAAATGATGCAAAAGTTGAAGTTAAGAATAATAGTATTTTTGTTACAAAAGGTGGTCAAAGTCAACATCATTCAAGAATGTGGGGTACTATAAGATCTAGAATATCAAATATTGTGGAAGGCGTTTCGTCTGGATTTTTCAAAGAATTGGAACTTAATGGAGTTGGCTACAAGGCTGCTCCAAAAGGAAAAAATCTAGAATTACTTCTTGGATATTCCCATCCAATATTATTTGAGATTCCAGGAGATCTAAAAATTGAAGTTGCTAAACCAACTCAAATTAAAGTTTTGGGGATAGACAAACAAAGGGTAGGTCAAATTGCTGCAAATATTAGATCTTTCAGAAAGCCAGAGCCTTATAAAGGTAAAGGAATAAAATACAAAGATGAGTATATACGAAGAAAAGAAGGTAAGAAAAAATAATGCAAAAAAGAATTAATACAATTAGAAGGGCAAAAAGAATAAGATTTAAATTGAAAAAAAAGAATAATTTAAGGTTAAGTTTGTTTAGATCAAACAATCATATTTATGCCCAATTAATTGATGACAGTAGCAGTAAAACAATCGTATGTGGTTCATCAATTGAAAAAGAATTTAGAGATATGAAAGGACTTCCAAGAGAGATTGCCTTTAAAGTTGGTGAAAAAGTTGCGGAAAGAATTAAAGAAAAAAAATTAAAAACAAAAATAACATTTGATAGAGGTGGATTTCTTTATCATGGACGAGTAAAAGAATTAGCTATGGGAATAAGATCGAAAGGAATAAAATTTTAGGAATTGAATTATGGTTGAAGATAAAAATAAAAAGACTGATGAAAAATCAAATAATAAACTTGACGATAAAGTATCTGATGGTATTGAGAGTAAAAATATAAAAGTAAAAGATGATAAGAGTTCTACTGCATACAAGGTTAGTTCTAAAAAATCTCAAGTAGATGAAGAAAAAAAACCAGAAAATATCTCTGAAAAAAAATCAACTGAATTATTAAAAAAAGAACCTAATGTTGAACAAAATAGTAAACAGGTCTCAAATAAAAGTAAGACTTTAGTAGGTTCAAAAACCTTAGATCCAAAAAAAACAAAGCAGCCCACAAAAAATAATGATTCTAAAGAATCAAAAAAGTATTCAAATAATAATTCATCATCTAACTTTAACGGTAACTCTAGAAATGAAGAACAAAACGAGTTTATTGAAAAACTAGTAAGTATTAATAGAGTAGCAAAAGTTGTCAAAGGTGGAAGAAGGTTTAGCTTTGCAGCATTAGTAGTAGTTGGTGATGGCAATGGAATGGTTGGGCATGGAAAAGGTAAAGCTAAAGAAGTTCCCGAGGCAATTAAAAAAGCTACAGATGAGGCTAAAGCAAAAATGATTCGCGTTCCGCTAAAACAAGGTAAAACGCTTCATCATGATATTAAAGGTAGATTTGATTCAGGAAAAGTTTATCTTAGATCAGCTCCCTCTGGTACGGGTGTGATAGCAGGTGGTCCTATGAGAGCGGTTTTTGAGGCATTAGGTATTCAAGATATTGTTGCAAAATCAGTGGGTAGTTCTAACCCACATAATATGGTTAGAGCAACCTTTGAAGCATTAAGGTTAGCTTCCTCTCCTAAAATAATAGCTATGAGAAGAGGGTTAAAAATTAATGATATTACTAAGAGAAGAAAACTTACTGATGGTATTGAAAATGCCAAAAATTAAAGTTACACAAATCAAAAGTCCAATAGGAAGAAATGGTCTTCAAAGAAAAATTTTGATTTCTTTGGGACTTAATAAAATTAACAGAGAAAAGATTTTGGAAGATAACCCTTCAACAAATGGAATGATAGAAAAAGTTAAACATTTAATAAGGTATGAAAAGGTATAATTATGAAACTAAATGAAATAGGTGCCTCTAAAGAAAAATTAAAAAAAAGAAAAAGGATCTGCAGAGGTATTGGATCTGGTAAAGGAAAAACTGGTGGAAGAGGAATGAAAGGTCAAAAATCTAGAACAGGTGTTTCAATAAATGGTTTTGAAGGAGGACAAATGCCACTTCATATGAGAATGCCTAAACATGGTTTTAAATCAAGGTCAAAAATTAAAAAAGTAGTGTTAAAAACAGATTTTCTTAATTTTTTATTGGAGAAGAAAATAGTTAAAGAAAAATCCTCAGTTAAAATAGAGCAAATCTTAAATTTATCAAAATCTGGAAAAAAATCGTTTATAAAAATATTATTGGGAAAAAAACTTGAAAAGCCAATTTCTTTAGAGACCCATGCAGCATCAAAGAGCGTGGTTGAAGAGTTCAAAAGGGTTGGTGGAGATTTAACTATCATTGATTTTAAAAAAAACTTGAATCAGTTAAATGAGAAGCCAAAAATTGAAACAAAAAAAAAGAATGATTTGAACAAACCTAGCCCATCAATTGAAAAAAAAAATAGTAAAAGTAAAATCGTTGAACCTAAACCAAAGAAGACTGAAAAAAAAAATACAAATGATCTTGTTTCAAATAATAGTAAAGTTTCAAAACCTAAGCCTTCAAATAAAGTAGTTAAACCTAAAGATAAGTCTGATAAATAATGGCCTCAGTTTCTGAACAAATTGCCTCTAGAATAAATTTCGGATCAATCGGAAAAGCTGAAGATTTAAAGAAAAGAATATTTTTTACACTTTTAGCTCTAATTGTATACAGAATTGGATCATATATACCTTTACCAGGTATTGACCCGGTTGCACTTGAAAAAGTTTTCAGTGCGAATGTTGGAGGAATACTTGGAATGTTTGATATGTTTGCAGGAGGTGCATTAGGAAGGATGACAGTATTTGCATTAAATATTATGCCTTACATTTCTGCTAGCATAATAATGCAGTTATTGACTGTTATTTCTCCACAATTGGAACAACTAAAAAAAGAAGGAGAAATAGGAAGAAAAAAAATTAATCAATATGCAAGATACGGAACAGTATTTTTAGCTACTGTTCAAGGTTATGGTGTTGCTGTTGGAATTGAAAATATGGCTAGTAGTCAAGGGTTACAAGCGGTTATTGATCCAGGTATGTTTTTTAGATTTACTACTGTAATTACTCTTGTTTCTGGGACAATTTTTTTAGTTTGGTTGGGTGAGCAAATAACTCAGAGAGGAATTGGAAACGGTATATCTTTAATTATTTTCACTGGAATTGTTGCCCAACTTCCCGTCGCCTTGAGCACTACGTTTGAGCTTGGAAGAACGGGTGCTTTGTCAACAATTTTCATTGTTTTTCTTTTAATTATGTCAGTTAGTGTAATCGCATTTATGGTTTATGTTGAAAGAGGACAAAGAAGAATTACTATTCAATATCCTAAAAGGCAGCCTGGAGCTGGAAATAAAGTTGCAGATTCATCTCATTTACCATTAAAAATTAATACAGCTGGTGTTATTCCTCCAATCTTTGCTAGCTCCTTACTTCTACTACCTATAACTTTTGTTAGCTTTAACGCTGGTACAGGGCCTGAATGGCTTAACACTTTGAGTCAATATCTTAGCCGTGGTCATCCTGTGTATTTGACAGTCTACACAGCCATGATAGTTTTTTTTGCTTTTTTTTATACTGCTATAGTTTTTAATCCTAAAGATACTGCGGATAATTTAAAAAAGTATGGCGGTTTTATTCCTGGTATTCGTCCTGGGGAAAATACAGCAAAATATTTAGACTATATACTTACTAGATTGACAGTTTTAGGGTCAATATACTTGTCATTTGTTTGCTTGTTGCCAGAATTATTGATTTCTAAATATAAGGTCCCTTTTTATTTTGGTGGAACTAGCCTTTTGATTGTTGTAAGCGTCACAATGGATACTGTAACACAGATTCAATCTTATCTTTTGGCTCATCAGTATGAAGGTTTAATAAGAAAATCAAATCTAAGAAGAAGGTAATGAGTAAAGTTGTTTTGTTAGGTCCTCCAGGGTGTGGTAAAGGAACGCAATCTCAAATTCTTGTTGAAAATTTTAAATTCTTTCAACTTTCTACTGGAGATTTATTACGAGAACAAACCTCTAGAGAGAACTCCTCTTATGGCAAAGAAATTATAAATATTATGAATAAAGGTGATTTGGTTCCGGATGAAATTGTAATCAATTTAATAATAGAAAAGATTTCAGTTTTAGAAGATAAGAGCATAATTTTTGATGGGTTTCCTAGAAATCTAAATCAAGCAAGGGTTTTGAATAATTCTTTAGAAGAGAAATCAATTAAACTTGATCATGCTATATTAATTGAAGTGGATTTTAAAATTTTAGAAGAAAGAATTTTAAAACGTGCTAATGAGTCAAGTAATAAAAAACGTCTGGATGATAACCTTGAGACGTTAAATAAAAGAATCGATGTATATAAAAATATAACTTTGCCAATAGTAAGCTACTATAAAGATAAAGGAATATTAAGTTTAGTTGATGGAATGGACTCGATAGAAAATGTAAATAAGGAAATTTTAAATATTATTAATTAGATAGTGTTGACTTAAAATTAAAAAAAAATATAATCCAGTTTTGTATTTATTAAGGGTTTAATTGTGGCTAGAATTGCAGGGGTTAATGTACCCAGTTCTAAAAGATTAGTAGTGGCTCTTACCTATATCCTCGGAATAGGTAAAAAGTTCTCTAAAGACATATGTTCTGCAGTGAACATTGACGTCAGCAAAAGGGTTAATGATCTAACCGAAGATGAAGTTATTAAAATTAGAGAGTGTATAGACAAGAATTATGTCGTTGAAGGAGACCTAAGAAGGTCTATATCATCAAATATCAAAAGATTAACAGATTTAGGTTGTTATAGAGGTCTTCGTCATAGAAATAAACTACCAGTAAGAGGGCAGCGTACGCATACAAACGCAAGGACTCGTAAAGGTAAAGCAGTTCCAATTGCTGGGAAAAAGAAGGCTGTTTAATCAATTATGGTAGCTAATAAACCAAAATCAAAAAAAAAAGTAAAAAAGAACATCCCGTCTGGTGTAGCCCACATAAATTCAACATTTAATAACACCATAATAACAATAACTGATACAACTGGTAATACAATATCTTGGTCTTCTTCTGGCAATAAAGGGTTTAAGGGTTCAAGAAAATCAACACCATTTGCTGCTCAATTAGCTGCTGAAGAAGCTGGAAAAAAAGCTATGGAACATGGTATGAAGCATATAGAGATTATTATTAAAGGTCCTGGTAACGGAAGAGAGTCTGCTATTAGGGCACTAGGTTCAACTGGTTTAAATATAACAGTAATTAAAGATATTACCCCAATACCACACAATGGATGTAGACCATCAAAAAGAAGAAGAGTATAAATTTAATTTTTAATGAATGAGGTATAGAAACTGTGATAAATAAAAATTGGAAAGAATTAATTAAGCCAAAAAAAATTGAATTTTCAAAAGATAAAGAAAATATAACTAATGCTGAATTAATAGCTGAGCCACTTGAAAGTGGATATGGGCAGACCTTAGGAAATATGTTAAGAAGAGTCTTATTGTCTTCAATAAGAGGGGCAGCCGTTACATCAATCAAAATAGAGGGAGTTACACATGAATTTTCATCAATCCCAGGAATTATAGAAGACGTAACAGAAATTATATTAAATATTAAACAACTTGCTCTAAAGCTTAGTGATGTTGAGAATTCTAAGATTTATATAAAAGCAACTGGTTCAAAAGAAATCAAGGCTGGAGATATTGATTGTGGTGCTCATGTTGAAGTTTTAAATAAGGATCTACATATTTGTACATTAGATTCAAAGGCAAAAATTGACATGACATTAAATGTTGAACAAGGTAAAGGTTATGTTCCAGCAATTAAACATGAAAATGGAGAAGATGCACCTCTCGGAACAATATATATTGATTCTTTTTTTTCTCCTGTTAGAAGAGTTTCATTTAGAGTTGAAAACTCAAGGGTTGGTCAAGTTACAGATTACGATAAACTCATAATGAGCATTGAAACAAATGGCTCTGTAGTCCCAGAGGATTCGGTTGCTTTTGCCGCGCGAATAATTGATGAACAACTTAAAATGTTCATAAACTTTGAAGAACCAGTTGAAGAAGTTGTAACACAGAGTAAAGATGAGCCTCAGCTAAATGTTAATTTGTTGAGAAAAGTAGAAGAATTAGAGTTATCGGTCAGATCAGCTAATTGTTTGAAAAATGATGAAATAATTTATATTGGTGATCTAGTTCAAAAAACAGAATCTGAAATGCTAAGGACTCCAAATTTTGGTAGAAAATCACTCAATGAAATTAAAGAAATTTTATCAACAATGAGTTTAGAATTAGGTATGAAGATTGAGGGCTGGCCTCCAGAAAATATTGAAGATATAAGAAAAAAACTTGATGATCCATACTAAGGAACAAAAATGAGACACAAAATATCAGGTAGAAAGCTTAACAGGAAGACAAGTCATAGAATTGCTCTTTTAAAGAATCTTGCTAAATCATTAATCATAAATGAACAAATTGAGACAACACTTCCAAAAGCAAAAGACCTAAGACCATTTGTTGAAAAAATTCTTCATACTGGAAAGTCTAATAACCTTCATTCAAAGAGGAAAGTATTTAGTTATCTGCGAGACAAAACTTTAGTTGAAAAGATTTTTGGAGTGCTAGCAAAAAGATATACAAATAGAAATGGTGGTTACGTAAGAGTTCTAAAATCAGGCTTTAGGTATGGTGATGCCGCACCAAAAGCAATTATTGAGCTTGTTGATAGAGATGTAAATGCAAAAGGCCTAATTGACAAAAATAGAGAAAAAAATAAAAAAGATAAAAACTTACAAGAACCCCTGGCAAATCAACAACCTTCATTACAAAATGTTACTGAAAAAAAAGTAGAAAAAAAAACTACACCTAGTGTTGAGTCTAAAAAGAAATAGCTCAAAAAAAAGAGTTTATTATCAATGAATAATAAACGTAATCATGAATTAGTAGTTGATGAAAACTTTGATGGAAAAAGAATTGACTATTTTCTAAAAAAAAACTTTTCTAGTCTTAGTTATCCATTAATTTGTAAAATCATCAGAAAAGGACTTGTAAAAGTAAATAATAAAAGAATAAAAAACACTTACATTTTAAAAACAAAAAATATTATTAAGTTATTCATTAATATTAATGATAAACCAAAGCTATCTTTTAATATTGATACTCAATTATCAAAAAAAGTAAAATCATGGGTGATTTTTAAAGATGAAAATTTTATTGCAATAAATAAACCTAGTGGAGTAGCTGTACAAGGAGGAACTAAAGTAAAGATTAGTTTGGATAATTTATTAGAAGCACTAAAATTTAAATACTCCACAAAACCAAAATTAGTTCACAGAATTGATAAAAAGACATCTGGTGTTATACTTGTAGCAAGAAATATTGAATACGCTCAGTATTTTACTAGTCTTTTCAAAGATAGACTTATAGAAAAAAAATATCTGTTATTAGTTAATGGTAACCCCGAAGTTAGAAAAGGCTTTATAGATAAGCCAATTTTCACAACAGAAAAAGAGCTAGAATCCAAAACTTATTTTTCTGTGTTAAAAACTTATAAAAACCAATCATTGATTTTAGCATTTCCAATAACTGGTAGAAAGCATCAAATAAGAAAACATTTCAGTATCATTGGAAATTCAATAGTAGGTGATGATAAGTTTAAAAATAAATTAGATAAAGTTGGTGTTAATTCAAATTTTTACCTACATTCTATGTCTATAAACTTTTTTAATAAAAATAAAAAAATAAAAATTACAGCTCCACTTCCTGCATATTTTGAAAATAAATTAGAGAATATGAATTATCCTATTAATAAATTACATAGTAACAATGATTTTAATAATTTAGAGGATTTTCAGAGATTTTTTTAAATGAAATTTCGATATAAAAAAAATAATACTAATTTTACTATTTTTAAAAATGAAAATGTTTTTAAAACTCCAAATTTATTTCCATTAATTGCTGTAAATAAAAAACATGCAGAGATTATAGTGAATCAGTTAAATACAAAATTGAATGGAAAGGATCCCAATTCAGTTTTATCTTTAACTTTATTTGCATGTAATCTTGATCAAAATGATAAAATTTTAATTATAAAAGATATAATTTTTAAATTAAAGAATGATTTAACACTC
Source organism: Alphaproteobacteria bacterium (assembly GCA_045563015.1). Classification (GTDB taxonomy): domain Bacteria; phylum Pseudomonadota; class Alphaproteobacteria; order Methylaequorales; family Methylaequoraceae. Next base: position 344 of record JBJKUQ010000016.1, on the reverse strand, counting down.
TTTAGAAATTTTGATGATGAAAAATTATTGAATGAAATTATTGAAAAATATAATAACTATGTAGAAAGGTTTAGTAAAAAGTTTGAAATGAAATTAAGTTATATTAAAAGCTTTAATTTCATAGATAATAATTTTAATCAGAATTCTTTTTTCACTTATTTATCTAAATTGAATAATTTTTATCTTACTGTCTTTTATAAATTTGTTGGTATAACTAATTCAGCTATTTTAACTTATTTCTTTATTTTGAGAGAATTTGATTACAAAAAACTGTTTGCACTTATGAACATTGAAAATAAAATACAACAAAGTCGGTGGGGGTATATTGAGGAGCAAAAAGAAAT
>JBJKUQ010000015.1:0-36523 GCA_045563015.1 Alphaproteobacteria bacterium | reverse complement strand
AAAAGAGACCTTCCTTAAAAGATTTTTTTGAGGTTAAAATTTTGTAAATAATTTCCTGAACTACTGGGTTTGGGTTTCTATTGGGTAATAATTGAATAAATTCACTTATTTCTTTAGGACTTCTATTAAGAAATATTCTATTCCATATTTCATCATCTTCAGAATTATCAAATTCTGATATTAAACCTTTTTGAACAAAATCTTTTTGTTTTTTTGTTGCATCAAAAATTTGATTAGATTTTGTAGTATTAAAAGAAAGTATGATTAGTAAAAAAATTACTTTAATTTTTTTCAATCTTAATATCACTTTCAATAATTTTTGGTTTTAATGCAAAATCAGTAGTACCAAGGTAAATTAGAAATATTAAAAAGGTAATAGTAAATGATACCAAAATTTTTAAAGCCAACTTATTCATTATTATCTGGTTTATATTATTAAAATTAATTATACAAATTATACACTAATTATTAAAGTTAATATACATTACAATGATTTTAGAAAAAAAAAATATTGTCCTTGTTGGGATGACTGGGGTTGGTAAAACAACAATTGGTAAAATACTGTCAAAAAATCTAAGAAAGAATTTTATTGATATAGATTTTGAAATTGAGAAAGCTTCTGGTGAGAAAATACATAATTTTTTTGAAAATTTTGGTGAAAAAGAGTTTAGAAGAATTGAAAAAAAAATCTTAATAAAATCATTAAATGAGAATGTTAACTCAATTATTTCAACAGGAGCAGGAATTCTTGCCGATAAAGAAAATTTTGATATTATAAAAAAAAAAAGTATCAGTATTTTTTTAGACATTAATTTATCAAATTTAGTTGAAAGGTTATCCAGTAATACAAGAAATAGACCTAAATTAAAATTTGGAAATTTGAGAAAAAACCTTGAAAAAATGTATGAGAATAGAAAAGAAAGCTACAATCGTTCAGATATTAGAATTTTAGTTGATGAGATTTCAGCAAAGGACATAACTCAAAAAATAATAAACAAACTAATACAATATGCAGAAAATTAAAAAATTAAATGTCCAATTAGGTTTAAAAAGTTATCCAATCTTTATTGGAGTAAACCTCCTAACAAAAATTAGGAAATTGACTAAAAACTTTAGTTATTATTCAAAAATAATAATAGTAACCGATAGAAATATTATTAAAAAACAAAAAAAAAATTTTGAATCAATTGAAAATTCATTAAAAGGAAAGATCATAAAAATAATACTACCTGGTGGAGAGAAAACAAAAAGTTTTTATTATCTTGAAAGTTTGTGTGAAAAAATATTGAAAAACCAAATTGATAGAAGATCATTAATTTTATGTATTGGAGGTGGAGTAATTGGCGATTTAGTTGGATTATCATCAAATCTGCTCTTAAGAGGTCTGGACTTTGTTCAAATTCCAACAACTTTATTATCCCAAGTTGATAGTTCAGTCGGTGGTAAAACTGCTATAAATTCTAAGTACGGTAAAAACCTCATTGGAACCTTTAATCAACCTAAAGCTGTCATTATTTCTACAAATACTCTGAAATCACTTGAAAAAAGACAGGTGCTTGCTGGTTATGCAGAAATCTTAAAATATTCCTTAATAAAGGATAAAAAGTTCTTTGATTGGTTAAAAAAAAATGGAAAAGAAATAATTTCTCTTAATACTGAGCCCTTACATTATGCCATTAGTAGAAGTTGTTCTATTAAATCTGATATCGTATCTGAAGACGAAAAAGAAAAAAATATAAGGGAAATTTTAAATTTTGGTCACACATTTGGTCATGCTATTGAATCGCTAACTAGTTTTTCAAAAAAAATTATTCATGGTGAAGCGATTTTCCTGGGAATGTTTTTAGCACTTAAATTTTCAAAATTTTTGGGCTTTTGTAAAAATGATATTGTTAGCGAATATGAAATACATCTAAAAAGCCTAAAAATTCCTTATAAATTAAAAGATTACGGAATAAATCTTTCAGTTCGAAAATTTATTAAATATCTTAAGTTTGATAAGAAAGTAAAGAATGATAAGATTAAATTTATTTTATTAAAAGAATGTGGTAAAACACGCAGTTATGTTGTTCAAAATCAAAAAAAACTTGCAGTATTTCTTAATCAAAATCTAGAATAATGGATTTACCCTTACATATTTTAATTGGCTCAATTGTTGGTTTATTAATTCTTTCGGCTTTCTTTTCTGGTTCAGAGACATCCCTAACTTCTGCATCAAAACCTAGATTACACAACATGGCTAAAACTGGAAAAAAAAATGCTAAGATATTTGAGGAATTATTCAAGGATAAGGAACGTTTAATTTGCACCATATTATTTGCTAATAACTTAGTAAATATTCTAGCATCTGCTATTGCGACAAAAATTCTTTTAGAGGTTACCAACAATGAAGGTATTCTATATGCGACTGTAATAATGACATTAATGATTCTTCTTTTTGGTGAACTTATCCCTAAAACACTTGCCTTATCCAAGGCAGATCAATATGCACTTAAAATTGCACCATTAATGAGGGTATTAGTTTACTTGTTATACCCGTTAACTGTAACTCTTAATTTTGTTGCATCTACTATCTTGAAAATATTGGGTGTTAATTATCTAAATCTAAAAAAAGAAGAAATCTCTGAAAAAAGAGAGGAAGAGCTTAGAGGAGCAATTGATCTTCATGGAGAAGACACCTCTAAAGATGAAAAAAATATGTTGAAATCAATCCTTGATCTTGATGAAATAACTGTTGTTTCAATTATGATCCCAAGAAAAGATATATTTAGCTTATCATCTAATATTCAATATAATGATTTAATTAACAAACTTAAAAACTCTCCTCATTCACGGATACCAATATGGGATAAAAACCCTGAAAATATCATAGGAATATTTCATATAAGAAAGTTAATTGAATTACAGGGTGTAGATAAAAAAAATTTCGATATTAAGCCATTATGTCAAAAACCTTGGTTTATTCCTGAGTCAACAAGACTCGATAATCAACTAATGGAATTTAAGAGAAGAAAAGAGCACTTCTCAATCGTTGTAGATGAATACGGAGAGTTTTTAGGTATAGTAACCCTTGAAGATATTATTGAAGAAATAGTTGGAGATATTGACGATGAACACGATGTTCTAAAAATAACGAAAAAAATTAAAGGTATTAAACCACTAACTGAAGATAGCTTTTTAGTCAAAGGAGATGTAAGTATTAGGGATTTAAATAAAGAATTAAATATTAATATTCCTGTTTCTCATGCATCAACTGTTGCAGGGTTAGTTTTGTATGAAAGTAGAATGATTCCGAAAAAAGGGCAAATATTCTCATTTTATGATTTAAAATTTAAAATATTATCGAAGAAAAACAATCAAATAACATTAGTTAAAATAAACAAATAAAATTTATTTAAAAAAAAATTAGCTTTTTATTAAAAGTATTATATTATTTTAATGGGGAGATTTTTGTGATTATTCAAGATTTACTTGATAAAGTTTTGATTGATCAGAGGCTAGTAATAATTCGTTCTAGCCAATCAGCTAGTGAAGCTGCCGAGTCAATGGTCAGAAATAAATGTGGAGCACTATTAGTATGTGAAACTCAAAACCCGGACACACTCGTTGGAATTATATCAGAGCGTGACTTAGCATTTAGAGTCATACCCAAAGATTTGGATCCAAAAAAAACTAAAGTTTCAAAAATAATGACTAAAAATGTTGAGACCATCTCACCAAAAAAGACCACTCATGATGCAATACATGTAATGAAATCCAGGGGGTTCAGACACCTTCCAGTTGTTGAAAATAAAAAGATAATTGGCATTTTATCTATGAGAGATTTATATGACTACGCTCACAGTGAGCTCCAAGACTCACTAAAAAAACATCAAGAATTTATGTTTGGAACAGGTTATGGTAGTTAAAAAATTATTTTTATAGAAAGAGCGTGCAAACCAGCTTTAAATTCGCTACTCAATAATTCATGGATTTTTCTTTGGCCCTGAAGTCGGCTTAATTCCTTTAATTTATCTGATTTAATGATTATAGAAAAGTGTGAGTTACCTGTATTTGGACTATCAGCGTGACCAGAATGCATATGAGAATCATTATTAACTTTTAAGATTTCTGGCTTAAAAAAATCATTTAGTTTTTTGTATATTGTTGATTCATTCATATATTAAGTAATAGAATAACATTATGAGAAAAAAGTCAAATCAGGTTTTTGATGATTTTATAAATCAAGAAAATATCACTCTATGTGATCAAAAAGATTGTATGGAGTTAGGTACTTATGAAGCACCCAAATCACCAAATAGTAATGAAAAATATTTTTTTTGCCTACAGCATATAAGATTATACAATAAAAGATGGAATTTTTTTGCTGGAAAAAGTCAAAAGCAAATTTATGATTATCAAAAAAATGACTTCTTTGAAGGTAGACCTACATTACCATTTGCTAACGGGTCTACATCAAATATTAAGTTTGAATTTGATTATAAATTTAATAAGGAAAAAATTAAGTTTGACAAAAAAAATAAAAAATTTAAAAAATCCTATCAAACCCCAGATAATAAAGAAATTGAAAAGGCATTGATGTTATTTTCAATAAAATATGATTTTAATGAAAAAAACCTAAAAAAAAGATATAAAGAATTGGTAAAAAAATATCATCCAGATCTAAACAAAAACTTACTAAACAAAGACTCAAAAATTAAAGAAATAAATAAATCCTATAAATTTTTACTCAAAGTTTTAAAAAAAAAAAATGAAATTAAATAATCAACTAGATATCTTAAATAAAACTGACTCTACTTCTTACACAGATGAAGTTTTTGGAACAAAAAAAAGAATTCCTGTTAAGCACTTTTCAAAAAAAACAGAACTCGTTCCGAAAATTGACAATAGTTACGTTTTTGACGAAATTACGACTCTGTCAATTATTGCAGGTTTCAATCATAATAAACGAGTCTTAGTTCAAGGTTTACACGGAACAGGGAAATCAACTCACATAGAGCAGGTTGCAGCAAGGCTTAATTGGCCATGCTTAAGAATTAATTTAGATGGTCACATAAGTAGATTTGACCTACTCGGTAAAGATGCGATCAAAATTGAAGACCATAAACAAATTACAACATTTGAACAAGGGTTATTACCTTGGTCTATTGAAAACCCAGTAGCTCTAGTTTTTGACGAATACGACGCGGGAAGACCAGATGTGATGTTTGTTATTCAGCGATTACTTGAATCTGATGGGAAGCTAACACTATTAGATCAAAATAAAATCTTAACACCAAATCCTTACTTTAGAATCTTTGCGACTTGCAACACATTAGGTGCCGGTGATTCCTCAGGTTTATATCATGGTACTCAAAACCTTAATCAAGGTCAACTTGACAGATGGAACGTTTTTACAACACTATCATTTATGAAAGATGAAGTAGAAGTTAAAGTAATCGAGGGAAAATTAGGAAAGATTGATAAAAAAACTAAAAGCCAAATTCCTAATATGGTCAAGTTAGCTAATCTTATCAGGAACTCTTTTTTACTTTCAGATATATCAACAATAATGTCTCCAAGAACTACAATAATTTGGGCACAAAATATACAAGTATTTAAAGATATCGATTTGGCATTTAAACTCACATTCTTAAATAAATGTGATGAAAATGATAAAAAGATAATTTCAGAATTTTACCAACGTTGTTTCGGGAGAGAACTTGGGCAATAACACTAAACAAGAATTTTTAAATAATCAAAAGATTGTTGCAACCAGTTTATCAAAAATAATTAAAAAGAAAAATACGGAAGAATTAATTGGATACAAACTACCAGAAAATAACAATGTCCACTTCGATGAAAATAATGTAATAATTTTGCGTGGTCTATATGATTTCAAATCATTAAATTTACGTTTTACAAATGAAAAAATTTTAAAAGATTTCCAACCTCAAGATGAGTACAAAAAAAATATTTTTAAGATTTTTAATTCATGCAGATCACTTTTCTTTGGGTTTAAAGAGTTTTGTGGTTGTGAAATAAATATAACAAAATACTTCACACAACTTAATTTACTTTTTGAATTTGAATTGAAGAAAAAGGATGAAATTCTATTTAAAACTTTAATTAACTATTTTAAAAAATCCTCATCTTTAGATAAATCTTTTAAAAAAGAATTCCCAAAAATTAGAATTAAGGACCTCCAAGAACTAAAAAAATATTTAAAAAACCAGCTGAAGTTCTCTGAGAAAAGTTTGGATATAATAAATAAAAACTTCAAGTCTATTGAAAAAGAAACCCCTAATGTCGAGAATGAAGATGATTTAAAAAGTGAAGATGAAAAGTCATCCTCCAAGAAAAAACAGCAGAAACTAATTAAGATAGAAAAAGATAGTGAAAAAAATTCCAAAAAAAAATCAAAAGAACTTCATGATTCTCAGATTCAAGAAAATCTTTCTAAAAAAAAAAAACAACCCTACAAGTATTTTACAAAGGAGTTTGACCTTTTTATAAATGCTAAAAAACTATCTAAAAAAGAAGAATTAATTGAATTAAGAAAACAATTTGAAAAAGAATATTTTGAAAATTCAAAACTTATTAATAAACTTGTAAGAAAGCTCGATAAACTTTTTAACTCATTAAACTACAATTCATGGAAATTTGACCAAGAAAATGGTTATTTTGATACCTCAAGGTTTGCAAATTTTATAGCTAACCCAAATTATTTAAATATCTTTAAATACGAAAAAGAAACCAAAGAAAAAAATACTGTTGTTTCCCTTCTTCTTGATAATTCTGGCTCTATGAGAGGAAAGCCTATTATTACTTCGGCAATAACAGCTGAAATAATAACAAAGGTATTAGAAAAATGTAATGTAAATGTCGAGATTCTCGGTTTTACTACAAAAGAATGGAAGGGTGGAAATTCAAAAAAAAAATGGGAAGAAAAAGGTAAGGTTAATTTTCCTGGTAGATTAAATGATCTATTGCATATTATCTATAAGGATGCAGACAACCCATGGTCTAATTGTAAAAATAACTTAGGGTTAATTCTCAAAGAAGGAATTCTTAAAGAAAATATTGATGGTGAAGCATTACTTTGGGCATATAATCGTTTAACTAAAAGACTCGAAAAAAAGAAAATTCTCATAGTTATTTCTGATGGGGCCCCTGTCGATGATTCAACGCTATCATTAAATTATCCAGATATATTAGATAATCATCTAAAAGAAATTGTTGAAAGAATTGAAAAAAAAAAAAAAATACAACTTTTAGCTATTGGAATTGGTCATGATGTTTCAAAATACTATAAAAACGCCTTTGTCATTGATGATGTAAAAAATCTAGGTGATGTGATAATAGACAATCTAACTGTTATGTTAGGTAGTAGATGATATTAAATTTTTAAGACTTTTTATTTTCTAGAATCTTTTTTAATTTTCTAGTTTCGCAGTTTAATTTAGAATTTTTGAGTCCAAGAAGATAATTATCAATACCACCATTTTTTTCAACTGTCTTAATTCCTTTTGATGTAACTTTTAACCTGATATTTTTATCTAAAATTTCAGAATAAAAAGATGTATTTTGAAGGTTTGGAAGGAACCTTCTTTTTGTTTTGTTAACTGCATGACTGACATTATTTCCAGACATTGGTTTAACATTTGTTATTTTGCATTTTTTTACCATTATAAAATACCATAAATCATATAATTTAGAAAAAATCAATAATCCTTCTATTTATTTTTTAAAAGGTAATCACAAATAATTTCAGAGGCTTTATAAATTCCTAATTCATTGTCTTTCATTGCCTCTTGAATATAATTTACAAACTCTTTATTCTTTAAATTATTTTGAATAAATTCTTGAACTTTGAGATTTACAGTATTCCACATCCACTTTGATCTTTGAGTATCTCTATTTATGAAAAAATCTTCATTAGTTTTTCTTATTTCAATAAATTTTAATATATACTCCAAAATTTCTAAAAAACCCTCTGAATTTAATGAAGAACAGGTAAACACTTCCAGTGTTGTTTTTATTCTAGAGGTATTTGTCATATGAGTGGCATTTTTATATTCTCTTTGAGTAATTTCAGCTGATTTTTTTAATTCTCCATCTGCTTTGTTTACAATAATAATATCTGCAATTTCTATTATTCCTTTTTTTATACCTTGCAATTCATCCCCTCCTGAAGGTAATAAAAGAACAGCAAAAATATCAACCATATCATAAACTTCTGTTTCTGCCTGACCAACTCCCATTGTTTCAACAAAAATTATATCAAACCCTGCCTCTTCCAAGCAAAGAATAGATTCATAAGTTTTTTTTGCCACTCCACCCAAATGACCATCACTGGGTGACGGCCTAATAAAAGCATTTGGGTTTACAGATAATTTTTCCATCCTAGTTTTATCTCCTAAAATTGATCCTCCAGTTTTTTTAGATGATGGATCTATTGCAAGAACTGCAATCTTGAATCCTTTATCAATTAAATTCATTCCAAAAGATTCAATAAATGTAGATTTGCCTACACCAGGAACACCTGTAATTCCAATTCGAATTGAACCTTTCTTTTTTTTAAAACTTTCCAATAATGCCTCTGATAAAACTTGATCAGATTTTAATGATGACTCAACAAGAGTTATTGATTTTGCTAAATGTTTTCTAGATCCGGATCTAATTTTTCTTTTAAATTCATTTAACCAATTTTTATCTTTAATTAATTTTTCAGGATAAATTACTTCAGATAAATAAAAATCATTAGGTGTAACTAGACCGTCTGTTGTTTTATAAATTTTTAAAAGATTTTTTTTTTCTGGGAACCTCTCTCCAGAAATGTATCTAGATAAAGATATGTGCGAAATCCCAAGATTTTTTGCAAATTCTATATTTGAAATTTTTTTAAATTTAAGATAGTCTTTTAGCCGCATAATTAACCATATAGGATAATTTACTACAATATTTTTATAATTTCAATTGCTGCTTCAGGAATATTGGTCCCAGGACCAAAAACTTTACTAACTCCAATTTTATATAAGTCTTCATAATCCTGGGGTGGAATAACACCTCCACAAATAACTTTAATGTTTTCTGCGTCATTATTTTTCAACGCCTTGACTAAAAGTGGAACTAAAGTTTTATGACCAGCAGCTAGAGTTGATACACCAATAATATGCACATCATTCTCAATTGCTTGAACCGCAGCCTCATCAGGAGTTTGAAATAAAGGACCTACATCGATATCAAAACCAAGATCTGCAAAAGCGGTCGCAATTAATTTAGCACCTCTATCGTGACCATCTTGTCCCATTTTAACAACTAACATTCTTGGTCTTCTTCCATGTTTTTCTTGAAAATTACTAATATGCTCATTTATAGAATTTATTTTGTCTGAAGGTTTTACTGCTTTTCCATAAACACCACTTATTGTTTTATTGGAAAGTGTATGCCTCCCAAAAACCTTTTCCATTGCATTTGTCATTTCACCTACTGTGCAATAATTTTTTGCAGCTTCTACACAAACCTCTAAAAGATTGTTTTTATTACCGCGAGAGGATTCTTCAATTTTGTTAAGACAATTTTTTACTAATTCATCATTTCTTGAGCTTTTTAGTTTATGTAAAGCTGAGACTTGTTTTCCTCTGACTTTTTCATTATCAATTGATAAAATATTAATATCTTGATCCACAGTTGGTTTATATTTATTGACTCCAACTATAATTTGTTCTCCAGAATCTACTTTTGCTTGCCTTTTAGCAGAACTTTCTTCAATTCTCATTTTTGGAATACCCATTTCAATTGCCTTGACCATACCACCAACTTCATCAATTTCATTTATCAATTTATTAGCTTCAGAAACCATATTTGAAGTTAAATTTTCTACGTAATATGAACCTGCTAATGGATCAACTACATTCGTAATTCCCGTTTCCTCAGATAATATCAATTGTGTATTTCTAGCTATCCTTGCAGAAAATGGAGTTGGTAATGCTAATGCTTCATCAAAACTATTAGTGTGGAGTGATTGAGTTCCCCCTAAAATAGCTGCCATTGCCTCTACTGTCGTTCTTACAACATTATTATAAGCATCTTGTTCCATTAGGGAAACGCCAGATGTTTGACAATGAGTTCTTAATGCAAGGCTTTTTTGATTCTGAGGATTAAACTTTTTAATTATTTCAGACCACATGAATCGTGCAGCTCTCATTTTTGCTACCTCCATAAAAAAATTCATCCCAATTGACCAGAAAAAAGATAATCTGGGTGCAAAGTCATCAATATCTAATCCTCTTTCTAATGCAGATTTCACATACTCCTTCCCATCGGCTAAGGTATATGCAAGCTCTTGAACTTGATTAGCACCTGCTTCTTGCATGTGGTAACCACTTATAGAAATTGAATTAAATTTTGGCATTTTTTTTGATGTATATTCAATTATATCAGCCACGATCCTCATACTTGGTTTTGGAGGAAAAATAAATGTATTCCTTACCATAAATTCTTTTAAAATATCATTCTGAATCGTTCCTGTAAGTTTTTCAATTGGACATCCCTGATTGATACCACAAGCAATAAAACATGCTAATACAGGTATAACTGCTCCATTCATAGTCATTGATACACTCATCTTCTCAAGAGGAATTCCATTAAACAAAGCGTTCATATCTTCAACTGAATCGATGGCAACCCCAGCATTCCCAACATCAGCTACAACTCTTGGATGATCCGAATCATATCCTCTGTGCGTTGCTAGATCAAATGCGACTGATAATCCCATAACTCCATTTTTAAGGCCTTCTTTATAAAATTTATTGGACTCCTCAGCTGTCGAAAAACCTGCATACTGTCTAATTGTCCAGGGTCTGTTGGTATACATTGTAGCTCGAGGACCTCTAGTATATGGTGGAAGTCCAGGAAAACCAATTTCATGATTAAGGTTTTCAACATCATCTTTTGTGTAAAGAGGTTTAACTTTGATACCCTCAGGAGTCTCCCAAAAAAGATCCTCAAGTTTTTTATCCTTTAACTCTTTCTTTGCTAAATCAATCCAATCTTTCATTTTTTTTTCTGACAAGTCTACCTCACATTAATTAAGTTGTTTCATATAGAAATTTGGAATTACATTTTTTTTTTTTATTAAATCATCTAATTTATCTTTATCAATCTTGTTGTTTTTATTTACCTCTCTGTGTATACCATCAGTTATTAAAAGCGAGTCAATTTTTTGTAAATTTGCTCCTTTAATATCATTATCCAACGAGTCACCAATAATTAAAATCTTTGGATTTTTTTTCTTAATTTTCTTATAACAAAATTGGTAGATTTGATTATAAGGTTTACCATAATATTCAACCCTTCCTCCAATTTTCTCATAAAATTCAGCCAAAAGACCTGCACAAATCATAAAGTTTTTTCCTCGTATAACAATTTTATCTGGATTTGAACAAATCATAATAGGATTAAATCTTACTAAATTCTTTAAAATTTCAGTATAATTTTCTATACGATCTGAATCTCCCCAAGGGCCTGTATTTATAATTATATCAACATCACTACTTAAATGATTATCAATTAAATTTAAATTTAACCCGTCTATTAAATGATAATCCCTAGGTGGTCCAATTAAATAACAATTTTTATTCATGAACTTCTCTCTCACATTTAACCATGTTATTTCGCCTGATGAACTTACAAAATCATAATAACTTTTATTTAATCCGAAATTTTGTAATTGTTCTTCAATTACATAAGATCTTCTTGGTGCATTTGTAACAAAAATTATCATTTTTTTCTTTTCCTTTAACCTATTCAGTGTAAGTTTAACATGTTGAAATAATTCTATTCCATTATGAATTACTCCCCATAAATCAATTAAAAAAACATCGTATTTATCCTCGATCTCCTCCAACTTTTTTATTTCAAATAAATTAATCATAATTTTTCATTGGTCCCAACAAGTTCCTCTACTTTATCTATCCCTTTTTTTTTTAATATATTACTTAACTCTGATAAAATCTTAATGACAACCTCAGGGCCTTGAAAAACCAATGAGGTGTATAACTGAATCAAGCTGCACCCAAAAGATATTTTTTCAAAGGCATCAACTCCAGACGATATTCCTCCGACACCAATTATTGTAATTTTTCCCTTTGTAAGTTTATAGACTTTTTTGATTATTTGATTGCTCAATTCTTTTAGTGGAGGACCTGAAAGACCTCCATCTTCATTTATTTTCCATGGATCTCTTAATGGCTTTGAATCTAAATTATCTCGCCTGATAGTTGTATTTGTGAGAATCAAACCATCTATAATTTTACTTTTTAGTATCACATCAACAACGTCTTCTAAATCTTTATTCGTTAAATCAGGAGATAATTTAACAAATGTAGGCCTCTCTTTTTTTTTTGATATTTTTTTTAACAAATTTTTAAGATTTGTTTTTTTTTGTAAATCTCTTAGGCCCGGAGTATTTGGTGAAGAAATATTGATTGTTATGTAATCTGCAAATGGTTGAAGTAACTCGTAAAGAAGTTCATAATCATCAAAAGGATTAGTTGAGTTTTTATTTTTTCCGATGTTAATTCCAATTATTCCTCTTTTTTCTTTTTCTCTTTTATTTAAATTTTCAATAAAGCTCTCTACACCTTCATTGTTAAAACCTAATCGTTGTATAACTGCTTCATACTCTGGAATTTTAAATACTCTTGGCTTCAAGTTTCCTTTTTGTGGCATCGGTGTTACTGTACCAACTTCAACGAAACCAAACCCAAGATTCAATGATCCATCAATTACCTCTGCATTCTTGTCAAAACCAGCAGCTAAACCAAGGGGGTTATCAAAGTCCTTACCCAAAACAGTTATCTTGAGGTTTTCAAAAACCTTTTTTTTTTTGTATAAATTTAATTTTAGCGACTGAATAAATAAGTTATGAAGCAGTTCTGGTGGAAGAAAAAAAGTGAGTTTCGCCAATGATTTAAAGTTCATAATATCAAACATTTATTATTTTAAAATTTTTTACGTTACTTATACATATATGATTGTAAAGATGTGGAAAAAAAGAATCATTTCTTGACTTTTCCCACCTTAGGTTCTCATTTATTTCACTAACATCAAGCTTTAAAATAACAACTTCTTTACAACCCTTAAAGTGTATCTTTAAAGTATCGTTAATTTGTTGCTTTTTTGACAAATGTATAAAACCAGAATCAATATCACTTGAATTACCATAAAAAAATTTTTTTTTTTTTAATTCATTCCATTCGTCTAGTTTAAGAATTCTATAAACAAATTTTACATTCCTATTCATTATTAATTTTACGTTCCAGCAACTTAATTGTTTCATTAATTCCATAAAACTTAATGAATGAACCCATTCTAGGTCCTTGCTCCTGACCCAATACAACTTGATAAAATGCTGAAAACCAATCTTTAAGATTATCAAACTTTAATGACATTCCAATCTCATATATTTTTGTCTGAATATCTTCTGCATTATCTTCAGGTAATGTTTTTTTTAGAACTTTAATTAAATCCTCAAACCCTTTTTTTTCTTTTACATTTGGTTGTCTATATTTTTTAAAAGGAAGAATAAACTCTTTATAATACTGAACACCATATTCTAGTAGTCTTTCTATTAATTCAGAATCTTCTTTTTTTAATTTCGGATAATAATTATGAATGAATCCCCATAAAATATCACTTGATTCAGCATTACAAACGCTGGCAAGATTTAATATCATATTGAAGCTAATCTTTTCAGGAACCTCTTGATTCATGTCAAAATTTATGAACCAGAGAATATTATCTGGTTTTTCTTCATCAGCAATATCTTTATAATTTGATCTGTATTTTAAAAAATCATCTGTTGTTTTAGGAATTACATCAAAAAACAATCTCTTTGCTCTAGTCGGGTTCTGAAACATGAATAATTCTAAACTTTCTCTCGGTGAAAACTTCAACCAATCATCTACTGAAATTCCATTACCAATTGACTTAGAAATTTTTTCACCTTTTTCATCTAAAAAAAGCTCGTAGGTAAAATTAACTGGAGGAATTCCACCGATTTGTTTATTAATTCTACTTGAAAGTATATATGATTCTATAAGATCTTTACCGTTCATCTCGTAATCTACTTGTAAAACTTTCCATCGCATTGCCCAGTCGACTTTCCATTGTAATTTACAAAAACCATTAAAAACTGAAACCTTTTCTTGTTCATTTGATTCAGGATTAATATATGTAATATTTCCTCTTTTCTTATCAACATCAGTTATCTTTGCCTGAAATACTTTGCCGGTTCTTTTGCAAATAGGTAAAAAAGGAGAATATGTCTCTCTTCTATCTTTACCCAGAGTTGGCAAAACAATATCTAGGATTTCATCATAATTATCAAGTATAGCTTGAAGTCCTTCATTAAATTTGCCTTCCTTATAATAATTCGTAGCTGACTTAAATTCATACTTAAAATTAAATTTGTCCAAAAACTCAGTCAGTTTATTATTGTTATATTCAGAAAAACTCGAGAATTTATTAAAAGGATCAGGAATTGAGGATAGTGGCTTTTCAAGATTTTTACTTATCATATCTGGATTAGGAATATTTTCTGGAACCTTTCTTAATCCATCCATATCATCAGAAAAAACGAAGAGCTCTGTTGGGATATCAGATAAATAATTAAAAGCCTTAATTACCATGCTTGTTCTTAATACCTCACCAAATGTACCAATATGAGGAAGTCCTGACGGTCCATAACCAGTTTGAAAAACACAAATTTCTTTTTTACTTTTCTCAAACCTTTTTAATAATTTTTTAGCCTCGATAAAGGGCCATTGTTTAAGTTTTAATTCATTCATATTTTTTTAATAATTATTTGTGTTAATTATGATTATCAAAAAATAAAAATATTAATATACATATTTTTAATGTATAATTTAGTAATTACATTTTTTTCTTGTAATATATATAAAAAACTATACTTTAAATATATTATTATAATTTCTATCTATGGCAAAAAAACTTAGAGGTGATACATTTTATCTAACAGGGAATGATGTAAAATCAGGTTCGGTTATTTATTTTACAAAAGAGAATTGGTCAAATAATTTTGAAAAAGCTATTAAGATAAAAAAAAATGAAATGGAAAAATACCAAAAATTAGCTGATGACTTCGAAGCAAAAGGTGATGTTATCTCTCCATTTTTTATTGAACTAAATGATGATGGAAAGCTACGGAAGCTCAGAGATATAATTAGAAAAGATGGTATCTCTATCAAAATTTAATAATGTATAAATATTCTAAAATTGATAAAAAAATTGTTCATAATAGAACAAAGGAGTTTAAATATCAGGTTGATAGAAGGCTAAATGGTGATCTTTCTGAGGAAGAGTTCAAACCTCTTAGGTTAATGAATGGCCTCTACCTTCAACTTCATGCTTACATGCTAAGAATAGCAATCCCATATGGTGAGTTATCTGATGAACAACTTTTAAAATTAGCAGAAATTTCAGAAAAATACGATAAAAGCTATGGTCATTTCACTACAAGACAAAATATTCAATTAAATTGGCCAAAATTAGTTGATGTGCCAAAAATACTTCAAGAATTAGCAAGCGTAGAAATGCATGCCATACAAACATCAGGCAATTGTATTAGAAATATTTCATGTGATCATCTTGCAGGAATAACTAAAGAAGAGGTTGAAGACCCGAGACCATGGTGTGAAATTATAAGACAATGGTCAACATTTCATCCAGAATTCACATATTTACCTAGAAAATTCAAAATAGCAGTAACAGGTTCAAAAAATGATAGGGCTGCAATTGAAGTTCATGATATTGGATTAAGATTAATAAAGAAAAAAAATAAAATTGGCTTTGAAGTATTTGTTGGTGGTGGACAAGGAAGAAGTCCTTTTATTGCAAAAAAAGTCAAAGACTTCTTGGAAAAAAAAGATCTGTTAAATTACCTTGAGGCAATTTTAACCGTTTATAATGAACTTGGAAGAAGAGACAATATTTATAAAGCGAGAATTAAAATACTAATTAATGAACTTGGTGAAAAAAAATTAAAGGAATTGATAAATGAAAAATTTAAAATTTTCTCGAAAAAAGAATTATTATTAGACTCTAAAAAAATAAAGAAAATTTTAAAATTTTTTAAATCTCCTATTTCAGTTCCAAAAAATTATAAAATTCCAAATAAAAAAAATATTGAATTTACTCAATGGTTGAAACAAAACACCATAGATCATAAAATTAAAGGCTATTCAATAGTTTTTATTTCATTAAAACCGCCTGGAAAACCCCCAGGCGACATTTCTGCTAATCAAATGAAAAAACTTGCAAAATTATCAAAAAAATTCTCATTTGGCGAAATTAGGTCTACTCATGAACAAAATTTAATTTTACCCCATGTCGAAAAAAGATATACATTTAAAATTTGGGAAGAACTAAAAAAAATTGGGTTGTCAACACCCAATATTGGATTAATTTCAGATATAATTTGCTGCCCTGGTATGGATTATTGTGCACTTGCTACTGCCAGATCAATTCCAATATCACAAAAAATAAGTAGTGTTTATGAGGAATATAAAACCCAAAAATTTATTGGTAATTTAAAAATAAAAATATCTGGATGTATTAATGCTTGTGGTCATCATCATGTTGGAAATATAGGTATATTAGGATTAGATAGAAATGGCGAAGAATCATATCAAATAACTCTAGGTGGTTCAGCTACTGAAAATTCAACCATCGGCCAAATAGTCGGCCCATCATTTTCTGAAAATGAATTACTTAATGCTTTAAAAAAAATCATTAAAACTTACGAAAAAAATCGTTCGAAAGATTCAGAAGATTTTTTAACTGTTTTTAAAAGAATTGGAATTCACGAATTTAAAAAAGATTTGTATGGTAGTTCTTAAGAAAGGAAAAATTTATAAAAATGAGTACTTTTTTATTAATGATATAGAACTAATTTATAAGCCTAATATTGAAAAACCCTTGTTTGATAGTAATGTCTGGAAGGAATGTAAAGAATTAGTAAAAAATAAAAAAGCTATTGGAATAAAAATTTCTTCAGATCAAGAAATTGAATTTCTAAGAAATGATATCAATTATTTTAATCTTATTCAGTTTGAATTTTTAAGCTTTAAAGATGGAAGACCTTTCACTTTAGCAAAAAAGTTAAGACAAGAGTTCAATTATGTCAAAGAAATAAGAGCAAGTGGAAACATTTTACCCGATCAGTATATTTTTTTAAAGAGGTCTGGTTTTGATTCTGTAGAAATTGAGGAGTCAAGCAAAGATACTTGGATAAATTTCTACAATATGGATGATGGTTTGTACTATCAACCCTAGAAGTTTATCTGGCCTTTAATGTGGTTTTAAGGCCAGACAATATAGTGCGTTTAAGGTTTATAGGCAGAGGATTAGAAATCCATTCCACCCATTCCACCCATTCCACCCATTCCACCCATTCCACCACCTGGCATTGGTGGCATAGGTTCTTTAGGCTCAGGTATTTCTGCTACCATTGCCTCTGTTGTCAGTAATAAGCCAGCAATTGAAGATGCGTTTTCAAGAGCTGTTCTTACAACTTTAACTGGGTCTATAATACCAGCTTTAACTAAGTCCGTGTAGGTTTCGGTCTGAGCATCAAAACCAAAATTATTTTCTTTTTGCTCAAGTAGTTTACCAATCACAATAGAACCTTCAACACCAGCATTTTCAGATATCTGTCTACATGGAGCTTCTAATGCTTTTCTTACAATATCAATTCCAGCAGTTTGATCAGGGTTACTCCCTTTAAGTCCTTCTAAAGCCTTAATTGAATAAAGAAGAGCAGTTCCTCCTCCTGGAACGATACCTTCTTCAACAGCAGCTCTAGTTGCATTTAATGCATCATCAACTCTATCTTTTCTTTCTTTTACTTCAACCTCAGTTGAGCCGCCAACATTAATAACAGCAACTCCACCGGACAATTTTGCCAATCTTTCTTGAAGTTTTTCTTTATCATAGTCAGATGAAGTAGATTCAATTTGTGTTTTTATTTGTTCACACCTCGCCTTAACGTCTGACGAATTTCCACTACCACCTACGATTGTTGTGTCTTCTTTATCAATTCTAACTTTTTTGCAAGAACCTAAGTCATTAATAGTTACATTCTCGAGCTTAATGCCAAGTTCTTCGCTTATAACTGCTCCACCAGTTAAAATTGCTAAGTCTTCGAGCATAGATTTTCTTCTATCACCGAAACCTGGTGCTTTAACAGCGGCTACCTTTAGGCCTCCTCTTAACTTATTAACGACTAACGTCGCAAGGGCTTCCCCTTCAACATCTTCAGCAATTAATAAGAGAGGTTTTCCAGATTTTACAACTGACTCTAGAAGTGGGAGTAAGTCTTGTAGATTTGATAGCTTACCTTCGTTGAGGAGTATGAAAGGATCCTCAAACTCACAAATCATTTTTTCTGCATCGGTAATGAAGTATGGAGATAGATATCCTCTATCAAATTGCATACCCTCTGTTGTTTCAAGAGTAGTATCTCTAGTTTTTGATTCTTCAACCGTAATGACACCATCGCGACCAACTTTATCCATAGCTTCAGAAATCTTTAATCCTATTTCTTCTTCACCATTGGCTGAGATGGTTCCTACTTGGGCTATTTCACCAGACGAACCCAGTTTCTTTGCTCTGGATTTAAGGTCATTAAGAACTTTGTTGACCGCAAGATCAATTCCTCTTTTTAAATCCATAGGGTTCATTCCAGATGTAACAGCTTTTGCCCCTTGCTTAACTACCGCCTGAGCTAATACTGTTGCAGTCGTGGTTCCGTCACCCGCTGCATCAGAACTCTTATTTGCAACTTCTTTGACCATTTGTGCACCCATATTCTCAAATTTATCTCTAAGTTCAATTTCTTTTGCAACTGATACTCCGTCTTTTGTTACTCTTGGTGCTCCAAATGATTTATCTAAAATCACGTTTCTTCCTTTTGGCCCTAAAGTTACTTTAACTGCATTAGCTAAAGCATCTACACCTGCGATCATTAAATCGCGAGCATCTGAGCCGTATGATATTTTCTTTGCTGACATAATTTAATCTCCTTTTACTCTAAAATTCCCATGATGTCGGATTCTTTCATAATTAATAGATCCTGACCATCTAATTTAACTTCAGTGCCAGACCACTTTCCAAAAAGTATCTTATCACCTTGTTTTACATTCATCGGTTTAAGTTTGCCGTCTTCAGTTAACTCTCCTGGACCAACAGCCACCACTTCTCCTTCGCTTGGTTTTTCTTTTGCAGTATCTGGAATGATGATGCCACCAGCTGACTTTTCATCACTCTCTAATCTCTTAACGACCACACGGTCTTGTAACGGTTTGAATTTCATACAGAATCTCCTTTGTTAGACAATTCAAATTAAACGGAGAGCCCATTTATTAGCACTCTCCTCTAAAGAGTGCTAACTTAATTATTTGAATTTATTTGTCAACTACTTTTTGCAATAGAAAATTCTTTTATTATATATTGTTCCAATTTTTCTGCACTTTTCTCGACTGTTTCTTTTTCTGTATTAAGAGTTAATTCTGGGTTTAGTGGTTCTTCATATGGTGATGATATTCCTGTAAAATTTTTAATTTCACCTTTTGCCACTTTAGCATAAAGGCCTTTAACATCCCTCTTTTTACATTCTTTCAATGAAGCATCAATAAATATTTCTTTAAAAATTTCCGGCCTAATATCTCTTGCCCTTTTCCTTTCACTAACATAAGGTGAAATTAAAGAAACAATAACTATAAACCCTGCATGAGCAAATAAGTTTGCAACCTCAGCAGTTCTTCTGATATTTTCTGTTCTATCCTCAGGAGAAAAACTAAGTCCTTTATTTATTCCTTTACGAACATTATCACCATCAAGAACAAAAACGTTAAAGCCTTTTAAAAACAGTCTCCTCTCAATTTCTCTGGCAATTGTACTTTTCCCTGAACCAGAAAGTCCAGTCATCCATATAATTGCAGATCGATGATTAAATCTCATGGCTCTATCAACCTCTGTTATTGAAAAATTTTCGGATTTTATATTAGAGATAATTCTTTTCTCTTTTTGATCAGGAAAATTCTGCAGATTAATTATTCCACCTGCAACAATCTTTTCATCATCTAAGAGACAAAACCTTCCTGTTCTTTTATTACACTTAAAATCATCCATAGGTATTAATTGTGCAGAATTAATTATAACCTCAGACACATCATTCTTTTTAAGGACTTTGGGTTTGTTGCTATAAGTCAAACTATTAGTATCAATAACTTTTGATATTTTACTTATCTTTACATTGTACTCACCGGTATTTATTTTCATTGTATATTGGCTTTTCAAATCTAAATTTTTTGCATCTAACCAAAAAAGACTAGCTTCAAAAGTATTCATAAGTTTTGGAGAATTTTCGAGGTGAGAAATTATATTACCTTTATCTACAAAAATTTGTTCTTCCAAGGTTAAACCAACATTTTCTCCTGCTGAATAAGACTTTCTGGGTTCAGGCCAATCTTCAAATGATTTCAACTTTACAGTTTCATTAGATGGTAGGAAAAAGAGTTCATCATTTTTTTTAATTAATCCAGACTCTATTCTCCCAACAATTATTCTTTTATCCCCAACCTTATAGATATCTTGGACTGGGAGTCTAAGAGGTAACTTCCTATTGTCTTGATAAATCTCGTAATTATCAAGAGATTGGCAAAAGGTTCTACCTTTATACCAACTAATTTTTTTACTGTTATTTAAAACGTTTTCTCCAGTTTTCGCACTTATTGGAATCGTGTCGCAGATCTTAACATTAATTTTCTTTAAAAATTTATTTAACTCTTCCTTAACACTCAGGAATTTTTTTTTTGAATATTCTACCTTATCCATTTTATTAAAAAGGCATATTACATTTTCAATACCTAAGAGTTTCAGGAGGTATGCATGTTTTCTTGTTTGCTCTTTGATTCCCTCATAAACGTCAACTATCAAAATTGCTATATCAGCAGAGGCTGCACCAGTGATCATATTTTTAATGAATTCTTTATGACCGGGTGCATCAATGAAGATATATTTTCTTTTTGCCGTTTTAAAAAAAAATTGAGTAGTATCAATAGTTATCCCTTGATCTCTTTCAGATTGAAGCGCATCCAATAAATATGCATACTCGAATTCTACCCCTCTTTTTTCACTTACTTTTTTAATTTCCTCGTATTTACCCTCAGGAACTTCATTAAGATCATAGATAAGTCTTCCAATTAAAGTGGACTTTCCATGATCCACATGCCCAACAATAACCACTCGAGGTACTACAAAATTTTTTAATTTTTTCATTACATGTAGCCTTTAGACCTTAGTTTCTCGAAGACATCTTCTTGCTCATGATCCATTGCCCTACCTGATCTCTCGGACACCTTGGTTACTTCAAGTTCCTTAATGATTTCCTCAAGATTCTTTGCATTGCTATCTACAGGAAATGTAATATCTTTATCACCAAGAGACCTATACCGCTTACCTCTATTAGAAAAATATAAATCTACAACAGGGATATTTTCTGATTTTATATAATTCCAAATATCAATCTCAGTCCAACTAAGTAATGGATGAACTCTAATATGAACATTGTTTGGATAATTAAAGTTCGACTGGTCCCAAAATTCAGGAGGTTGATTTTTCATATCCCATTTTCCTTTATCATCTCTAGGACTAAATATTCTCTCTTTTGCTCTAGTTCCCTGCTCATCTCGTCTAATTCCTGCAATAACACCTTTAAACTTAAATTCTTTTAAAATTTTTTTTAAACCATCCGTTTTCCTTGCAGCAGATCTAGCTGCTGGAGGTAGAGATGAATCAATCTCCTCGATCGATGGGCAATCGCCCTTTATAAGTTTTAAATTCCATAACTTTTCGTATTTATCCCTAAATTGATACATTTCTTTAAATTTTTTCCCTGTATCAACATGAACTAATGGAAAGGGTATTTTTCCAAAAAAAGCTTTGAATGCCAACCATACCATGACATTTGAGTCTTTTCCTAATGACCATAACATAGCAATATTTTTTATAGAACGATAAGCTTGCCTTAAAATAAAAACACTTTCGTTCTCAAGTTTACGCAAATGTTCATCCATATGATTAATTTTTTCTTTGGAGATGAATACCACACTCAGTTTTTGAGTTGTTTTTCCATCTTCCTGATCTTACGTTGTCAAAATTTGTTGTTTTACTTGTACAATTTATACAACCTATGGATAAATAACCCTCAGAGAAAAGTGGATGTTTTGGGAGACTATTTTTATTAAAATATTCCTCTACTTGGTTTTTTGTCATGCTAACTAGTGGATTAATAATAATCTTTCCATTAGCCTGTTCAAATGGATTCAAATTTTCTCTAGAATCAAGGTGATATGACTTTCTCCCTGAAATCCAAGAATCAAATTTTTCCAATTCTTTTTGTAAAGGTATAACTTTTCTAATCTCACAACATTTATCAACATTAGTTTTCCATAAATTATTTTCTGGATCATAAATTTTTAAAGATTCTTTTTCTGGCGTCACCTCAATACAATTATGTAATCCTAAATTATCTAATAATTTTTCTTTGTATTCCAATGTCTCAGGGAATAAAAAATTAGTATTTATCAATAAAATAGGAAAATTTTTGTTAATTTTTGAAATCATACTCAATATAATTGCGGATTCTGTCCCAAATGAACATACATATACAATTTTGCTTTCAAACTTATCTATTGAGAAAGAAAGAATTTTTTCAGGAGATGAATTTTTATAGAGTTTATTCAAATCATCTATTTTTTCCAAAAAAGAAGTCACACTCATAACTAATGACAATATTAATAAAATGTCAACATAATATGTAATTATTTTTAATATACACAAAATTTATGTATTTTAATATAATTTATAACAATTATTAATTAATTATGAGTTTAAATATTCACAGATTAAAAGTTTGGTGGATTGCCACTAATCTTTTAATGGTAGTATCAATGATAATTATTGGTGGTATAACAAGGTTAACTGACTCTGGGTTGTCTATGACTGAATGGAACCTAATATCAGGCATTATTCCTCCAATGAACCATATAGATTGGCTTGATGTTTTTGGAAAATATCAAAAGTCGCCTGAATACCTAATAAAAAATTATAATATGTCACTAGTTGAATTCAAAAAAATTTTTTTCTGGGAATATTTTCATAGAATTTGGGGAAGATTAATCGGACTAATATTTATTTTACCATTAATTATTTTCTGGCTTTCAGATTTTTTTTCATCATCTGAAAAAAAGTTTTTCCTTATTCTGACGTTTCTTGGATCCTTTCAAGGTTTTATGGGCTACTTTATGGTCGAAAGTGGTCTTATTGATAAACCTGATGTAAGTCACTTTAGATTGTCAACACATCTAGTTATAGCATTTGCAATTTATTCAATGCTTCTTTATTTTTTTTGGAACCTTATTACAAGAAAAAATACAAACCTCATTACATCAAATTACAATAGTCAGATATTTTGTATAAAAGCCTGTATATTTTTTGTCTTTTTAACTATTGCTTCAGGAGCTTTTGTATCAGGAACTAATGCTGGATGGGCATACAACAACTTTCCATTTATGGGGGAAGACTTTTTACCGCCTATCCTTCAAAAAAATCATTTTTTTTCATTAGACAAATTGTTTAATGATATTGGCTTCTTACAATTTATCCATAGAGTTCTTGCTACTGTAACATTATTTTTTACAATATTTACTGTCTACCGAAGTTATAAGCTGAGACTTTTCAAAGGACATATTAACATAATAAGCATGGTGTTTTTAGCAGTGGTTTTACAATATATTCTAGGAATAATAACTCTTAAATTTTTTGTTCCTATTGAATTGGGTCTTCTGCATCAACTTGGATCATTAATTTTGCTATCACTTCTCATAATCTCGATCTGCGAAATTAAAAAAAGAAGAGCGGTTACCCGCCCTTCTCTATCATAAAAAGATAATCTTAATAAAAAAGATAATTACTTAAAAACTTGCAGAAACAAACCCGACTACGTGATCTCCACCTAGTGTAGTATCTTTATCTTCACCAGAGGCAGCGTAACCAGTTGTTGTTGTGAACTCAACACCCCAATCTAAACCAAAAATTGAAGTTGATACACCTATTTTGTAGTCTGTAAAACCGTATCCAGTAGTTGTACTATCTGTATCTGAATCAGTAAAACCTACGTGACCATAAAGTGTAAAAGGAGTTGTTGGAACTGGTATTTCAGCCCCCACGTTGTGATAAGTATAATCGTAATTATTAGCGAAACCAGTTGGTGAAAAGCCAAAATAATAAGAAAGGCCTAAATCAGCGGGTAAGTTTCCAATTCCAATTGATCCATACCATTCCAAGAATTCCATTCCCTTGGTACCACTTCCACCTGTTGCATCCGTACCATCGCTCTCTTGAGATGAAGCGCCTGGATAATCATAATAAAGCATTCCAATATCATACGATAAAAAATCTTCAATTCCTGGGACTGCACCAGTGAAACCACCATAATAATCTAGTTCCATACCCTGTCCGTTTGTATTTAAGTTAGCTGCCCAGGTACCAACATATGCATCAATATATGTTTCAACTAAATTAACAGAGTAATCAAAGCCACCTTGAATTGCAATTCCACCTGTTTGTTCTTCACCTCTCCAAATGTAGTTAGTGTAATAACTTACATTAGCAGAAAGTTCTCCAACGGGTGGTTTATCTGGGAATTCAAAACTTTTTGCGTTGTTAAAACAAATAAATGGGGCTACAATAGCACCAATTAAAATATATTTTTTAGTCATTTTATTAAGCCTCTCTATTTATGTTTGCACAATTATTAATCAATAATTTTTATTGTACAATAATTAATCATTATATATATATATCAATTATTAATTTTTTTCACAATACTTTTTTTGTATTATTTAATTAAAATTTACTTTATGTTGTATTTCTGCAACTTTGACTTGAATATATGCAATTAACTTTTTCCTTAATCACTTTATTTTTATGGATCTATTTATTTTTTTTTTACTCAACAAAAGGTAAAAAAAAAATTACTTTCTGGTCAAACAAAGTAATCTTTGAAAATGAAAAAATTAAATCTAAAAAATTAAAGTTCAAAATTTGCATAATTATTCCAGCGCGAAATGAAGAAAAAACTATTGTTAATACTCTTAATTCTATAATTTCACAGAAGATAAAAGATTCTTTAATTTTAATTGTTGACGATAATAGTACTGACAAAACTCAAAAAAAAATACGTGATTTTTTAAAAAATATAAATTATAAAAATTGTAAATTAATTAATGGAAAACCACTTCCTATTGGATGGAGCGGGAAAGTTTGGGCGTTAAAACAGGCGGTAGACTTTTTGAAACAAAAGAATTTTTCTCATTTTTTATTTGTAGACTCTGATATTGTATTAAAAAAAAAAATTATTACCAATTCAATAAATTTCTTAGAAGACAGAAATTTATTAATGGTATCATTGATGGCAAAATTAAAATGTGAATCTTTATGGGAAAGAGTTTTGATCCCGTCATTCATTTATTTCTTCCAAAAAATATATCCTTTTAATAAAGTTAATAATCCAAAAAGTCAGGTTGCTGCTGCTGCTGGTGGCTTCATGCTATGCAAGTCAAAAGTTTTCGAAAATCATAATTTGTACGATTCAATAAAAAATAAAATAATTGATGATTGTAATATTGCTAGTTTGATAAAAAAAAGGGGCCCTATTTGGTTGGGGCTAACCAATCAAATTACCAGTGATAGGGGGTACACAAACCTTCCACAAATTTGGAGAATGGTATCTAGAACTGCCTATGAACAATTAGGAAATTCTTTGTTTTTTTTAAAATTATCTCTCTTAGGCATGTTTTTATTATATCAATTTCCCTTGATATCCAGTTTATCTGCTATTTTGAATTCTAAATTTCAAATATTATTAATAAATTTAATAACAATCTTTTTTATTACTTTATCTTTTATCCCAACTGTAAATTTCTACAAATTGAAATATAGTTATTCATTACTTCTACCTTTATCAAGTTTCATATATATTTTAATGACAATAAGCTCAGCATATAATTATTACTTTAGACAAGGAAATTCATGGAAAGGGAGAAAATATTAAAAATTTAAAAATAAATGAAGAAACAATAAAGAAGCTTTTATCTGGAAAAACTTATTTAGATGAGAACTTTCCCGTATCATCATTCGTAATTGAGAAGAGTAGTAAAAAATATATCAGAATCTTTTATTTTTTTGCAAGAATGGCTGATGATATTGCTGATAATAAATCTTTAAGTCCCATAAAAAAAATGAAAATTTTAAAATTTTTTGATAAATCAATTCAAAATGAAAAAAAAAGCAAAATAAAAGTGTTGGATAATTTAATTGATTTATTTCTGGAAGTTCCCTTTAGTAAAAAATACTCTAGATTATTATTAAAAGCTTTTATGCTCGATGCATCAGGCAAAAAATATAAAAATTGGAATGATTTAATTTACTATTGTCAAAATTCAGCAAACCCAGTAGGGCGATTTGTAATTGACTTAATGTATTTAAAGGAAAGAAAGAAAAAATTAAATTTAGATTTAATCTATCAAGCTTCCGATAATTTGTGTACCTCACTTCAAATACTTAATCACATCCAAGATTGTAAAGATGATTACATGAACTTAAGAAGGGTATATATCCCCGCTAATTTATTAAAAAAATATTCTATTAATCAAAAAGTTTTCTCAAAAAATACCTCAAATAATGGGTTTTCAAAGGTTATTGAAGAGATAATTGATAAAATTGAAGTAATGCTTAAGAATTCAGGTAGAGGACTAAAATTGATTAGTTCTCGAAGACTCAGAATTGAAACTTTAATAATTTTAAATATTGCCAAAAGGCTATCAAATTTGCTAAAGATAAATGACCCATTAAAAAAAAAAGTCAAATTATCTCGTATTGATTTGATTTTTTGTTTCATAAAAGGGATAATGAGTTGATTTGTAATTTTCATAATGGAAGCACAAAACCATGGATAACCCAAAAGACCTGCTAGACAAAGTAAAACTTCCCAAAGACTTAAAGAAGTTTAATGATGAAGATCTTAAAAAGCTTTGTGGTCAACTAAGAGACGAAGTTATTGAGGCCGTTTCGGTCACTGGTGGACATTTAGGCTCAGGTCTGGGAGTTGTTGAATTAACTGTAGCAATTCATAGTGTGTTTAACACACCTAACGATAAACTTATTTGGGATGTTGGACATCAATGCTACCCACATAAAGTGATAACAGGAAGGCGAGATAGAATTAAAACTATCAGACAACCAGGTGGGTTATATGGATTTACAAAAAGATCAGAAAGTGATTACGATCCCTTTGGTGCCGCCCATTCATCTACATCAATATCAGCCGGACTTGGAATGGCTGTAGCTAGAGATTTAAAAAAAGAAGATCACCAAGTAATTTGTGTAATTGGTGATGGAGCAATTAGTGCTGGAATGGCTTATGAAGCCATGAATAATGCTGGTTCAATGAATGCTAAGTTGATTGTTATCTTAAACGACAACGATATGTCAATTGCTCCTCCTGTTGGTGCAATGAGTGCTTATTTATCAAGACTAATGTCTGGAAGAACATTCCAGTCAGCTAGAAGTCTAGCAAAACACATGGCTAAGAAGTTTCCAAGATCTTTTCAAAATATGGCCGCAAAGGCTGACGAATATATGAGAGGAATGGTTACCGGGGGAACATTATTTGAAGAATTGGGTTTCTTCTATATTGGGCCAATAGATGGGCATAATCTGGATCATCTTTTACCAGTTCTGAGAAACCTTCAAAAATCTAAATGGGACGGGCCTGTTTTTGTTCATGTAGTTACCAAAAAGGGTTATGGCTATGAACCAGCAGATAAATCTGAGGATAAATATCATGGTGTTGGCAAATTTAACGTAATAACAGGTGAACAAGTAAAATCATCATCAAAAGTCCCTAGTTATACAAAAGTTTTTGCTAACTCTTTAATAAAACAAGCAAAAAAAGATAAAAGCATTGTTGCTATCACCGCCGCTATGCCCTCAGGAACAGGATTAGATATTTTCCAAAAAGAGTTTCCCAAGCGAACATTTGATGTAGGAATTGCCGAACAACATGCAGTTACTTTTGCTGCAGGAATGGCAACGCGCGGAATGAAACCTTATGCCTCAATATACTCTACTTTTTTACAACGTGCTTATGACCAAGTGGTTCATGATGTTGCTATTCAATCATTACCAGTAAGATTTGCAATTGATAGAGCTGGCCAAGTTGGTGCTGATGGAGCAACTCATGCTGGATCCTTCGATTTAACATATCTATGTACTCTTCCTAATTTTGTTGTCATGGCACCCAGTGATGAAAATGAACTTAATAATTGCGTTGCAACTTCCACTCTTATAAATGATAGACCGTCAGCATTCAGGTACCCTAGAGGAGAAGGTCTTGGAATAAAAATCAATGAAAAACCGGAGCTTTGGGAAATTGGTAAAGGTAAAATTATTAGAGAGGGTAATAAAGTATGTATATTATCCTTAGGCACAAGACTGAGAGATTCTCTTCAAGCATCAGAAATTTTAGCATCCTATGGTCTTCCTGCAACTGTGGTTGATGCACGATTTGCTAAACCAATTGATGAATTATTAATAACACAACTTGCCAGAGACCATCAGGTTCTAGTTACAGTTGAAGAAGGTTCTATTGGAGGTTTCTCTGCTCAAGTTATGTCTTTTCTTGCTAAATCCGCTGCTTTAGACAAAGGACTAAAGTTTAGACCTCTTTTCTTTCCAGATAAATTTATTAATCATGGAAAACCAGAGGAACAAAACTCTGAGTGCGGTATTGATTCTGAAGATATTGTTAAGGCTATTATGGGGGCACTAGGAATAGCTACTCCTGCCAAGATTTCATTAGAAAGAGCCTAACTTCAAAACCCTCCGTGCAGTAATGCTATCCAGTGATCAGATAAAGATTGAAAGAATTGTTAAGAATTCAGCCTCATCCTTTTATTGGGGTATGAAATCACTCTCCAAAGAAAAAAAAAGAGCAATGTTTTCAATATATGCATTTTGTAGAATAGTTGATGATATTGCTGATAATTATGGTAACCCAGAAAAAAAAAAAAAAAAGTTAGATGAGTGGATTGAGAAAATCAATATTTTATTTAGAAAAAAAAATCATAAAACAAGCATTTTAAGAGAATTAAAAATTGCTGTAAATAATTTCAATCTAGATCAAAAAGACTTTATTTCAATAATTGAAGGAATGAAAATGGATGTGAAGGAAAATATAAAGTTCCCTAGTCAAAATAAGCTAAAAAAATATTGTGAAAGAGTAGCTGTTTCTGTTGGATATCTATCAATAAAGGTTTTTGGAATTGATGAAAAAATAGGAAAAAAATATGCTTATAATCTTGGTATGGCTTTTCAATTAACTAATATTGTCAGGGACTTTAGTGAAGACTTAAAATTAGGAAGATGCTATATTTCTGATGAAAAGTTGAAAAAATATAGAATAAAAAAAGATATTGGACTATTACAAGAAAATTCAAAAATTCAAAATATACTGCAAGACATTCTGCAAGAGGCAAAATTCTTTTTTGATGAATCTGATAAATTTTCAAAAAAAATTGATAAAAAAAAAATTATTGCATCTGAAGTAATGAAGCATTTTTACAAAAAAATTCATAAAAAAATGTTCAAAAAACATTTAGATTTAGAAAAAAAGGTGAAACTAGGGCTGTTTGATAAATTCTCAATATTCTTTCATTTTATGTCAAGGTGATATTATAAAGAATAAAATTTACATTATTGGTGCTGGCTTATCAGGATTGTCATCAAGTATTTATTCACTCAAGAAAAATTTTGATGTTGAATTATACGAATCCTCAAATTTTGCAGGAGGAAGATGTCGGTCATTTTATGATAAAAAAGTTCATACAGAAATCGATAACGGTAATCATCTTGTTTTCTCTGCTAATAAAAATTTTAATAAATTTTGTGATGAGATTGAATCAACTAAAACAATCAATATTATTCCACCAAAATTATATTTTTATGATAATAAATTAAAAAAAAAATGGAATATTGATTTATCAAATGGGTTAATTATAGCTTTATTTAAATATAAAAATTTAATACCTAATACTAAATTAATTGATTATCTGTCTTTCCTTAAATTTTTTTTTGTTAAAGAAGGTTCAAATGTTTATGACCTTGTCGGTAATTCAAAAATTTATAAAACGTTTTGGGAGCCATTTACTTTAGCTGTAATGAATACGTGTCCGAAAGTAGCATCAGCAAAAGTAATATCAAATGTTTTAAAAGAAACTATTTTTAAGGGAGAAAAAAATTGTTTTATTCTCCAACCAAAAAAAAACTGGAATGAAACATTAATTAAACCAAGTCTTATTAAGATAAAAAAAAAAGGAGGGAAAATTTTCTTTAATAATACTCTAAGACAGGTCAATTTTAAAAATAATCAAATAACTGAATTAGTTTTTAATAAGAAAACAGTAAAATTAAAAAATAATGACAGAGTTATTTTTGCAATACCACCATCTAATATTATGAAATTTTTGACCCACCTAAAACTTCCTGTAAAATATAATACAATTTTAAATATTCATTATAAAGTTGATAAAGAAACATTGAATTTGTTTAATAATAAAGTAACTGGTTTTATAAACACTATCTCACAATGGTTATTTGTGAAAAATGATCATATCTCAGTAACTGTTAGTAATGCTAACAATTACAATGATACAAGCTCTCAACTTTTAGCAAACAAGGTTTGGGAAGAAATCTCTAATTTTGTTAAGCGTAAGATAAAATTTACTGATTTTCAAATTGTTAGAGAAAAAAAAGCAACTTATATTCAATCACCACAAAACATTAGGTTGGTCAAAAATTTAAAAATAAACCCTTGTAATTTTTTTTTAGCCGGTGATTGGACCCAGTATAATTTACCTTGTACTATTGAAGCTTCAATTTTATCTGGTAAAAAAGTCATTAACTCGATGGATTAAAAATGAATTCTATAAAAAAATTAATAAATAAATTTGAATCTCAAATAATGAGAGTTACAAAAGAACAATATAAAAACAAGCTTAAAGAGGGTTGTTTTATCTATGAATTAGAGGCAGACTCAACAATATCTTCTGAATATATCATGCTTATGCATTTTATGGGTAAAATTGATCTTAATATTGAAAAAAAAATTCAAAAATACCTTATTATGAAGCAAAATAAACAGGGTGGGTGGCCTCTTTTTCATGATGGAGAATCGGACATAAGTGCTTCTGTAAAGGCTTACTATGCACTAAAATTGTCAGGCTTAAATTTAGATAATAAAATTATGAAAAGAGCACGGAAATTAATTTTGAGTAAAGGTGGTGCAATGAACGTAAACGTTTTTACTAGAATTTCTTTAGCGTTATTTGGTCAAATACCCTGGAAATCTATACCTTACATGCCTATTGAAATTATGAATTTTCCAAAATGGTTTCCTTTTAATATTTATAAAATTTCTTACTGGTCGAGAACTGTTTTAGTCCCACTGCTAATTATCATGAATAAAAAACCAAGAGCTAACAACCCGAATAATGTTTCAATAAATGAATTATTTAGAAATGGTGACATAGATTCAAAAGTTAAGGCCGTAAATAGTTTTACTCTATCCGGGAAATTATTTTTATTAATTGATAAATTTGCACGATTTTTTTTCCCAAAATTTATATCTAAAAATTTTAAAAGAAATTGTACGGAAAAAGCCTATGAATGGATTTTAGAAAGGCTTAATGGTAAGGATGGGTTAGGTGGAATTTTTCCTGCGATGGTTAATGCACTTATAGCGCTAAATCTTGATAGTAAAGATAGATTTTCAAATCAAATTAAAATTTGTCAAAATTCATTAAAAAATTTACTCATTGAAAAAAAAAGTCATGCATATTGTCAACCATGTCTTTCCCCAATTTGGGATACTGGATGGATGAGTCATGTTCTATTAGAAAAAGGTGAAAAAGTTGATGATATTGCAGAATGGTTTTTAAAAAAGGAAATTAAAAATAAAGGTGATTGGTGTATACAAAATCAAAAATTAAAGCCAGGGGGGTGGGCATTCCAATTTAACAATGATTTTTACCCGGACGTTGATGATACAGCTTTAGTTGGAATGTTTCTGGAGAGATATAATAAATCAAAAAATGATGAAAGAATAAAACAATGTCTGGAAAGAACAAGACAATGGATAATTTCGATGCAGTCTAAAAATGGAGGGTGGGGTGCATTTGATATTAATAATGATAAATATTACCTTAATTCAATTCCATTTGCAGATCATGGGGCACTTCTGGATCCACCGACAGTCGATGTATCTGCAAGGTGCATAAGTTTTCTCAAACAACAAAATGACTCAAAAAGCTCTAATTCAATAAATCAAGGTGTTAAATATATTTTATCAGAACAAGAAAAGGATGGGAGTTGGTATGGTCGATGGGGAACAAATTATATTTATGGAACTTGGTCAGTTCTCTCTGCGTTAAACCTAATAGATTTTAAAGAAAAGAATAATGTCTTTGCCAATGCTATAAATTATCTTAAATCAATGCAAAGAGTTGATGGTGGATGGGGTGAAGACGGAAAATCTTATTTTAGTGGTTATGAAAATACTTCAAAATCTAGCACACCTTCTCAAACGGCTTGGGCAATAATGGGCTTAATAGCAGCAGGTGAAATTAACTCTAAAGAAGTTGAAAAAGGTTTAAGATATCTTCTTAAGAAAAATCTTGATTGGGATGAAGAGTATTTTACAGCTGTTGGTTTTCCAAAGGTTTTTTACTTAAAATATCATGGATATGCAAAATATTTTCCTTTGCTGACTCTTTATAAAGTGAAAAATTTACTTAAAACTAATTCACGAATACCTAGCTATGGAGTATAAAAAAAAAGGGTTGATCGGAATAATAGTTGGACTTGAAAGAGAAAAAAAAATAATCCCGAAAAACAATAACATTATTGTTAAAAATGCATATGGTAAAAATTCTTACCATGCAGCAAATAAACTAATCAAACAAAACGTAGATTTTTTGGTAAGCTTTGGTTTTGCTAAATCAATAAAAAAAAATATTAAAAATTCAGAAATTATAATTCCTAAAAAAATATTTAATTCCAAAGGAAAGTTTTTAGAAACTTCAAAAAAACATAATGAATTCTTTAAAAAAAAAATTCATTTTAAAACCATCCTATCAAATAATATTTCAACAATTAATCGAATTATGAATAAATCAGAATCTGTTAAAGGCCAAGATATTGGGGCTGTTGACATGGAGTCATTTTATGTATCAAAAGCCGCAAGTGAAAACAATGTCGAATTCTCATGTGTTAGAGTTATATTTGATGATAACGATACAATTATCCCCAAATTTTTGAGTGAATCAATTGATAAGGAAGGGAAAATTAAATTATTTTTTTTAATTTATAAAGTTATGGTTTTACCAATAAGAATTCTTGAATTATATAGACTTTCCAGGCAGTACACTA
The DNA here is from genome assembly GCA_045563015.1 of Alphaproteobacteria bacterium. GTDB lineage: Bacteria > Pseudomonadota > Alphaproteobacteria > Methylaequorales > Methylaequoraceae. The sequence goes on along the minus strand of JBJKUQ010000015.1, from coordinate 2,908 downwards.
AATCAAAGAAAGTAATCACGCAAATTGCTAAATCAATATTCTAGGTTTCGGCTTTCTTACTATGAATTTCGTCAAGCATCTTTTGTACATGACTATCATGAAAAAAATCAGGATCTCGTGATTTACTAATATCAATTTCTTGGGCCATTGCTCCTTCAGTTTTCGGGCCATTTATAGCCACTGATGCTGCCTTAAATGGATTAGCAAAAACGTCTGTAACTGCGGATGCTTCATACCCACAATGGGCCATACAATCTGAACATTTATCATAGTTTCCAGTTCCATATTTTTCCCACTCAGTGTCTTCCATTAATTCTTTAAATGATTTAGCATACCCTTCTCCAAGAAGATAACACGGTTTTTGCCAACCAAATATATTTCTCGTAGGGTTCCCCCAAGGTGTACATTGGTATGATTGGTTTCCTGCAAGGAAGTCTAAATAAAGTCCCGAATGACTGAAATCCCACTTTTTAAAGTTTTTAGATTTAAAAATATTTCTAAAAAACTTCTTAGTATTTGATCTTTTTATAAAGTGTTGTTGATCAGGAGCTCTTTCATATGCAAATCCAGGAGAAATTGTAATACCATCCACGTTTAATTCTTCTGTAACATAATTCAAGAAATCTTTTAAACCTTCTTCATGTGCATTGTCGAAAATTGTACAGTTTACGTTACATCTAAAACCCAACGATTTTGCCTTTTTTATTGCAGAGACACATCTATCAAATACACCTTCTTGACAAACTGCGTTATCGTGTTCTTCTTTCAAACCATCCAAATGAACCGACCATGTGAAATATGGACTAGGTTTATAATCTCCTAATTTTTTTTCCATCAAGATTGCATTAGTACAGAGATATACAAATTTTTTTCTTTTAATTAGTTCCTCAACAATTTCAGGCATTTCTTTGTGAATTAATGGCTCTCCTCCAGGAATAGAAACAATAGGAGCACCACATTCTTCTACAGCATCAATACATTCTTTTGGTGAAAGCCTTTGATTCAATATCTCTTTTGGATAATCTATTTTACCACAACCCGCGCAGGCTAAATTACATCTAAATAGAGGTTCTAACATTAAAACTAGAGGATACTTTGATCTACCAAGTATTTTTTGTTTTATAATATAAGTGCCTACTCTAATTTGTTGTATTAATGGAATTGCCATTTTTTAAATCATTGATTAATAATACTGGTTTTTTCACCAAGTTCCTTAGGAAGTTTAAAAACTACATTTTCCTCTATTCCCAATTGTTTTTCTATTTTAATTTCGCTAAAAGTAGAAATTTTGTCAATAACTTCTTTAACAAGTTCATCTGGAGTTGATGCACCAGATGTAATTCCAACTGAATCAACATTATGGAACCAGTCAAAAGACATATCATCAGCTGTTTCAATTAGGTATGTATTAACACCAGATTCAGAGCCAATATCTTTAAGTCTATTCGAGTTTGAACTATTTCTGGCTCCAACTACTAAAACAAGGTCTACACTTTTAACAAGGTCTCTTACAGCAGATTGTCTATTTTGAGTTGCGTAACAAATATCTTTAACATCGGGTCCAATAATTTGAGGAAACCTTTCTTGCAAAGCACTTATGACGTCTCTGGTATCATCAACAGATAGAGTAGTTTGACTTACATAGGATAACTTCTCTGGGTTTTTTACTTTGAGTTTTTTTACGTCATTGGAATTCGATACTAGATAAACAGGACCTGAAATTCTTCCCATTGTACCTTCAACTTCAGGGTGACCTTCATGACCAATTAAAATCACCTCAAACCCGTCTCTTGAATATCTTTGTCCTTCCTTGTGAACTTTGGCAACTAAAGGACATGTCGCATCTAGAACAGGCAAGTTTCTGACATTAGCTGTATCTTCAACTTTTTTAGCAACACCATGTGCACTAAATACAGTTACTGCACCTTCAGGTATTTGGTTAAGTTCTTGAACAAAAATGGCGCCTTTTGATCTGAGGTTGTTTACAACTCTTTTATTGTGAACGATTTCATGTCTTACATAAACCGGTGGACCATAAATTTTTAATGCTTTTTCAACAATCTCAATTGCTCTTTCAACACCAGCGCAAAAACCCCTTGGTTGTGCAAGTATAATCTTAAGTAATTTATTTTTTTTTTGGGCTGTCATACATTCTTTTACGTTAGATTTTTTTTTGTCCATTCAACTGCATCCTTTATAGCATTTTTTACCTTGCGTGGTCTATAATGAAGTAACTTTTTTGCCTTATCCGATGAAAAAAACATTTTATTTTCTGACATTCTTAAACCATCAACTGTTAAAGATGGGTTAAAATTATATATATACTTAGAAATTATTTCGTTAATATATGCAAAAAAGTATAGATATTTCTGATTCAATTTTATATTAACTCTAGGTACGCATGCTATTTCTGATGTAATATCAAGAAATTCTTTTAAACTTAAATTCTCTCCACCAAGTATATATTTTTCACCAATTTTCCCGTTTTTTTAAGGCAAGAAAGTGTCCCTTCTGCAACATCATCAACATGAAACAAAATTTAAACCTGTGTCCCACATAAGCTGGCATTTTTCTTTTGGATTGTATCTAGAATAATTTTTACCGGTAGGAGTAGGTTTAATATCTCCAGGACCAATTGGAGTTGAGGGGTTAACAATAATAGCTTTCAAGTTTTTTTTTTTTTTATTAAACTTAAGATTATTTGTTCAGCTAAAAATTTTGATTTTTTTATAATCTCCTTGCATGTCTGAAAAAATTAGATTTCACATTCTCATCTGAAATTTTTTTTTTTCTTTAGTCCCAATTGTAGCAACGCTTGAGGTATAAATCATTTTTTTTTTTTTCACTTATAACTGCAGAAGCAACATTTTCAGTTCCATAGACGTTAGTCCGAATAAAATTTCACTAG
>JBJKUQ010000014.1:0-97348 GCA_045563015.1 Alphaproteobacteria bacterium | reverse complement strand
TAATCGTGGCTGTTCCGGAATGATTCAACGCTTCACCAGAGACTAGGTTACTTAGTGTTATCGCTCCCGCTAATGCATTCGTGTTCGCATCATAGGTCTTCGACCCCGATGAGTTTAGTACGCGTTTTGTTACATTGATAACCGTGGAGTTTAAACTATAGTTCGAGGCTGCTCCCGTTCCGTTGGCTAAAGCCAAGTTACCATTACTGCTCATTGTAATGCCATTAGCAACATTGGCTGAAGCTGCTGTTCCAGAGCCTGTCATTGTTAAGGTCTCGCCTCCTTGTAAAGCATTAAAGCTACTCAAAGTTGATCCTGCCGATGCTGTTGTTCCGTCATATTGTCTCGCTAATGTCGCGTTCAATGGACGTTGATTCACAGTTAACTGGTGCGTTCCTCCCGTTAACGTATAGTTAGCCGCTAAGCCTCCATTGGATCCATCAGCTAAGGCCAATGTTCCCACTGATACTGTTTTATTAGATCCTACATTCTTACTCGCAATCGTTCCTGTTCCACTTAAGTTAAGTGTTTGTGATCCCACTAAGTTAGCATGAGTTGATAAGTCTGAAGCGACCGCATTCGTTGTTGCATCATATAAACGCGTGCCGCTTACACCCACAACACGTCTATTAACCGTAAAGTTATGCGTTCCACCAGTAAGTGTATAGTTAGAAGCGGCGCCGCCACTTCCATCGGCTATACTAATCCCCGACAGATTACTTATTGTGTAACTACCGGCATTGGCTGAACTAATCGTGGCTGTTCCGGAATGATTCAACGCTTCACCAGAGACTAGGTTACTTAGTGTTATCGCTCCCGCTAATGCATTCGTGTTCGCATCATAGGTCTTCGACCCCGATGAGTTTAGTACTCTTTGGGTAATTGTATAATCTTGTGTTCCTCCCGTTAAAGTGTAATTTGATGCTAATCCACCATTGGATCCGTTACCAAGAGCAAGTGTTCCTGCAGATGTATCTGTTAGATTGTATGTCCCTACGTTGGCTGATGCGGTTGATCCGAGCCCACTTGACATTGTTAATGTCTCAGTATTAACCGTTCCGGTTATTCCTGATATATCTGAAGACGCTATGTTAGTTATACCGTTATATTGTCGTGAACCAGCAATATTAACTGCTTTTGGGTTAATTGCAAAACTATGTGTTCCACCAGTAAGTGTATAGTTAGCAGCTAGAGCACCGCTAGACGCATTAGCTCCTGCCTGATCACTGATTGTTACACCAGATAAATTTGTTATTGAGTATGATCCAACGTTTTTACTAGAGGTTGCTGCTGAATTACTTAGTTGAAGCGTTTCTCCAGACACCTGGTTTGTGAGTGTTATATCACTAGCGGCGGCTGTTGTCGTTGCATTATATATCCTAGAGCTATTACTATTTAATACTTTTTGATTAATAGTTAGTGCTGCCGAAGTCAAATTATAGTTACTTGCTAATCCACCACTTGATGTTGAAGCTCCAGATTGATTTCCTAGCGCTATGGTACCCAATGTAACAGATTGAGAACTTCCAGATACATTCTTACTGGCTACTGATCCTTGTCCTGTTAATGTTAGAGTTTCTGAACCAACTAATCCGCTGTAAGACTCTGTTGTATTCGAGTCTGTAGTATTAGATGAAGCATTGGTTGTACCATCATACTGTCGTGTTAGACCAATTGTAATAGGGGCTTTTGTAATATTTACTTGATGGGTACCACCAGTCAATGTGTAATTAGCGGCTAAGCCTCCGTTGGATCCATCTGCCAATGTTATTCCAGCCGCATTTGATGTTATTGTTACATTATTGGCTACATTTTTCTTAGTTGCCGTAGAGCCTGCTGTTGTTGTTTGAGAACCAGTGACAACTGTTTCAGAACCAATTAACCCCGTAACTGTCGGAAGTTCTGATGCAAGGACTACATCACTGCCATCATAAACTTTACTCCCGCTTAAGCCCAGTGGCTTTTGAGTTACAGTGTAAGCATGATTACCGGATGATAGGGTTATTTTATAATTTGATCCTAATCCACCGTTGGATCCATTACCAAGTGCAAGTGTTCCGTTACCACTAAGTATTGAAGCACTTGACACATCTTTACTGTTTGCCGTTCCAGTTCCACTTATCGATAATGTTTCACGAGAGGAATGACTATCAGCAACATTTATAGGAAGCAAATAGGTTACTCCACCAGAAACAAATGTTGTATTGAAATTGCTACTATTTGATCCGCTTCCGGGTGCTGTATACGTGCCCTGTGCCGCCATCCTTGTAATTGTAGTGGATGCTACATCTGTACTACCGTCATATGTTTTGGTTCCAGTAAGAAGAATTTCTCTTTGAGTTATATTAACTTTAAGATTCCCACCTGAAAATGTGTAATTGGATGCAGCATGTGTTTGGTCAGCCAATGCCCAGGTATTTATTGTTCCTACATTTATATTATTTCCTACATCTTCACTATCTGATCTAGCAAACCCAGAAAAAAGAACGTTTTCCCCAGAAATAAGGTTCTGAATTTGCGCTTCAGTTGTACTTGCATGAACTTCATTATCCCCATCATAAACCTTTGTCCCACTAATTGTCAGTGGAAGCGGGTTTATGGTCAAACTATGGGTTCCGCCAGTTAGGGTGTAATTTGTTCCGATTCCTCCATTACTTCCGTTTCCAAGAGATAAACCAGATGTATTTGTAATTGTTCTACTGCCTGTACCACCTGTAAGAAGTGAACCTGTTCCTGAAATTGATAAAGTTTGGCTTCCAATAGTCCCTGATGAAACTGATAAATCACTTGCAGCTGAATTGACTGTGCCGTCATATAACCTTGTTCCAGTTAAATTTACTGGCTTTGGTTCTATGTTAACTGTGAGATAACCATTTATAGCAATTGTATTTATGTTATAACTTCCTGCATCCGAACCACCTAAAGCAAGAGAACCAATGTTTGCATTAGTTATGGCAATACTATTACCTGCATTTGCTGAGCTAGCTACTCCTGAACCTGATATAGTTACATTAGCACTAGGATTACTTGGATCTACAAATTCTAAAACTGCTGCTGCCACCGCAGTGGATGCGTCATATGTACGAGTACCAGTTATGTAAGCACTAGTTGCTGTTATGTCAACTTTGTGACTTCCACCCGTTATTGTATAGTTACTTGCTGCACCTGTTCCATTTACTAAGTTTACTCCAGGCGAAGTTGCATTTAGTGATATCCCTACACCTGGTGTAGATTGAGCTGCTGTGCCAGTTCCGCTTGCCGTAAGGGTTTCAGATGTTCCTGTCTCAACACTCATTATTGAGCCTGCAACACTTGTTGATCCATTATCAGCTCTTGATCCAGATAAATTTACTATTTTTTGTGTAATTTCAGCCTCTACATTACCATTTATAGAATAATTACTAGCGGCTCCAAAACCATCAGCTAAGCTCATGCCTGTTACCACATAACTTGTCCCTACGTTTGTTGTACCACCAGAAACTGTCCCTGTTCCCGATAATGCTAGCGTTTCATTAAAAACACCTGTTCTAGTTGTTGCATTATTTGGCGGGTTTCCCATTGTAGGATATTCAAAATAAACTGTATCACCACTATCAAAGGTTGCAGTTGTATCATATTGTTTACTAAGTTTCACTTTCAAAGGTCTCGGCTTAATTCTAAAAGCTGTAGACGTCACATTATAGTTATTTGGATTACCAGCAACCCCACCACTCCCATTTCCATTAGTAAGTGAAATATTATTCATACTAAATGTTGTATATGTGTTGGAGTTACTTGCTACCATTGTTGAAAATGTATCTGTGCCACCTGAAAATTGAAGATCTTCCCCAGAAACCAGCCCTACAACTTCTAATCCACCAAAACCAGCTGAATCTGCTGCTGCTATAATGTTCGTTGTAGCATCATAATATTTTTCTCCTTGTACTTGAATGTTCTTTCGTGAAATACGCCCCGTAAGAGTTGGAGCAGAAGCGTTCGTTGTCAATCCAAAAACATTTGAAAAGTTTGTGTGAGTTTTGGAAGCTATTGAATATGCTGCATTAGCTGTTACCGTTTGATTTCCTTGATTTACATTATTATAAGTAAAAGTTGGACTACTTAAAGTTGCAGATAAACCTGATGGCAATGACCCAGAAACCCCTGTAACACTTGGTGATGAGGTATTAAAAGTAGCTGATGCTGTTGAATTTGTACCATCATAAGTCTTGGTTAGATGGTATGATGTAGAACTGTAAACTTGATAGTTTTTATAGAGATTACCAGGGTCGTATCCACTTAATAATCCACTACCTGTACCTTGAATTGCGTCACCCGATGAGTATCCATACTGAATGAAATTACCTGAAAAACCACCAAAACCGCCAGCAGAGCTAGATGTGTCAGTATTTGTTGCTCTCCATATTCCGTTAGGAGTACTTATTGATCCACTACCATTAAGATATTTTGAAGTTAAACTTATTGCCGTTCCTGAACCATTGGCCGTTAATGATGAACTACCTACATTTAAGTACTTATTAGTACTTGTAATATTCATTGCGGAAGATGCAGTTAAATTTCCTAAAGTACTTATTTCTGAAGTGTTTGTACCTGAGTCCGTTAGTGTAATATTATTTGCATTAATAGTAGCAGAACCTAGGTTAACTCTATCTGTATTACCAGATGATACTTCTCCCAGGGTAATATTTAAGTCTCCCGTTCCAAGATTAAGTGTGCTTGTCACATCAATATCAGAATCGCCGCTACCTCTACTGCTAACAGAAGCATTATTGGCTATTAAATTTAAATCACCATTTGCAGTTGTAATATTTGCAGAGATAGATATGTCAACACCAGCATTTAAGGTAAGGTCTCCTCCGGAACTACCGGTTGCAATGATATCACTTTGAACAAAAATATCCTGTCGTGCTTGTAATACAACATTCGTTCCTGCGGAAATAGCCGATTCTATTGTAGAGCTATTAACCCGGTATCGAGTGTTCGAACCATCATTGAAATTATCTACATCATTTAGATTACTTGTCAAACTATAACTATTTGAGCTATCTCGAACATAGATATCTCGGGGGTCAAGTAGCAAGGTTCCACCATTAAGAGAAACACCAGATACATTTGCTCTTCTCAAGAAATCCTTAGAGGAAATTTCCACAAACCCTCCACCTTTATCAAGAACCCGAGGGGGTGGGGGATCAACCAATGAAGAAATTAAGGATTGTTTCGTCTCATCTAACTTTTTGGGGGAAGTATTAGACGAATTTTTCTTTAAATCGTAGGTTTGAGACAAGATTTTACTTCTTGTCACACCTTTTGCATTGATAGTTCCATTGAAATCAGTCATTTCATCAGACCAAATCACAGCTGTTCCTCCTTTCCCAAGGTCACTGGAAACATCAATATTTGTACCTGCTTTGACAATCGTTTGCTTGGAATTGTCTATTGGGGGTTGATCGCCAAAGCGGGTAACAAATCCCTTTTGTAATTTTTTATCCATATTGGTTAATTCTTGGCCACCCAAATACTCGCCTCCTATTCTTACTTTACCTCCTTGAGTACGTCCAGTTGCGCTAATATTCGCTTTTACCAATTCTGTTTTTTCTGCCGTAATATCAATACCACCACCATTACCAGATTTAGAGTCTGCGTATATAGTACCTGCAACTTTATTTTTAACTTTTGCTAGTAACTGTGCTGTTCCTCCTTTTACTTTACCGGAAACGTCTACGACTGTTTTTGGTAAAGATTGTATTTCGTTTTCAGACATTAAGATGATTGAACCACCTTTATTATCACCTTTTGCTAATATTGAGCCATCAAGCTTCAAGTTGTCTTTTGACAATACTTTAACTTTGCCACCCATAGTTCCATTTGCGTAGATATTACCTTGATGACTTATACTTTTTCCGCGAACAATGACCGTTCCAGAGGGTGATAGTGATCTTTTTGGTGTGGAGACGTCAATATTTCCTGCAATTCTAACAGAATTTGCTGATGGGTTGCCTATAACTATTTTGCCTGGTTTACTATCAACACTTTGAGCTATAATTCTTCCTGTTGAACCAATATTTACTGCACTTCTAGTCAGTCCCATGGCTGTAGCTGCGGACAATTGAACAAGACCACCGTTTGCTTTTAAAGACCCACTATTAGAAATCAGGCTTTTTATTGTCTTACCATTAATATCTTTAATGCTTCCTAGCTTTGTGCTTGGAATAGTTACAGTCATCAACCCGTCACCAACAAAATCTAGGGTTACTTTCTCACCAGCCCCTACAAATATCTTCCCTAATTTTGCGGTAACTATTCCTGAGTTTGATACATATCCCCCCAACAAAGCGGCCTGTCCATTCCCACCAATAGTTATTTTTCCAGAATTAACTACTCCATTTGAATTTCCATTGCCATTAAATGTAAAGTTTTCATCAAGAAAGTCCTGATTATTAATATCTAAAGTTGAAGCCGTGAATGATCTTGCGTTAACCACGCCACCTGGAGTGATTAATACTCCATTTGGATTTACTAGCATCAATTTCCCGTTAGAATTAAGTTGACCGGCAATAGACGACGGAGTTGAACCAGTAACTCTATTTAAAGAAAAAGAGTCTGCTGATGGTTGATTAAAATCAACACGTCCACCAGAATGTATGGAAAAGCTATCCCAATTAATTATTGTTTTATTAGTTTTTGTGTTAATCTGAAGATGATTAGTGCCGGTACCAGTAATTTTTACACTGCCTGATTGAACCCGTGGATTATTTGGCATTTCACCTGAAGCAGTAGTCTTCGCTTTTCCACAAACAAATAACCCCACTACAAGTGTACTTAAAATCGTCTTCCTAAATATTCCATTAACTTTAATAATAATTTCCCCCAAAACTATTTATCAACTAATTTCTAAAACCTCATTGCCATTGATACCAGTAACTGATTCTTCCGTAGTCTAACGTCCGACGTATCCTCAATATTGCTCGTTGCCCAGTTTTTAGAAATTTCAACTTTTGCACTTATTGTTTTATTGAAAAAGTATTCGTCTCCTCCACTGACCTCAACACCTAAACCCATTGCCTTTGCTGATGTGCCAGACCTCTCTGTTGATGTTGGTTGGTTTATAAATGCTGCCCCACCCGCACCATAAACATAGGGTGAAACTATTAATTTTGAAGAAAGTCTGTATTGTTTGTTAAGTTGTCCTCTCACATACCAAACCTCATCTCCACTGATTGCACCAGATGTAAAACCACTTAACTTTTCTTCGCCAGTAATACCTTTTTGCTCAGAGTTCACAAGATCATTGAGTGTATATTGACCTCCACCATTAAGTTTAAAAAATATATCGTCGTGAGGACTCGCAGTATATTTTATATTAATATTAAAGTGAGTAAAATTTGATGTAGCAGATGATTTTGATAATGGTGTCCCTTGACCAACTTGACTATTTGACCTAGAACCAATTTCAAGACCTTTTGAAATCTCAGCATCCACACCCAAACACCCAACATAACAACTATTGAAACTTGTCCCAAATCTTGCTGCTGTTATGCGGTCATGACTTAAATCTTCATCAATACCTCCTGCATTTGTCTGTTGCACTTCATCAGTCCAGCTTAGCGAAGCCCTTGTAAATAATGCAGTATTTCTTGAATATATTAAAGGATAGGAAATTGTTGTTTGTGCTGTTTTCATGTTTGCTTCCAATCCTAATGACTCTACTTCTCCACCTGGTCTCGTCATACTTTCAAGATAAGATACCCCAGCAGTTAGGCCGTTTGCACCGATAGGAACAGATAGAGATAATCCTCCAGCTCGAATTGGAACCTGAGACCCAGTTCCAGCCATTCCTTTTTTTGTTGGTCGAGCAAGTCCGAACATTGACAAGCTTTCACCAAAACCCAATGCTGAATTTATCACCACTCTTGCCTGACCTTGTTGTCTAGATAATTGTTTACTCTGACTATTGTCGAAAGTTAAACCACCAGATAAAAGTTTGTGTTCTGCCTCAATAATCAGCCTAGTGCCACCTTTTTTATAACCTGGTGCCAATGAACTAGTAAGTTTAATTCCTGCTGAATTACTTGCGAGAAGTAATTGTCTTTCCATAAAAGATAGTTTCATACCTTTTCTTTTAATAAGAGGCTTTAAATATGCATACGTTCTTAATGTTTGAACTTTTGGAACTTTTGACAAATCTATTTTTTCTATAAATCCATCGATAACCTTAAAAAAAACAGTAGCTTGATCCTGATCAAGTTCCTGAACAGGCAACGTTACTCTTACTAATGGATATCCTTTTTGGTTAAAATCTTTCTCTATTTCTGCTGCAATACTGTATAAGTTGTTAATATTTTGCGCCTTACCAATTATTTTTTCTTTATACTTTGAAACATCTATAACTTTTTGAAGATTCTTTGGTGCTAATATTATTATATTTGATAAATTTATACTTATAGTTGATTCTATCTGCTTTTCTTGTATTTCAGGTAAATCCGGAACAACATTTTCTTTTTTTTTAAATTCATAATAATCCATCCCTGGCGGTTTTTTGAATATTTTTGGTAATGTTTGGCTTGGTGTCTGAATTGTCGTTCCTGAGTAAGAAATTTCTGGAAGCAAAAAAATTATGGTCATAACCAAGCTAACTGTACTTTTTAGCCTTAATGTATTTATTTTTTTTGTTAAAAAAACACACAGTCTTCTGCAATAAGCATACATGCAATATTCCCAATTAATTTTAATTTCCAAGCTTGTGGATAATTACATAAAACAGAGAGAAACTCAACATTTTTGTGTGATTTAAATAACTTTTATCCACATAGTAAGGATAAAAAATTTCTACTGTAACTTTTTCCAAATTGGATTTGGTATTTTTTGTATCATTTTCAAATGATTTTGAATTTCATCTTCTGATACTTGGATATCAATTTTCTTGAAATCTTTGGAAGAATTCATGAATCGCTCTTCTGATACTTTATCAATGGTAGATAAGTCTAACTTCTCTTGTCTGCCTCCATTTAATTCAATGAATACCCTTTGTAGAAGATAGCAATCTGTCAGAGCCCCGTGCTTTTCGCGGCTCTCCAAGCTTATATTAAATCTTCTACATAATGCATTAAGATTATTTTTGCTACCTGGAAATTTTTTTTTTGCCAATTCCAATGTACACAAAACCCTATCCATACTTATTTTTGGTCTATCATTTCTCTCTAAAGCGCTATTAATCATTGATATATCAAATTGTGCATTGTGAATAATTAATTGAGCATCTCCAATAAATTTAAGAAAATTATCTAATTCATCGTCAAATCTTTTATATTGATTTAAAAGGGAATTATTAAGCCCGTGAATCTCTTGTGCTTCTTGCGATATTATTATGCCATCTGGATTAAAGTAAGAATGATACTTAATATCTGTTGGTGTGTCACTTAGGATTTCAAGACAGGCGACTTCAATAATTCTATCTTTACCTGGATCAAGGCCAGTTGTTTCTGTATCTAAGATAAGTTTTCTCATAAAAAAATAGATTTATTTAGGTCTCCACTTTAATTTATCAATTATTGGTTGTATTTGATCCAAACTATTATAAAAAATTGACATTTTACCGCTATTGTTCGAGTTTTTATGAGAAAATTCTACTTTTAAACCTAAGAGATTTGTCAATTCTTTCTCTAAATATTGAATATTTGGGTTATTCTGCTGATCATTGGCAACTTTATCTGAACCCAATGATGAGTTATTTCGCGGCTTCAGAGAATTTACCAGTTTTTCGGTTTGCCTAACATTCAGACCTTCATCTATAATCTTGTCTGTTACTTCTTTAGAATTTTCATCTGGGAGCATAATTAAGCTTCTGGCATGGCCAAAGCTCAGGTCACCGTTTATAATGTGACGCCTAACATAACTGGGAAGTGACAACATTCTTAATATATTTGCAATATGACTTCTACTCTTTCCAAGATGACTCGAAAGCTTTTCTTGTGTGTATTGAAAATTATGCATCATAACCCTATAACCTTCAGCCTCTTCTATAATATTCAAATCAGAACGTTGTAGATTCTCTATCATAGCGACGCCCATAGCTGTTTCATCATCAAATTCCCTGATTATTACTGGTACTTCGTGTAATTTTGCAATCTGTGCCGCTCTCCACCTTCTTTCTCCGGCTATAATTTCATAGGAAGAACTCTTGCTTGCAAGCTTTCTAACTAAGATTGGTTGAAGAATACCATTAGACTTTATTGACTCACCCAATTCTTCCAGTTCATTTTGATCAAATGTTTTTCTTGGCTGGAATTTACCTGATACAAGGTTTTGTATTGGAAGAAGTGTTTGTGTTTCAATATCTTTAGGTTTTAACTCTGAGATATTAGTGGTGTTTTTAAAAACATCTAATTTAGCACGTTTCTTATTTTGTGATGGTATTTTTTCATTTACTTTTGCTATAACTTTGGATTTAATTATTGAGGCTAACTCTTGATCTTTGGATAATAAAGAGGATAATCCCATTCCCAAGCGTCTTTTTGGTTTTTTAATTTTATTGTTAGATGCATTTTTTTTCATTTTATCTCCTTTATTTTTCACTTAATCCTCCAAAATTTCCTTTTTTTAATACTTCTGCTGCCAAACTTACGTATGCCTCGGATCCTAAACAGTTATGATCATAAAGTAGTATTGGTTTACCGTGTGATGGGGCTTCAGAAATTTTTATGTTCCTAGGAATAATGGTATTGTAAACAGCTGACCCCATAACTTCACGAACATCTTCTTCAACTTGAAAACTTAATTTATTTCTTGAATCATACATTGTAAGCAGTATACCATCCAGATCTAAATCATTATTCAGCTCGTTTTTTACATTTTTAATGACTCTTAGGATCTGACTTAATCCCTCTAACGCATAAAATTCGCATTGTAATGGTATCAATACTTTTGTAGATGCTGCTAATGCGTTTGTTGTTAAGAATCCCAGTCCAGGTGGACAGTCTATAATAATTGCTGAATATTGTGACGGTAATTTCTCAATTGCAGATCTCAAAACAAATTCTTTTTCTACATCGCCATCTAACTCATACTCTGCCTTAGCAAGACCTACACTTGATGGAACTATTCCTAATCCATTTACTTCCGTTGACTTTATAGCATCTGCTAATTCAACTTTCTGTGTCAAAACTTCGTAAGCCCCTGGCTTTCTTCTATCCTGCTGAATTGCAAAACCAGTACTAGCATTTCCTTGGGGGTCAAGGTCTATGACTAGACAAGATTTTCCAGAAATTGATAGAGCAGTAGCTAAATTAACAGCAGTTGTTGTTTTCCCAACCCCTCCCTTTTGGTTTACAATTGAAAAAACTGTTCTCATCACCTATTTCCTATTTAATTTTTTTATTTCTAGTGTTACTCCACCAGAATCATCAAGCAAAGTATTATTTTTAACAATATTTAAAGAAAAACTCCAGATTTTTTTTGATTCTTTGATTTCATCTCTCCATTTTTTGCCCTTTGGTAAAATAAATATCGTATTTCTATTACCTAATTCTGATGTATTTTTTAATAAATTTGTAAGAGGGGCAACTGCCCTCGAAATCACAAAATCAAATTTCTTAGAAATCTTTTCTGCTCGACTATTTATAATAACACATGAAATTCCAATATTCTCTGTTACATCTTGTAAAAATTCACATTTTCTCTTATTTGACTCAATAAGAGTCATAGAATGGCTTATTTTCATATCATTTAATAGTATCGAACATACAACGCCTGGGAAACCAGCGCCAGAACCAACGTCACAAATACTTAGTCTTTTTCTGCTCCCGTGGTGTGATTTGGTCAAAAGCTCAACGATTTTTGCTGAATCTGCAAAATGTCTTATCCATATTTCCTTAATAGTTCCTGAACCAATCAAATTTTTTGACTTTTGATTGCTTAAAATCAAATCATGAAAAAAAGTCAGCTTTTTTATTGTTTCACGTGAAACATCATAAATTTTATTAAATTTGTCTATTTGTTGTTGTATTGCCACTTAATTTTTAACGAACCTTAAAAGAATAGACGCTGCAGCAGGAGTCATTCCCGGTAAAATCCTTGCCTCACCTATACTTTTTGGCTGATACTTCATAAGAATTTCTTTTATTTCATTTGATAAACCGGAACAGGCTTCATAATTTATTTTTTTATTTATGATTAGTGATTCTTCCTGGTTAAGTTCATTTATTTCATCTAATTGTCTTTTTGTGTACTTTTTGTAAAAGGAATTAGTTTGAATTTGCTTTTTAATTTTTGGATCTAAATTAATTTCCTTTAAATTTGGCCATATGGATTCAAGTAAATCCCAAGATGCTGCTTTATAACCCAAAATTTCATAGGCAGATCTTTTTTTTCCATCCAGATTAATTTTTAAACCAGCTTTTAGGTAAGTTTGGGGAGAAGCGTTTAGTTTCTCAAGTATTTTTTGGGTCTTTCTAATTACATTCTTTTTTTTAATCCATAATACCTTTCGTTCTTTTTCAGCTGTACCAATATATATTGCTAGGTCAGAGAGCCTTTCATCTGCATTATCTGCTCTTAAAAATAATCTATACTCCGCTCTAGATGTAAACATTCTATAGGGTTCAATTAATCCTCCTCTATTGAGATCTGATGATAAAACGCCTAAATATGCCTGCGAACGTTTTATAATAATTTTTTTTTTGCCCTTTATCCAGCTTGCTGCATTAATCCCAGCCACAAGTCCTTGTGCAGCAGCTTCTTCATATCCAGTAGTACCATTGATTTGACCTGCCAAAAATAAGCCTTTTACTTTTAAACATTCATAGGTTTGGTCTATTTCATCTGAACTAATACAGTCATATTCTACTGCATAGCCAAATTTATCCACAACTACTTTTTCAAGTCCCTGAATAGTTTTAAGAAATTTAGTCTGAAATTTTTCCGGAAGGGATGTTGATATTCCATTTGGATAAACAACTTTACCGTCTTCCGTTTCTGGCTCTAGAAAAATCTGGTGTCTTTCCCTTTCGCTAAATCTTTTTACTTTGTCTTCAATAGAAGGGCAATATCTTGGGCCTCTAGACTTTATACTTCCGTCATAAATTGGGGATTCTTCAATATTGTCTCCTATTATTTTATGAGTTTTTTCATTTGTATGAGTTATAAAACATAGTTTTTGATGAATATTTATAGTGTCATTAAGAAATGAAAAAGGCTCGGGACTCTTGTCGCCCTCTTGTGGAATACAAGCACTATAATCTATTGAACTTCCTCTTAGCCTTGGAGGAGTTCCTGTTTTTAGCCTAAATGTTTTAAATTTTTTTTGTTTGAAAAAATTAGCAAGCTTTTTTGATGACTTTGAACCGTAACGTCCAGCATCCCAGGTTTCAGAACCTTTATATATTTTTCCTGAAAGAAAAGTACCTGTTGTTACAATAATTGATTTACACTTAATAATACCTTTTTTTACTGTCTCAATTCCAATAACTGATTCTTCATAGGTACCTATTTCGGTCAAAATATTTACTACCTCATCTTCTATAATTGAAACAGAGTCTTCATTTATCAATTCTCTTACATATTTTTTATATTTATTTCTGTCTATCTGTGCTCGTGGGCCTTGAACGGCAGGTCCTCTTGTTTTGTTCAACATCCTAAATTGGATTCCTGAAAGATCTGATGCTCTACCTATTATACCCCCCATAGCGTCAATTTCTCTTATTAAATGTCCTTTGCCAAGACCTCCCATTGCTGGGTTACATGACATTACACCAATATCATTAGATGAAAAGGTTACTATCGCAACATTTGCTCCTATCCTGGAAGACATTACAGCAGCCTCGATTCCTGCATGTCCACCACCTATAACTATTACATCATAAATCATAAAATAAGTTCCACGTGAAACAATTTATTTGCCAATACAAAAATTGTTAAAAATATATTCTAATCTGTCCTCTATATTATTATTACCATAAAGCTCGTCAAGCTTTGACAAAGCTTTTGACAAAAAGTCAGAGGCTAGTTCTATTTGATCCATATTTTTAACCGACGACCTCAAGTATTCTCCCATAGTTTCTATTATTTGAATTTGTCTTTTCTCAGAAAAGTAATAACTATCAATCATTTTAGAGTCAATTGATATCAGATTTTTGTTTAAAAAATTATAAATGCTAATCAATATATTGTGGGTATTTTTTATGTCTATACATGATATAGATAAGCTATGGAATCTTTTTAATTCTTTAATATTTTTTTCCCATTTAGTCTTTCCACTATGAAAATTTGGTAGATCTGATTTATTAAAAATTATAACTAAATTTTTATTCTTGATATTATCAATTGTCTTCTTGACTAATGTGCAATTTTCAGAATTGTAAGAATCCGGAGACAAAACTAAAATAAAATTATTATTTATTTTTAGTGATTCATTAGTCTTTCTTATTCCTTGATTTTCAATAGTATTTGTGGACCCTCTAATTCCAGCTGAATCTACAATAGTGGTTTTAAAGCCTAAGATACTTAGTGAAGAATGGTTTTGATCCGTAGTTGTTCCTTTTATTGACGAGACTATTGCTTTATTCTCCTGACATAAAAAATTATATAATGATGATTTACCAGTGTTTGTAGGGCCAAAAATAAGAATTTTATGCTCATTATCAATTTTTTTTAAATTATGTGAAACTTTGATTAATTTTTCACTTTGCTCAATAATATTATTTAATTCATTAAGAATCGGTCTCTTTTCAAAATCTTCGTCTTCCTCGGCAAAATCTATCGAAGCATCTAATAAAGACAAGTTTCTTATAATTGTCTTTCTCCAAATATTACAAATATTTTGTGACTGACCGAAGGTTTGTTTAGATGCAATAATTCTTTGGGATTCCGTCTCAGAAGCTATTAAGTTAGA
This sequence comes from Alphaproteobacteria bacterium, assembly GCA_045563015.1. Lineage (GTDB taxonomy): Bacteria > Pseudomonadota > Alphaproteobacteria > Methylaequorales > Methylaequoraceae. The sequence continues at coordinate 82,467 of JBJKUQ010000014.1, read as the reverse complement.
AAGACCTTCGTAATAAATAAGGTTATTTTTTTTGTTTAAGTAGGATCTTTTTGAAAATTCACCGGGTTGAGAGAATCTGCATCCACTAATTCCATTAAGCTCATCTAAAATCTTATTTATAATTGCTATGCTGCCGTGGGGGTGTATTTCTAGCATATCCTCGCCCGTGAAAGATTTGGGTGATCTAAAATATAGAATAATACAATTGTCAATTATTTGGTGATTTTTACTATAGATCGATGCATAATAAACTTTTCTTGGGCTAATTTTTTTCTTTTTTGTTAATAATTTTGCAATTTCCAAGCTCTTTCCTCCTGAAATTCTTATCACCGCTATAGCGGACTGACCTAGAGGAGTAGAAAGAGAAAATATAGTTTGTTTATTTTCGATCATTTTTATGTTACAAATAGAATAAATTGGTTTCACAATTATACATAAGAATTTGTGATTGTAATTTAAAACTTGGAGTTTAGTTTGATAAAATTAATAATTACTTCAATATTCCTTTTTGGAGCAGGTAATGCTACTGCAGAGGTTAATTCAGGTGATACAGCTTGGATTTTATCATCTTCAGCTCTGGTTCTATTTATGACACTACCTGGCCTAGCACTTTTTTATGGAGGTTTGGTACAATCAAAAAATGTACTTTCAGTTCTATGTCAACACTTTGGTGTAGCGTGTTTGATGTCAATCATATGGGTAGTGATCGGGTATTCCTTGGCTTTTTCTCAAGGAGATTCTAGGTTTTTTGGAGATCTTTCTAAATTATTTATCTCCATTTCAAGTGATTCAACAATTGGAACAATTCCTGAAATCTTGTTTGTTATGTTCCAAATGACATTTTGTATCATAACTCCAGCACTTGTTATTGGTGCTTACGTTGAACGCATAAAATTTTCTGTGGTACTGATTTTCTCAGCTCTCTGGCTCCTTTTTGTCTACTGCCCAGTTGCTTTTTGGGTTTGGGGAGGAGGTTTCTTAGCCGAAATGGGTGTTAAAGATTTTGCTGGAGGCATCGTTGTCCACACTACTGCTGGGTTAGCAGCACTGGTAATCGCAATAGTTTTGGGGAAACGAAAACCATTTGCAAATAACACAATGAGTCCGCCACATAGTCCAGTACTAACTATGATAGGAGCTTCAATGCTTTGGGTTGGCTGGTTTGGCTTTAATGGGGGCTCAGCCCTTGCTGCAGATAGTACAGCTTCAATGGCTATCTTAGTCACACATATAGCTGCCTCAGTAGGGGCTTTTTCATGGATTGTCATTGAGTGGGTTAGGTTTGGAAAACCATCGCTAGTTGGAATGGCAACCGGGATGGTAGCAGGATTAGCAACAATTACCCCCGCTTCCGGTTTCGTAGGGATTCAAGGTGCAATAATTCTTGGTTTGAGTGGAGGTATTTTATGTTATATAGCTGTCGATCTCATCAGAATAAAACTCAAAGTTGATGATAGCCTTGATGTTTTTGCCGTTCATGGTGTTGGTGGTATGCTTGGCACAGTCCTATGCGGGTGGTTAATATCTGCTGGTATGGGTGGAGTTGGTTTTGATGAAGGACTTGTTGCTATTGACCATGTTAAAATACAAACCTACTCTGTATTAGTAACGGCAATATGGACTATTGTTATAACCTTTATAATTTTAAAAACCATATCCCTGTTCACATCACTAAGAGTTGACGAGGAGAATGAAATCCAAGGGTTGGATACTTCGACTCATGGAGAAAGTGGTTACAATAATTAGACATGCTCCTTAGATAGGATTTTACAAAATAAATTTCAGAAAATTAATTTTTTTAATTATAACTGGTACTTTATTAGATCTCGTTTTGAAGCACTGTATTCAATACTATTCCACCCTATCTAATTGTCATATCATAAGCTCAAATTAGTCAAAAAAAGTTATTCAATTATTTTAAATAAATTTGAGATTCAAAGAATTGATTTTCTTATTTGCCTTATACATAAACAAATGATTTGAAAAATTAATGTTATTTCTTGTTTAATAATGTATCCCAAAGAATTTCAGCTATATTTATTTTATCCAAATTATTAATTTGAGAAATACCTGTTGGCGAAGTTACATTGATTTCAGTTAACTTTTCATCAATAATATCAATTCCTACAAAAAATAATTGCTCTTTTACTAAAATTTCTTTGATTGAGTTACAAATTTCATATTCTTTATTAGTTAAATGTGTTTTTTTTGCTAATCCTCCTAAATGAAGATTTGCTTTGAATTCTCCTTTTTTTGGAATTCGATTTACAGCTCCAACAGGATTACCATCAACTAAAATCACTCTTTTATCTCCAAAAATAATATTTTCTTTATATTCTTGAACCATACATGGAACACCAAACCTTTTTATTATTTTTTTAAATGATTTAACTGCATCTTGCTTAGACTCAAAAGTTACTTTTTCAACTCCCTCACCACCCTTATTGTATAATGTCTTAATAACAAGTCTTTTATATTTTTCTAAGATTGAAAGAAATAAATCAACATTTTCTGTCAAAACAGTATCAGGCATATACTTTTGAAAATATAGGGGGAAAATTTTCTCAGTAAAATTTTTAATACTTCCTGGATTATTTACAAAAAAGGGTTTCTTATTGAATTTTTGATGAACTTCAAGCATATAACAATTGGTTAAATATCTTTGATTAAATGGAGGGTCCTGACGTATAAAATAAAAGTCTAATTTTTCAATATCCTTGAGCTTAGAATCACCCAATTCCAGTTTTTCATTTAATATAGGTTGCGCAAAAATTTTAGCTTTGCAATTTTGTAAGGTTAAATTATTTGGTAAGCCAATCCACACATCAAAATTTCTTTTTAAAGCCTCTAAAATTATAATGATTGTTGAATCTGAATTATGATCTAACTTCTCCAGTGGGTCCATCTGAAATAAAACCGTTTGTTTTTTAATTTTCATTTTTGGGTAGATCGATAAATAATATAATTTTTTTTATATCATGCATATCATTTAAAATATTTTCTAAAATACTTTTTTCATTCAAACTTGAAGCAACCCCCATTATGTAAACCTTTCCATCTACAACATCTACATTATAGTTGTTACTATAAACTCCCTTCGCAAATAAAAGTCTATTATTAATCTTTGTTTCAAAAATAATATCTTCAGCTCTTTCAATTAATGGTAAAGCTTCGCCTATATCTATCTCATTGTAAATATTTCTAACTCCATCAATTTTCCAGACATTTTTTATTATTTCTAATCTTTTTTTATTATTAACAACTTTGCCAATTAAAAGGACTTTTCCATCAGAAACAGAAACATGAATATTTGTAAAATTTCTCAAACTCATAGAAGATATACGAGATACAATTTTAGTTTTCAAGTACGAGTCTTCAACTGAACCAGTTAAACCTCGAGAAGATGTCGTCGCATTACCAGCTAAAGCACCAATAGAGCTTATTGCACTACAGGAGGACAGTTGAAGAAGCATTAGCAAAGTACTAATTATCTTTGCCAACTAAAACCTCTCTTCTCCCAACATGATTTGCAGGGCTAACAATACCTTCTGCTTCCATTTTTTCTATAATTCTTGCTGCCCTATTATAACCAATTTGTAAATGTCTTTGAATAAAGCTAGTTGAAGCCTTTTTTTCCCTGCAAACAATAGAGACTGCTTTATCATAAAGATCATCAACATCATCACCAAAACCTAAAGAAATATTCTGCTGATCATCTTCTTCAATAGTTACAGATTGAAGATAATCTGGTTCGCCTTGTGTTTTTAGATGTTCTACAACTGCTTGTACTTCATCAGTCTTTACATAGGGCCCATGTACCCTTCGCAATTGATCTCCCAACATACTTATAAGAAGGTCACCTTGTCCAAGCAGTTGCTCTGCCCCTTGTTCTTCTAGAATTGTTCTACTGTTTATTTTATTAACAACCTTATAACTAATACGAGTAGGAAAGTTTGATTTTATAGTACCTGTTATCACATCAACGGATGGACGTTGTGTTGCAACAATCAAATGAATACCAGCAGCTCTTGCCATTTGAGATAACCTTTGTATTGCAGACTCAATTTCCTTCCCAGATGTAATCATAAGGTCTGCAAGTTCATCAACAACAACGACAATTTTGGCAAAAACATTGAGATCTAAAGGTTTTTTTTCAAAAATAGGTTTGCCTGTTTCAGAGTCATAACCAACTTGCTTTTCTTTAAAAATCACTCTGCCATCGTCTAGGATTCTTTTTACCTTTACATTAAAATCTTCTATTTCACGAACTCCAAGGTGTGCCATCATTTGATATCTATTTTCCATTTCCTTTACAACCCATTTTAAGGCTGATATTGCCTTTTTTGGATCTGTAACTACTTCTGTTAATAAATGGGGAATATCTTCGTATATTGAAAGTTCAAGCATCTTTGGATCAATAAGTATTAACCTACATTCTTCAGGAGTTAATGTGTAAAGAAGAGATAAAAGCATAGCATTAATTCCTACAGATTTTCCAGATCCAGTTGTACCGGCAACTAAAAGATGTGGCATTTTTGCTAAATCAACAATAACAGGTCTCCCGAAAATATCTTTTCCTAACGCTAACGGAAGTTTAAACTTTGTAGATTTATATAAATCATCGTCTAAAAGTTCTCTTAAAAAAACTGTTTCTCTATTTTTGTTTGGTATTTCAATTCCCAATGCATCTTTACCCGGTATTGTAGAAATTCTTGCAGAATTGGCTCTCATTGATCTGGCAATATCATCTGATAGCCTGATAACAGATGAAGATTGGGTTCCTGGTGCAGGAGACATTTCAAATAAAGTAACAATGGGTCCTTGTTTAACGTCAGTTATATCTCCATTAATTTTAAAGTCTGATAAGACATTAGCCAAAAGTGTTTTATTTAATTCTGTACTTCTCCTATTCTCAATCTCTATACCAGGATTTTTTTTTGGCTTTTCTAAAAATTCTATCGATGGAAAAATAAAATCTTGCATATTATTTATTTTAACAACAGATGGTTTATAAGTTGGTTTAATGCTCTTCTTAGTTATTTTTTCTTTCTCAAAAATTCTAGGTAGTTTGACTTTTTTTCCAAGTTTTAAAGAAGTAAAAATATAAAAAAATACATACAAAATTATTTTATAAATAAGTCTTATCGATCTCGAAACTTCTCCTGCTTTTAAATTAAATGTAAATAATATTAGGACAATCGTTACCAAAAAAAATATAACAAATAATAAATCCGTTTTCCAAAATCCTTCAGGTAAATAATTTAAATAATTATAAAGTCCTATACCCAACAAGCCTCCACTAAGAATATTCAAACTGTAGTTTAATGCCATAAACTCACCAAGAATAGATAATCCAATTAGAAGAAATGGAAATAAAGACCAATTATACCAAAACATGTTTTTACCTATAATTGTCCTAAAAGAATGAAAGATTAGGAAAAAGGGAATTAAAAAAGATATTTTACCCAAGACATCTACCAAAATTTCAGATACTACTGCGCCTAAATAACCCAAGAAGTTTTTATTTTTTGGCATATTGGAATCAAAATTAAAGAAACTATTATCAACATTATCATAACTAACTAATGAAAATAACATTAATAATCCTAATATTAATAAGATGAATGAAACGAGAAATTTTTCGAAATGTTCTTTAAAGTTTTTAAACATTGAATATTGTATATAATTACATAAATTTTTTAACAATTGTAAAGTATTTTGAATTCAAAAAAACATAAAATAACAATTATTGGTTGTGGTCTAGTAGGTATGATTTTGGCACTAAGACTTTCTAATGAGAACCTACCATGCATAATTTTAGAAAAAAATTCTACAAACTTTTTAATGAAATCTCAAGATTCAAGAACAACTGCAATTTCTCAGGGTTCTTCAAGAATACTCAACCAACTGGGTTTATGGAAAAAAATAAAAGAAAAGGCGCAACCTATTGAAAGGATATTTGTTTCAGAGGGTATAAATCATAAAGGTATTCAATTTGATTCAAATACTATGAATGAAGGTCCACTTGGGTATATAGTAAATAACAAATATCTTAAAACCATTCTTTTTAAAGAAATATTAAAATCAAAAAATATTAAAATCTATGATAAAACAGAAATTTTGAATATCACTAATAATAATGAGAACGTATCAATTGAAACGAAAAAAAAACGGTTTTTTAGTTCTCTGTTAATAGGTGCCGATGGGAGATATTCACAAACTCGTTACTTTGGAGATTTAAAATATTATTTTCACGACTATAAACAAGTTGCCTATGTATTTAATATTACTCATGAAAAATCTCATGAATCATATGCGTTAGAAAGATTTTTTCCTTCTGGTCCTATGGCTCTTCTGCCTATGAAAAGTAAAAATAATAGATCGTCCTCTGTTGTTTGGACCTTAGAATCAACAAGTAAATCAAGATTTACTAGTAATAAAAAATTTAATGAAGAATTTAATAAGAACTACAATGATTTTTTTGGAAAAATAAAAACTATCTCGAAACCAATTGCATATAATTTAAACGTTTTCTCATGCTACGACTATTTCAAAGGAAAAGTATTGTTAATTGGGGATGCCTGTCAAGCTATTCATCCTATAGCCGGCCAAGGATTCAACTTAGGAATAAGAGATGCTAATGATCTAGGAGATCTTTTATCTTCATATTCAAAACTAGGTATTGATATATCAGATCCAAGTTTATTAAGAGAATACTCCCAAAAAAGATACCTAGATAAAAATCTCCTCTTTCAAGCAACTCATTATCTTAATAAATTATTCTCAAACAAATACACTGTAACAAAAGTGCTAAGAAATTTCGGTCTCAGAACATTTAACAAATCTTTATTTTTAAAAAAACAAAGTATGCTATTTGCTATGGGACTTACAAAACTTGATTTTTAATTCCAATTTTATATATGTAATCCCAACTATAGATACCAGTATCATGACCATCACTGAAAATAATTCTTAAAGCGTAGTTTCCAACTTTCTCAATTTTTTTTAAAAAAACACTCTCAAATTTTTTAACATCAGGCTTTTCTAAATTCTTTTTATTCTCCGCAGATGGAGAGTTAGCTCGTAATACTTTAGCAGAAAGTATCAAATATGTTGAATTTTCATAAGTAAATTGTAGTGACTTTTTTTCTTTAGAAATTTTAACAGAATCTGGAATCATTTATTAATTACTTAATAATGAGAAGAGGGATGCCATCTTTAATTTCATATATATGTTTTTTGTCTTTTGTGCAGAGAATATTTTTTTTTTTGTCATATATTAACTTTTTACCTGACTTTGGACAAATTAAAAATTCTAATAATCTTTCATTGAATCTTGTCATTTTAGGATGATAATGAAGAGCCTGCAACTAAATTTTCTACAAGTGACATTTTCATCAAAGATATTAATATCTCAGCTCTTTCATCCAAGCACTTTGCTTCAAGCAGAGCTTGTTTCTCGTTTTGATCGAATGGGCATCCCATTGATATCGAGTTTATTAAATCCTCATCTGTTGACATTTCAATTGCTTCCCAATCTGCATTTATAGATACTTTTTTTAAGTATTTTTTCAAAATGGTGACAAAATTAATCCTCATTTTTTTGTCTTTAAGCCCCAATATTTTAAAATCGTTCTCATAAGAATTCCAACAAACATTGGCTCTCCTGAAACCATTTTTTAATTCTAGCTCTGAAATTACTTTAAATCTGCAAAGACCCTTTAAAATTATTTCGTATCTATTATCATTTGTCTGAGAAAAGGCTGTAATATAGCCTGCACACCCAATCTCATAAAGATTCGGATTTTTAGAGTCAGAATTTTTTTTTAATTTTACTGAAGGTTGAATAATTCCAATAGATCTTCCATGGCAAAGGGCATAATCTAACATATGTAGATAACGATTCTCAAATAAATTTAGTGGTAATCTTGCTCTTGGTAATAAAAGCACTCTTCCTAAGGGAAACAAAGGTAAAACTTCTGGTAGATCAGTAAATGTACTTTCAAAGCTATATGGCATAATTTATTATATGATATTAATTTAGTAAATTTAAATTGTTTATTTAGAAAAATTATTCTTAAGTTATATTATTGTAATTAATTTTTATTTAAGTATATTTAAACTGCCTAAAATGCGGGAATAGCTCAGTGGTAGAGCATCACGTTGCCAACGTGAGGGTCGCGAGTTCGAATCTCGTTTCCCGCTCCAGTTATTAAAACACATCAATTACTGAATTTAACATTTCTAATGAGGGTTAATCTTTAATTAGATTTATTTAAAGAAATTTTAGTAGTATTTCTAATTATGCTAGATATAATTCTATTTAAGGAAATTAATTTTATCGTATTTATCGTATGGAGAGAATTAAAAAGAAATATGTTTCTTTTGGTGAGGCATTTGAATACTTAAAAAAATTTAGGTATCAATCAAGACAAAGTTGGTCGAAAGAACAAAAATCTTTATTTAGAATTTGTAATTTCATTGTTTTATCAAAAAAAAGAATTAATAAAGTTTTTTCATCTTTGGACAGTTTCTCAAAATTAAGCGACAAAAGTCATTATAAGTACAATCAAGCTGACATTCACCATATCAAAGAACTACTATTAGATAATATGGAAAGATGTTTTCAAAAATTTGATAAAAAATTAAATTTTTATAAACATGAGAATATAACAAAAATCCAGGAACATTTTGACAAACTGAGAGACGAGAATCTTCGGCTTACAAATGAAAATAAAAGGCTAAATTTTGTAATTGAAAGCTATATTGCTGAAAAAAAGCTTAATGATATCAATGAAATACAAGATATTCTTAAGGATAAGCCTAAGAAAAATAATGTAACAATAAGTAATAAGATAAATAAAATTGAGAAAAATAACCTAAAAAAATTTATTGAAAAATGGGAGAAGGGATTAACATCTCTAGAAATTAACGACCAGATTGACAGTGAAAATTTAATACTGAAAAAGGAAGTAAGGAAAAAATACAAATTATAAAGCTAAACTTTAATTTGATTTTTTCTTTTCATACATCCCTACAAAATCTACAGGGTTTAGCATTAATGGGGGAAATCCTCCCTCTCTTGTCGCATTTGCTACAACTGACCTCAAAAAAGGAAACAAAAATTTTGGGCATTCTATTAGCAGAATTTTCTCTAATACCTCGGCTTCAGCGTTTTCAATCGTAAAAATACCACAATATGAACCTTCAACCAAAAATAAAGCTTTATCATCAGCATTTGTTTGACCTTTGACAATGAGTTCAACTTCATAAATATTCTCGCCATGATCTTTCAGCAATTTTGTTTTAACGTCAATATCAATTTTAAAAGTTGGGTTAGATGAAAAATTTCTCAAAGATTCAGGTGCTCTAGGGTTTTCGAAAGATAAATCCTTAAGATATTGAGCATTAATAATGAACTTCAAGTTATTTGTGTTTGAATTTTTTTTTTTATTTGCCATATATATGTATCATTATAACTATGAAGTGAATATAATACATAAAAAAGATAAAAAGCTTCTATACATATATATTTATTATTTAAATGAACAATTTTCCATACATAGACATCTTAATCCTAGCAATGGTTGCTATTTTCATTATTAATAGACTCAAAAATACTCTAGGAAAAAAAACAGGTAACGAAAATGACCTTGCAGATAAGTATTCGCAAGGTAGATCAAGATACAAAGAATCAAATCCAGATAAGGTTGTTGAAAAAAGTTTTGTCCCAAAAGATATTGAAGTCTCTAGAGAAATCCTACATGATGACCCAAGCACAAATAAAGTATTAAGAAAAATAAAGTCCGTCGACAAAAACTTCCTCTTGGATAGTTTTCTTGATGGCTCAAAAAAAGCATTTGAATATATTATTAAAAACTATTCTGAAGAAAACATTAAACCATTAAAAAAACTATTATCATCAAAAATGTATAGTATGTTTGACAATCAAATAAGCAAGAGATCTAAGAAGGGGCAAAATCTAGACATTAATATCATTGGTGTTAAAGACCCAGAAATCGTCTCTGCAGACATTAAAAATAACAAAATGGCTGAAATTAAGGTAAAATTCATGTCTGAACAAGTTCAAATTGTAAAAAATTCAAGCGGTAAGATTGTAGAAGGTGACAATAATCAAATACTATCAATAACTGAAAATTGGTTGTTTTATAAAACTTTAAATTCCAAAGATCCAAATTGGATACTTGATAAAATCGAAGAATGTAATTGAAAAAAAAATTACTTTTTATTTTTTGCATTCTTTTTTTTAATAATTCTTTTTCAAATACAATCTCCAAGTTAGTTGATGAACTTAAAAATAATAATTTCATTAATTATGATATCAAAAAATTCTATAATTTATTAAAAAGTAACTGTAGTGAACGGCTTATTATAAATCTAAAATCACACGCAAGTTACCCAGATTTTGGAACAGAGAAAAGCTGGAAAAATATTTGCAAAGAGATAAAAGATTCAAACAAATCCGAAAAAAATTTTATTTTAGAAAATTTCAAAATAAAAAAACTATCAGACTCAATTGGCTTGCTTACTGGATATTATGAGCCAGAAATCAAAGTATCTTTTAAAAGAGATAAATTTTTTAAGTTTCCAATTCTTAAATATAATGAAAAATATAAAAATATTCCAAGAAATAAAATTGAAAATTCTTTCCATAACGAAGATGTTTTGCTTTGGACCGACAATAAAATAGAGTTATTCTTTCTACAAATCCAAGGTTCTGGAATAGGAATTCTTCCAAACAAAAAAAAAATAAAAATAACTTATGGTGGCAATAATAATGAAAAGTATAGCTCAATCGGAAAATTGTTAAAAGAAAGTGAGTTGTCAGGAAAAGAAATAAATTTATTTACAATAAAAAAATTTCTATATGAAAACCCAATAAAAGTTGAGAAAATTCTTAATACAAATAAGAGATATATTTTCTTTCAGATTAAAAATAAGGGCCCTAAGAAAAAAGGTCCAGTTGGTTCTTATGGAGTTAATTTAGTTGAAAATATTAGTATGGCAATTGATAAAATCTATTACCCTTTAGGTATTCCAATGCTAATAAAACTTATAGACAGAAATCTATCAATACCTGCGCTTGCATTAGACACTGGCTCTGCAATAAAGGGCGTAAATAGGGCTGATCTTTTTACTGGAAGTGGAAAGAAAGCAGAAAATATTGCTGGCACTTTAAAAGAAAAAGTTTTGTTATATACTCTAGTTCCTTCAAAATAAAAAAAATGAATGAAGATTGGGAAAATTTTAAAAAAAACGTAACTCCAATAATTAAAAAAAAAATTCTTGGAAAAATAAAAAAAAAAACAATCTTTAACAAAAAAAACACTTCAAATAAAGATAGAATTAGTGAGCACGATCTATTAAATGAAGCTAAAAATAAACCAAATTATCTTGATAAGAATCTAATAAAAAAAATTAAAAATGGAAAAATAAAAATTGATGGAAAACTTGACTTACATGGTTACTCAGCAAGTGAATCTAGACATTTAATTGTTGAATTTATTGAAAAAAACTTCTCTTTACAAAAAAGGCTATTGTTAATTATAACTGGCAAAGGTGAAAGAGTTTTATCAGATCACGGTTGGGAGAATACTGGGAAACTTAAGAATAGTGTTCCAAAATGGCTTAATTCTAATTATTTATCAAAGTATGTTTTATGGTATGATAATGCACCTCAAAATAAAGGTGGAGAAGGAGCGTTATTTGTATTCTTAAGAAAAATTAGAGAATAAACTTTGATAAATCAGTATCTTTGTAAACATCACCAATTTGTTTTTTTACATATCCTTCATCAACCTTTAGTTCACCAACTTTCTTATCAGATGCTGAAAAGCTTATGTCATCTAAAACTTTCTCTAATATCGTATGGAGTCTTCTGGCGCCAATATTTTCAACCTCATCATTAACTTTTGTCGCAATATGAGCAATCTCAGAGATAGCAGATTCTGAGATTTTCAATTTTACTCCTTCAGTTGCAATAAGTTCTTCATACTGTTTAATAAGGTTATTTTCTGGTTCTTTCAAAATTCTTATGAAATCTTCCTGATTTAGTGCTGATAGTTCTACTCTATTAGGAAGTCTTCCCTGAAGTTCTGGAAGTAAATCAGATGGCTTTGAAACATGAAAAGCCCCTGAAGCTATAAAAAGAATATGATCTGTTTTAACAGATCCATATTTTGTACTTACAGTTGATCCTTCAATTAATGGTAGCAAGTCTCTTTGAACACCTTCTCTACTTACTTCTGCAGTACCTCTGTCATTTTTACCGCAAATTTTATCTATCTCATCAATAAAAACAATGCCATCCTCCTCAACATTTGATATGGCCCTCTTCAACAAATTATCATTATCAATAAGTTTTTCTGATTCTTCATTCAATAAATGTTCATAAGATTCCTTGACTGACAATTTCCTTTTTTCTTTTTTTTGCCCAAACCCTTTCCCAAATATTTCTCCAAGATTGATCATACCCATCATCCCTCCAGGCATTCCTGGAATTTCCATTGATTTCAGTGGCGAAGATGAACTTGAAAAAAGTTCAATCTCAATCTCCTGATTATCAAGGTCTCCATTTCTTAACATCTTTTTAAACTTTTCGCGTGTTTGGTTTGTTGCAGAGGAACCAACTAAAGCATCAATAACTCTTTTCTCTGCATTAAGTTCCGCTTTTGCCTTAATCTCTTTTTTTAGATTATCCTTATTATTGGAAATAGATATTTCTAATAAATCTCTTATAATCTGCTCAACATCTCTTCCAACATAACCAACTTCTGTAAATTTTGTTGCTTCAACTTTAATAAAAGGAGCTTGAGCCAATTTTGCAAGACGTCTAGCTATTTCTGTTTTTCCAACTCCAGTAGGACCAATCATAAGGATATTTTTGGGGAGAACTTCATCCTTTAAAGAACCCTTTATTTGTTGTCTTCTCCAACGATTCCTGAGTGCAATGGCAACAGCTCTTTTAGCAGTATTTTGACCAACAATAAATCTGTCTAATTCAGAAACAATTTCTCTTGGTGTAAATGCAGTCATCATATTTTTTCAATAGTAATATTATTATTTGTGTAAATACATAAATCAGAAGCAATCTCAAGACTTTTTTTTGCAATATCTTCTGCTGACAATTTAGAATCATATAAAGCCCTTGCCGCTGCAAGTGCATAATTCCCTCCAGAACCTATTGCCATAATTCCATCCTTGGGTTCCAAAACATCGCCGTTTCCACTTAAAATTAAACTGGTCTCTTTATCAGCAACTATCATCATCGCTTCTAATCTTCTCAAATATCTATCGGTTCTCCAATCTTTTGCCATTTCAACACAAGCTCTCATCAATTTATTAGAAAATTTCTCTAACTTAGACTCAAGACGCTCAAATAGAGTGAAGGCATCTGCTGTCGCCCCGGCGAAACCCGTAATAACATTACCATCTGCTAATACTCTTACTTTTCTTGCATTTGCTTTCATAACAGTGTCACCAAGTGTTACCTGCCCATCACCTGCCACAACAACATTGTTTTTTTTTCTGACTGACACAATTGTCGTTCCGTGTAACTGAAAATTTTGATTATTATCTACCATTAATTTTTTCCTCGAATTGATAATTTAATATTAATCTATATATTTTAAATTTAATATCCAATAAAATTTATATATGAGAAAAAGTTCCACAAAAAGAAAAACAAAAGAAACAGAGATTTTTGCTGAAATATATTTAGACGGTAAAGGAAGAAATAAAATTCACACGGGTATTGGCTTTCTTGATCATATGTTGGAACAACTTTCTAAACACAGTATGTTTGACATAAATCTTAACGCAGATGGTGATCTACACATTGATTATCACCACACAACAGAGGATAGTGCTTTGGCTCTTGGGGAAGCCTTTTCAAAATCTTTAGGTGATAGAACCGGAATTAAAAGGTTTGGACAGGCCTTATCTGCAATGGATGAAACTCTATCACGAGTTGTTGTTGATTGCTCAAACAGACCCTACCTAGTTTGGAAGGTAAATCTTTCAAAACCAAAGCTTGGCGAAATGGATACAGAATTATTTAAAGAATGGTTTCAAGCTTTTTCTCAAACGGCAGGAATAACTCTTCATGTTGAAAATCTTTATGGGGAAAATAACCATCATATCATTGAATCATGTTTCAAAGGGTTAGCTAGAGCGCTAAGGGAGTCGGTATCTCTTGATCCAGAAAGAAAAGGCGAAGTTCCTTCAACAAAAGGAAGCCTCTAAACTAAATTATGGAAACATTTTATATTTTTCAAAATAAAGATAATAAAAAACCAGTGGCTTCAGATTATGGATTTAACATGTTAGCTCTTTTTCTTGGACCAATCTGGGGATATCTAAATCAGATATGGTTTTTGTCAACTCTTAATATCCTTATTTTGGCTCAGTTAATTTATATTAACCAAAGCCTTGGTATCTTAGTAATTACTCTATCCAATGTTTTTTGGGGGTTCTTTGGAAAAGATTTATTAATTCAATTACTCATTAAAAAAAAATTTTTTCCACAAAAAATTATTAACGCCCCCTCTAAAAAGAAAGCATTAGTTATTTATCTTTCAGAACAACAAAAATAATATGAAACAAATTTCAATTATTGATTATGGTTGCGGTAATATCCGATCTGTTTATAACGCATTCGATTCTGTGATTGAAAAAAAAAAATCTCGAGTAATTATTACCTCCAAGAAAACTGAAATTATTAATTCTAGTCATATAGTTTTACCTGGAGTAGGTTCCTTCAAATCTTGTGTAGATGGTCTTATTAATTCAAGATTACTTGAAACAATCACAAATAGAGTTTTATTAGAAGGAGTTCCTTTTCTAGGAATCTGTGTTGGAATGCAAATGCTAGCTTCTAAGGGATATGAAAATGGGGTTTTAGAAGGCCTTGGGTGGATACCAGGAAAAGTAAAAAAATTAAAGAAAACAAAACAAATAATTAAAATCCCTCACATGGGATGGAATAACCTTAAAATTGAAAAAGATTCAACTTTTTTGAAGAAATTAAACTTAAAAACTCAGTTATCTGATGTTAGTGCTTATTTTGTTCATAGTTATAATTTTATAACTGATGAAAATAAAAATAAGATCATGACAACTCACTACGGCCAAGAAATTACAGCAATGATTGCTAAAGGCAATATAATTGGTACACAATTTCATCCCGAAAAAAGTCATAACTTTGGTTTAAAGTTTTTAGAAACATTTATTCAATCCGAGGAATTCTAATGGATCTTTACCCTGCTATTGATCTTAAAGAAGGAAAATGTGTAAGATTGACAAAAGGTGAGTTAGATAAAATTACTTTCTATAATCCTGACCCCATAAAACAAGCCATAGAATTTGCAAACTTTGGATCAAAATGGATTCACATGGTTGATATAGATGGTGCTTTTCAAGGAAAAAACCTAAACCATAGATCTTTCATAAAAGTTAAGGAAAATACGTCTTGTAAAATTCAAGTTGGAGGAGGTATCAGAAACATAAAAACCGTTGATTATCTGTTGGAAAACATGATTGATAGAGTTGTTCTAGGAACCATTGCTGTAACAAACCCTCAGTTGATAAAAAAATTATGTAAAAAATTTCCAAATAAAATTGCTATTGGACTTGACTCTAAAAAAGGATTAATTGCTACAAATGGATGGTCCAAAACTAGTAAACTTGGAGTCATTGAAGCTGTAAAAAAGTTTGAGGATTATGGGGTTTCAAGAATCATATTTACAGACATTGATAAAGATGGAATGCTTGAGGGTGTAAGTTACAATCAACTTGAAGAATTATTACAATCTACATCTTTAAAAATAATTGCCTCTGGAGGAGTATCAAGTTTATCTGACTTGAAGAACCTTAAAAAAACTGGTGAAAACTATAGAAATTTAGATGGAGTTATAGTTGGCAGAGCAATTTATGAAAAAATATTTACAGTTAGCGATGCTTTAAAAACATTAGAGGAAAATGTTAAAAGTTAGAATTATTCCTTGTCTTGATGTTGATAAAGGTCGAGTTGTTAAAGGTGTTAATTTTATAGGATTGAAAGATGCTGGTGACCCCGTTGAACAGGCAAAAATATATAGTCAAAGTGGTGCAGACGAAATAACTTTTCTTGACATAACAGCTACCAATGAAAAGAGAAATCCAATGATTGAAATTATAAAAAAAACTGCAAATCAATGTTTTGTTCCTCTAACAGTTGGTGGCGGAATTAAAAATCCATCAGACATGTTAAAGTTTTTATCAGTTGGTGCTGATAAAATATCAATTAATAGTTCCGCAATAAGAAATCCAGAATTAATAAAAGATGGTGCACGTAAGTTTGGTAACCAGTGTATAGTTGTTGCTATTGATGCAAAAAAAGTTGGTAGTCAATGGAACGTTTTTATTAATGGAGGAAGAATAGATACAAAGATGAATGCAATCGATTGGGCAATTAAGGCTGAATCTCTTGGAGCTGGAGAAATTTTATTAACATCAATGGACAAAGACGGAACTAACTCTGGCTTTGACTTAGAGCTAACCAAAAAAATATCTGAATCATTGAATATTCCTGTTATTGCTTCTGGTGGGGTAGGTAGTTTGAGTCATTTTGTAGATGGGGTTAAAAAAGGAAAGGCATCTGCTTTATTGGCTGCATCAGTTTTTCATTTTGGTAAATTTTCTATAACAGAAGTAAAAAAACATTTAATTTCAAATAATATTGATGTAAGAATGGATTATAAATGAAGTTTTCTATGAATGACGAAATACTTTTTAAATTAACTAAGATTATAAAACAAAGAAGTCAAGACCTTCCAGACGATTCTTATGTTGCACGTCTTTTAAAAAAGGGGAAAGTTAAAATTGCAAATAAACTCGGAGAAGAAGCTTTTGAAACTGTCTCTGCTTTTCTTTCTGAGGGAAAAGAAGAATTATTAGAAGAATCAGCAGACTTAATTTTCCATTTATTAATCCTGCTAGAATACTCAAACCTAAATATTGAAGATGTTTTAAAAACTCTAAAAAAGCGTATGAAAAAATGATTGATATTACAAAATATGATGAAAATAATGTCTTTGCAAAAATTTTAAGAAACGAAATTCCATCAAAAAAAGTTTTTGAAAATGATTTTGTATATGCTTTTGAAGATATAAACCCCCAGGCTCCAATTCACATTTTAATAATTCCTAAGTCTAAATATTGTAGTTTTAACGATTTTTCAGAAAATGCTGAAAATAATTCCATAGGAGATGTCATAAGGTCAATTAACAAAATCGTAAAACTACTTAAACTTGAAAATGGTTATAGAATTATTACAAATGTTGGAACTAACGGTTGTCAGGAAGTACCGCATTTACATTTTCACTTGCTATCTGGAAAACAAATTGGAAGATTAGTTGTAACTTAACTGTAATCAAATTCTAGACTAATTGGAACATGGTCCGATGGTTTATTAAGTTCTCTTTTGTTATCAAAAATTTGTGCATCTTTTAAATTAATTTTTTCAGAATCTGTAACCCATATATGATCTAACCTTCTTCCCCTATTATTAACTCTAAAATCCTTTGATCTATAACTCCACCAAGTAAAAATATTTTTTGGTGGGGAAATAAACTTTCTGATTCCGTCTATAAAATTTCCTGCCTCGAAAATATTAATAAGACTTTTTCTTTCCTCTTGAGTATGACTAACTACATTTTTTAATTGTGCGTGTGACCAAACATCATCCTCATATGGAGCCACATTTAAATCTCCGCATAAAATATTAAGTTCACTTTTGTCAAACTTAAAATAACTTCTCATTTCTCTTAAGAACTCTAATTTGTGTTTAAACTTTTCATTTAAACAAATATCAGCGGTATCCCCTCCTGCAGGAACATAAATTGAATGAATATTTAAATTTTTAAATTTTATATTTATATGTCGTGAATCTTTTTTTTTACAAAAATCATGAGTATTAACTTCTTCTGCTTCATATTTAGAGAGAATTGCTACACCATTATAAGCAGGTATTCCATTAACATAAGAGAGATAGCCTAACTTTTTAATCTCATCTATTGGAAAAGTTTCATTTAAGATCTTTGTTTCCTGAAGACAAACAAAATCCGGTTTTTCGTCCTTTAAAAGTTTAACTAAATGTTCTTTTCTAGCTCTTATGGAATTAACATTC
This sequence comes from Alphaproteobacteria bacterium, assembly GCA_045563015.1. Taxonomy (GTDB): domain Bacteria; phylum Pseudomonadota; class Alphaproteobacteria; order Methylaequorales; family Methylaequoraceae. The sequence continues at coordinate 64,280 of JBJKUQ010000014.1, read as the reverse complement.
CAACTTATTATTTTCATTAAGATTTCATTGATTCAAAAAAATCACCATTATTCTTAGAATGTTTAATTTTTTCGATTAGAAATTCCATGGAATCATTTACTCCCATTGGCATAAGTATTTTCCTTAAAATCCACATTTTTGATAAATCATCTTTGGCTACGAGTAATTCTTCTTTTCTGGTTCCTGATTTAGTAACATCAATTGATGGAAATACTCTTTTATCTGATAGCTTTCTATCAAGAATTATTTCTGAATTACCTGTCCCCTTAAATTCTTCAAATATAACTTCATCCATTCTTGAACCTGTATCTACCAATGCTGTCCCAATTATTGTCAAAGAGCCACCTTCTTCAATATTCCTTGCAGCTCCAAAAAATCTTTTTGGTCTTTGCAAAGCGTTCGCATCAACCCCACCAGTTAAAACTTTTCCAGAACTGGGAATTTGAGTATTATATGCTCTAGCTAATCTGGTTATAGAGTCCAACAAGATTACTACATCTCTTTTGTGTTCAACAAGTCTCTTTGCTTTTGAAATAACCATTTCTGAAACTGCTACGTGTCTACTAGCAGGCTCATCAAAAGTTGATGATACAACTTCTCCTTTAACAGATCGAATCATATCTGTCACTTCCTCTGGCCTTTCATCTATCAATAAAACTATCAAATAAACTTCAGGGTGATTGGAAGTAATTGAATGAGCAATATTTTGTAGCATGACTGTTTTTCCTGTTCTTGGGGGAGCTACAATTAATGCCCTTTGGCCTTTACCTAAAGGGGCGATTAAGTCCATAACTCTATGGGTGATATCCTTTTCCATAGGGTTTTCAATTTCCATTTTTAATTTTTCGTCAGGATATAAAGGTGTTAAGTTATCAAAATTGATTCTTTGCTTTGTTTTTTCAACAGATTCAAAATTAATTTTTTCAATTTTTGTAATAGCAAAATATCTCTCTGATTCTCTTGGAGACCTCATTTCACCTTCAACTGTATCCCCTGTACGAAGACTATTTTGTTTAATTTGCGATGGAGAAACATAAATATCGTCAGGTCCAGGTAGATAATTAGCGTCTGGAGAACGAAGAAAACCAAAACCATCTTGTAATATTTCTAAAACACCTTCACCAAAAATTGCATCGTTATTTAACGCCATTTGCTTCAGTATAGAAAAAATCATATCCTGTTTTCTTAGAGTACCTGCATTCTCAATTTTTAACTCTTCCGCAATTTTTAAGAGTTCTGAGGGGTTTTTTGATTTAAGATCTTTTAAATGCATGACTTTTTGGGGGGGGTAAGTTGAATAATTTTTATATGTTATCTTGTGTTATTTGTCAATTAAATGGTTTAAAAACTACTGTCAAAACAATTAGAAAAAATAGCACTGTTGGAATCTCGTTTATGAGCCTGTAAAATTTATGGCTTTTTTTATTTTTATTTTTTTCAAAATCCTTTCTTACTTTGGCACAATATATGTGAAAAACAGACATTAAAAACACCAAAAGAACTTTGATAGTAAACCAGTTTGTTTTGTATTCTTGAATATTTAAAATAAGTAAAAGTCCTAATATCCAGGTCAATATCATTGAAGGATTCATTATATAAAGTAAAAGCTTTCTTTCCATTATTACAAATACCTTGTATTCAGAAGAGTTCTTTTTAGCATTAGAATGATAAACAAAAATTCGTGGTAAATAAAATAGACCTGCCATCCAGGTTGTAAAAAAAATTATATGAAAGGCTTTAATAAAATTATAATCCATCGCTCAATTTAACCATCCTTTTAATTCTCTATTAATTATATTTTTATACATTTTTATTGCCGGTTTAGAATCGTTTAAACATTCTATGTAATTAAAGTCTTCCCCGCCTTTTTCAATAAAATCTTCATCACCTTGTATTTTAATTTCTTCTAAGGTCTCTAAACAATCAACAGAAAAACCGGGGGCAATTATAGTTAACTTTTTTTTGCCTTTGGATAAAATTTCGTCCATTTTTTCATTCATATATGGTTTTAACCATTCTTGTGGTCCAAATCGTGATTGAAAAGATATGTCAAAATTAATTTTTGTTTTTTTAAATTTTTCATTTAAAAGTCTTACTGTTTTTGCACAATGACAATGATAGGGGTCTCCTTTAAAAAAATATTTTTTTGGTATTCCATGAAAAGAACATAATATAGTAATAGCTGTTTTTTCTTTTATTTTTTTATTTATACTTTCCGTTAAAGCTAAAATATAATTTTCATCATCATAGTATGGAGGAACTATTCTTATTGTCGGTTGCCATCTTGTTATTTTCAAATACTCAAAAACTCTGTCAGTAACTGAAGCTACTGTTGTCGCTGAGTATTGAGGATACATTGGAAAAATCAATATTTTTTCACAACCTTTAGCTTTTAATTTTGCCATCTCTGTTTTTATTTTTGGATAACCATAATTCATTGCAAAAGTTACTATAGTATTTTTGTTTTTAAATATTTTGCTTAACTTCTTTGCAATATTTTCTGTATGAACTTTAAGTGGAGATTGTTTTTTTTTTTTATCCCAAATTTTCTCGTAGAGTTTTCCTGACTTTTTCGGTCTAAAAACTAATATTATTAAATACAAAATCGGGTACCAAATGAGTCTACTTACTTCAATTATTCTTTTATCACTTAAAAATTCCCTTAAATAAATCCACATTGAAAAATAATTTGTATTTTCTGGAGTTCCAAGATTTATCATTAAAACCCCTAGTTTAGATTTTGGGATAAATACATGTCCACTGGGTTTCATTTGAACTCTCTTACTTGTTTAATTGTTCTTTCAACATTTTCAATTGGAGTTTGTGGTAAAACCCCATGTGACAAATTAAATATATGTTTATTATTTTTAAAATCTTCCATTATTTTTTTTATTTCTTTATCTAGATTTTTTCCACCATTTAATAAAGAAACTGGATTAAGGTTACCTTGTAAAATTATATTTTTTTTTTTGGCTAATTCTAATAATTTTAAAGGATAATTTTGACTAATAGACAATATGTCACATTTGACATTTTTTAAAAATTCAAATATTTTTTCTCCAGAATTTCTTGGAAAGAAAATCATAGGTATTTTTGGATTTTCTCTTTTTACTAATTCTTGAATTTTTTTATTTGGTTTGATAACAAAATCTTCATAATCTTCATTATCTAAAATTCCTGCCCAAGAATCAAAAACCATTACCAAATCAGCTCCTTCTTTAATTTGACGATTCAAATAATGTACAGAAAGTTCAATTAAAACCTCTAAAATTTCTAATAACTTTTTTCTAGACGATTTTATATCACTCTTAATTTTTAAATGCGTTTTAGATGTTCTACCTTGAATCATATAAGTTAAAACTGTAAAAGGACCTCCACAAAATCCAATTAGTTTTTTTTCCTTTTTTTTTTCTTTTAGTAATTGAATTGTTTCGAAAACAGAACTCAGTTTTTCTAAACAACGATTAAAATTTTTAAAATTTAATTCTTTTATAGAAGTTATTGGATCTAAAACAGGTCCTATTCCTTCCTTAAAATCAACTTTTTGATTTAAAGCATGTGGGATTACAAGAATATCAGAAAAAAGTATAACAAAATCTAAATTAAATCTTCGTATTGGTTGTAAAGAAATTTCAGCAGCTAACTTACTATTAAAGCACATATCTAAGAAAGAGGCCTCTTTAGCTCGTAATTTTCTATATTCTGGAAGATAACGACCAGCTTGTCTCATAAACCAGATAGGTGTTTTTTTCTTTGTTATAAAGTTTTCCATAATACATCTATAACATATATATATAAGGTTGTTGTTGTTGTTGTACGCTTAAGAAAGTTAATAATTTAATTTTAACATTATATTAACAGTTAATTATTGTAAAACTCTGTTGATAAAATGTTATAAAAACAAAAAAAGAGAGATTTTATTAGTAAAAAATTGTTTATAAAGAAAATGTTAAAAAGAACGATTAATATTACTAATTACTTATCAACATAATTAGACTGTTACTTATTTGTTAGAAAAAAGTGAAAAGAGTTAATAGAATTATCAAATATGACAAATTTAGAAAAAAGTCCACAAATTATCCTTGCTTCATCCAGTGAAACTAGAATAAAAATGCTAAGTAAATATTTTAAAAATATTATTATTGAAAAACATAATGTAGATGAAGAAAGAACAAAAAAGAAATTCAAAAACTTAGACCCAATATCATTGGTAAAAAAATTAGCAAAGTTAAAGGCGGAATCTATTTTATCACAATATACAAACAAGCTCATTATTAGTGGAGATCAAATTCTTGTATGTGAAAATAAAATTTTAAGTAAACCGAATAATTTAGACGAAGCGCTTCAAAACCTTAAATTTCTTGTAGGAAAAGATCACTTCTTATATAGCGCAATACATGTAATAAATAAAAATATTTTTTTTTATGAAGAACTAAAATACGCTAAACTTTTCTTTAAAAAAAAAAAAAAAGAAATTTTAAAAAATTATTTAAATCAAAACAAAAGTACTGCCTTAAATTCTGTTGGATCCTATAAGATTGAAGAAAATAAAAGACATAATTTTATTGATATAAAGGAAGGCGATTTAGAAACAATATTAGGTTTTCCGCTTAAAGGTTTTTTGAAAAAATTTAAAAGTGAAGTTATATGAAGTTATTTGTAATAGGCAAACCAATTAAGCATTCATTATCCCCAATAATTCATAATTTTTGGATAAAAAAATATAAAATAAATGCTGTTTATAACAAAAAAGAAATTGAAGAGAACCAATTATACAACGTTATTGAAAAAATCAAAACTGAAGAAATTTTAGGTATTAATATTACACTACCTTACAAAAAAAAAATATTTCATTTTATTGATGAAGTATCGAAAAATGCATTAGAAAGTGGCGCTATTAATACAGTGTTTTTAAGAAATGGAAAAGTTTATGGAGAAAATACAGATGGCAAAGGTTTTGTTAGAGCAATAAAATTAGATTTAGGATTTTCTTTAAAAAAAAAAAATATTTTTTTAATTGGATCTGGTGGTGCTAGTCTTGGTATTATTTCTGAGCTAATTAATCACAAGGTTAATAATATTCATATAACAAATAGAACCTCAGAAAAAGCAATCAATGTAATTAAAAAATTTAAACAGAGGCACTCTAAGATCTTTTTCACAAAATGGGAAAAGATGGCACCACAGAATGATATCGACTTGATAATTAATACAAGTTCTTTAGGAATGAAAAAAGAAGATAAATTTAATTTTGATTTTGAAAATTTAAATAAAAATGTCTTGTTTAGTGACATAATTTATAATCCGAAAGAAACGAATCTACTAAAAGAATTTAGAAGCAGAGGATACAGGACCACAAATGGTCTAGGGATGCTTGTAAATCAAGCAGCAATCGCTTTCAACTTGTGGTTTGATGTTTTACTCTCAAAATCAGATATCAATAAGGCAAAAGAAATTTGTGAACAAAACTATTAAAATTGCAATCACTGGAAAGATTGCGACTGGGAAAACAACAATCTCAAATATTTTAAAAGATTTGGGATATGAAGTATTTGAGTCTGATAAAGAAGTCTCAAAACTTTTTGAAAAAGAAATTGTAAAAAATAAAATATTAGATTTATTTTCAAAAAAAATTCCAAACTTACTTGATGGAGCTAAAATTAACAAAAATAATTTAGGCAATTATGTCTTTTCAAATAACTTAGACCTTCTAAAACTTGAAAATTTAATTTATCCTTTTTTAAATAAATTAAAGAATAATTTTATTGAATCAAATGAAAAAAAAAAGATCATTTTTTTTGATATACCGTTATTGTTTGAAAAAAAATTACACCAAGACTTTGATTATATTATCTATTTACATGTTAATGATATAATTCAAAAAAAAAGGGCTTTAAATAGAAAAGGAATGACTTTGGATAAGTTTTTCAAAATATTAATGACACAAAACCACCAAGTAACTTTATTTAAAAAATATATATCAATTAAAATTGATACGAATCAAAAGTTGCACGTAATAAAAAAAAGGATCAAGTTTTTTTTAAATAAGATTATCAAGAAAAATTGAATATCTTTGTGATTTGATATAAAAAAAAAGATTTAGATGAATTATTACCTTTAAGAATAGAGACTTGGCAAGCGTGGAGATTTTTAATTACTCTTAGAACTTGATTTTTACTCCATAAATTTATTTGATAAAGGAATTCTTTTTCGTGTTTAAAAAAGATTGGTGGGTTCAGAGATTTCAATGCATTAAAAGTTGAAAAACCCTCTGAAATTTTATTATGAACATTTAGTAATTTTTCAAAGTGTTGTAAAAAAAAGGTTGTTAGACGGATCTCGTTAATTTCCGATCCAACTAATTTGGAATATTCCGACCAAAAAGATTCAAAATTTCTGGAAGCTAAGCCAAATGTCAACTTATTCATATCACTATCAAATGAATCTGATATTACATTTAATGAATCAAGATTTGGGTCACTATTTTCTTTAAAAAATATAACTAATTTTTTTAATTCATTGATAATTTCTAACCTATCATTAGAAAAATTCGATGAAAAATATTCAATTTGATTCTCACTAATCTTAATTTGTTCGTCTAAAAGGTAATTTCTGATTAATGTTTTTTTTTCCATTAAAGTTTCCTCATAACAGGGCACACAAATTTTATCCTGCGATTTTTCAAAAAGAGTTCTAAATAAATTTTTTTTAGGTAATTGAGAAGTTTTAAATATTAGAGAATTAAACTTTAGACTTTCTTCTTGAAGTGCTTTTTGTATTTCATTTAATTGTTTGATTTCAGTTAGTAAAAAAATTATACAACATTTTTTTCCAAAAATATCATCTTGACTAGTTTCACTTAGGATTTGCTTAAAATTCTTAATTTTTAAATCATCAGAATAGATATAAATAAAATATGTATTAGGATCTTTTTCTTTAATATCTTTTTTTACATAATTTACACATTCGTCAATTCTTCCTTGATTTACACCATAAAAAAGAAAAATATTGTTGTGAGAAATTTTTTCTTGTAAAAAAATGTCATATTTTTTAATCATGGAATTACTTGTCTTTTGAAACTAGAGGATAGTATAATTTTACCAAGACTGCTTGACAAAGATTTAAGTATTTTCTTTGAAGTGTCTTCAACTGAGACAACATTTCCATAAGGATTTCCACTAACATTATACGAGCTTTTTCCCTCCAATTTTCCTGATGTTAAAAGGCCTTTCTTATCATAAAGTGAATAATTTAAATTGTATGATAGCATTCTTCCAAAGGAATAAATATCCTTATTAACTCCCAATCCAGAGATATTTCTTTTTAAAGCAATGACTAGTTTAAGATTAGAAGGTTTAGAGTTTTTAACATTTATTTGTTCAGATACGTTGAGTTTAACAAGATTCAAATTATTTTCATGTCTGTCTTTTGATTTTACAACGATAAAAATTTTATGGCTCAGTAAAGGGTTTTTCTGATAAATTGGTTTATAACTACAACTGTGGATGAAAAAAAGAATATATGGTAGTATTAGAAAAATTTTTTTCATTTTACAAAGTTTATAATTTTATTCTTAATAAAAATAATTTTCTTTATAGAAGAGTCATCTACAAAGTTGTTTTTTGAATCTTTTTTTATAATTTCTAGAAGTTTCGCCTTCTCTGTATTTTGAGAAACATTTAATATTGTTTTCTTCTTTCCATTTAGTTGAACAACAATATTTACTTTTTCTGAACTCAAGGCTTCTAATTTGAAATTAGGCCACTCAATATTTGAAAGTAAATTCTTAAAACCAGAATTTGAAGCTAACTCTTGAGAAAAATGTGGAGTAATTATAGAGATTAGTCTCAGAAAAATCGACCAACTGTAATTATGCAAATGAATATTTATATTTGAATTCATGATTTTATTCGATAGCTCTCTTAATTTTGCAACAGCCTTGTTCAAACGATAGTATTCAATGTCCTTTGAAAAATTAATAATTATTTTACCTACAAAGTTATATATTTCCTTTTCATTATCATTGAAACTATCTATAACTTTTTTTTCTAAATTCAGAATAAATGAAAAGTCCTCTGAAAGGTAATCAAATGTTTTTTTTAGAAATTTATAAGTTGCTTTTATACCATCAATTGACCACTCAAGATCTCTTTCAGGAGGGGAATCAGAAATCATAAAAAGTCTCGCAGTGTCAGCACCATATTTTGATATTATACCACTGGGATCAACTACATTTTTTTTTGATTTACTCATTTTTTCCGATCGACCTTTTATTAATCTTTCTAGCTGCCCATTTACTCTATGACAATACTCTCCTTTTTCAAAAATTACTTTTTGAGGTTCAATCCAATTATTTTTTGAATCTCTATATGTTTCATGACAAACCATTCCTTGTGTTATTAGTTTTTTAAAGGGTTCAACCGGGACTTTATAATTAGATTTTATGAGCGCTCTTGAAAAAAACCTTGAGTATAGGAGATGAAGAATAGCATGTTCTATTCCTCCAATGTAATGATCCACTGGCATCCAATAATCTATATCTTTTTCAACAAAAGGTTTATCTTTAGTTTGAGGAGAGCAGAATCTTAGATAATACCATGATGAATCAAAGAAAGTGTCTAGTGTATCAGTTTCTCTTATTGCATTTTTACCTGTTTTTTTACATTTTGTTTTCTTCCAATTGGGGTGACTTTCTAGTGGGTTGCCAGATTTGTTTATATTAATATCATTAGGAAGCAAGATGGGTAATTCGCTCTCATCTACAGGTAAAACTTTACCGTCTTCTCTGTATATAATAGGTATAGGACAGCCCCAATATCTTTGTCTTGATATACCCCAATCTCTTAGTCTAAAATCAGTCTTTTTCTTGCCGATTTTTCTTTCTTCTAACTTTTGGAGGGTAAGTTCTTTGGCTTTTTTTAATTGCATATCATTAAGAAAAGAAGAATTTACCATAGTTGAATCTTCATTTATTTCTAAGTAGGGCAAGGGTGCATCTTTTCTTGGGGGTTCAATTACTTTTATAATATTGATTTGATTTTCTTTAGCAAAATCAAAGTCTCTTTGATCATGAGCAGGGCATCCAAAAATTGCACCTAACCCATAATCTATTAGCACATAGTTTGTAAAATAGATTGGAAGTTTTTTTTTAGTAAAAGGATGTATTGCATATAATTCTGTAAAAAATGCATGCTTTTCTTCTTCATTATGTTTTTGGTTTGAAGACAAACATTTATCTTTAAATTTTTTAAACCCTTGATGTTCCTTGAATAAATTATTGATTTCATGATCTACTGATAGGGCAATAAAAGTAGCTCCAAATATAGTTTCAGGTCTAGTAGTAAAAACATTTATTGATTTATTTAGTTCATATAGATTGAAAGAAATCTCAACCCCATTTGACATACCAATCCAGTTTTTTTGCATTGTTTTAACTTTTTCTGGCCAATCTGTGAGATTTTTAAGGTCATGTAATAATTCTTTTGAGAAATCAGAAATTTTAAGAAACCACTGAGAAAGTTTTTTCTTTTCTATATCAGCTCCAGATCTCCAACCCTTACCGTCAATTACCTGTTCATTTGCTAATACGGTCCTATCGACAGGGTCCCAGTTTACATAACTATCTTTTTTATAGATTAAGCCAGAGTTAAACAAATCAATAAATAGTTTTTGTTGATGTTTGTAGTAATCTTGGCTACTAGTCGAAATTTCTCTTTCCCAATCAATAGCTAATCCTATTGATTGGAGTTGTTTTTTCATATTTTGAATATTTTTTTCAGTCCATGATTTTGGATTGAGGTTATTCTCAATGGCTGCATTTTCAGCGGGCATACCAAAACTATCCCAGCCCATTGGATGTAAAACATTAAAATTTTTATTCTTATAGAAGCGCGCAATGACATCTCCAATTGTGTAATTTCTTAAATGTCCCATATGTATCTTACCAGATGGGTAGGGAAACATTTCTAATATATAAACTTTATTCTTTTTATTTGGTTTTGAACTATATGTTCTTTCAGATAACCAATGTTCTTGCCATTTTTTTTCGATTTCAAAAGGTTTAGAATAGTCCATATTATTTCTTAAAGTAACTAATTGCACCGAAACCATAAAGCCATTTATTTTTTACCCTATGGAATTTTTTCTTTGTAAGTCCACCTAAACCAAAATTTATTCTGCTTTTGAGAATTTTTGACAACATTAGAACTTCATAAATATTTAAACTTCTTCTTTCGGGATGACTGGATGTATTATAGATATTTGATATGAAAGAAATATTAATCCAATCTCTACAATTTAATGCTTCTAAGTGATTGTGAATTTTTGTTGCAAGTAAAAATTTTTTTTTTATTGTTCTTAAATTTAACATATTTATCTTTGGATTATTATTTAGATCAATTAATATACCTAGTGCCTTAAATTTATTTGCCCAATAAAGTGAGCTTTGTATTAAAAACATAATACGATTTTTTTGACATAAGTGAATAAAAGGTTTTATGTTTTTTATAAAGTCCCCATTTTTTTTCAGATTATTGTTAAAAAAAACAATTCCAGTTTTTTTGTTAAGTTTTTTTACTATTTTATAGTTTTCTGTCTCAAGGGGATTGCAAAAGAACCATTGATCTGGAATATTAATTTTTTTAAATGAGTTTATCATGGTTACCATTGTTGAAAATTATAAAAGAATTTTAAAATATATTGAAAGATATAATATTGAATTTTCTGAAAGCACATGTTTTCCTAAGCTGATTGCTGTTTCAAAAACGTTTCAAAAAGAGAAAATTCAATTGATCATCGATGAAGGACAAAGAATATTTGGAGAAAATAAAGTTCAAGAAGCGCTTTTGAAATGGATAGATTTGAAAAAAGCAAATAAAGAAATTGAGCTTCATCTTGTCGGACCACTTCAATCCAATAAAGTTAAAGATGCTCTTGAAGTCTTTGATGTTATACAAACAATTGATCGCGAAAAAATTGTTAAGAAGATTAAACAACATCTCGAATTAGAAAAAAAAAAACAATTACAATTTTTCGTTCAAGTAAATGTTGGTGGCGAGCCACAAAAAAATGGATTAAAAATTTCTGAATTATCAGATTTTCTTGATTGGTGTAATAAAGATATGAATTTTCCGATTAATGGATTAATGTGCATTCCACCATTAAATGAGGAACCGTCGTATTTCTTTAATGTTCTAAAAAACTTGTGCAAAAAATATAATTTAAAAGAGGCTAGTATGGGTATGTCAAACGATTTTCCAAAAGCAATCCAATTTGGAGCTACATATTTGAGGATTGGTTCTGCTATATTTGGTCAACGTGATTAATTTATAATTAACTGAGAGCCTGGTGACAAGCTTTGGATCAAATTAAGCAAATCTTCTTTCTTTATTGCTAAACATCCTTCAGTATATTTAGTTTTTTTATCAGAGCAGTGTATAAAAATAGCACTACCCTTGTACTTGATAGTTGGATTAAAGTTATAATTAATAACAATAATTATATCATAAAGATCATCAAGTCTGTGAAGGTCTTCATGTTTGCATTTAATTGTTCTTTGAAAAAAAGAATTATATTTTATGTTTCTTGAGTCTACACACCAAGTGAAGTTTCTTTTAATCCTTATAAGTGGAATACGAGACTTAATTTTCTTAATTTTATCTCCACGAAAAAAAACCATATTCATTTTAAAAATACCTTTGGGCGTTATAAAGTCTCCTTCACGACACTTTTTTCCAATTCCATTTTTTCCAACAAAGCACATTATTTTTTTTTTATTATAATAAAGATATGCTATATTTTTATTGTTTGATCTATGAACAAAAACATTCATTAAAAACATGTTAATCAAAAAAAATGTTATAGCTATATGTGAAGGAAATTTTTTTCTTGAAGAAATTTCTGAATTACTAATAGATGAAGGTTTCTCATTAACGAAATTAAAGGGTTTGTGCGACATTAAATTACCCATAAGTGATGAAATAATTTTAATAAACATAAACTCAAAATCATTTTTTAATGATTTATCTAAGCTAATGAATGTTAAATTAATAAATTGTAAAATATTTGTTACAGCACCAAAGAAAATTTTAGATAATTTTGATTTAGATGGTTTTGATATTCTATCTCAACCAATGAATTTTAAGGACTTTAAAAAAAAGTTAAGCCAGATTTCAATAATAGATAAAGAAAAAGAAAGTTATATTAAGATAGGTAATTTTTTCTACGACTTTGAGAAGTCTCAACTTTTTGACAATAAAAATAAAAAATCAATACAATTAACAGAACTTGAAAATAACTTTTTAAAATTTCTAACAAGAAGTAGATCTGGTCATAGTAAAGCAGAAATTTTAAAAGAGGTTTGGGGTCATAATAGAATTCTTGAGACGCATACTTTAGAATCTCTTGTTTATAGATTACGAAAAAAAATAGAAAAGAACCCTAATGAACCTGAAATTATAACTTTAATAAATAAAAAATATTTTTTAAATTTAAATTAATTGTCACCAAAGAACTTTCTTTTAGGGTCTTCTTTTTCAATATCAAATAATTTAGAATCATACGAAGTATTAAGTTGTAAATTATTCAGAAGTACTTCTGTTTTTTGTTGGTTATTGTATATGGTCCATTTTTTCATAAGAAATGGGTTGCTTTCAAAAATTATTTCTACAAAACCTTGAGAATCGTTATCCTTTTTGTTTAATTGAACCCTAATTTGATTATCTAATTCCTTAATTTTAGAAAACTTAACTTTTTCGGATAAATTATCAAATAATAATAGATTTATTGGAAGGTCTTCGAGATTAAAATATGAAATTGATCTGATCTCTTTGTTTATAGTTGCTATTTTCTTTCCATCAGAAATTAATAGAAGAGGTATTTCATTGTATTCAACCCTGATTTTTCCAGGTCTTAATATGATAATACTTCCGGAGAGTACGTCACCATTATTATTGATTTGTATGAATTCTGATTTGAGTGAAATAAAACTTTCAAGATATTTTAAAATTCTGTGTTGATTTAGATTGCTAAAAGCATTTTTATATATAAATAATAAACATATACTGGCAATAATGATAAACTTTGACATTTATTAAGTATACACCAAGCCAATGAAACTTTTAAGATACAGAATAATATTATTTGTTACATCTACATTACTTGTCTATGGTTGCCAACTAACACAATCAACAGATGAAATAAAAGGGAAGATAAAGGATAAAAGTATAAGTGTTGAAGAAAATATTCCTCAAGTCGAGGCTAAGGTTAGCAAAATAAATAAACCTAAAACACAAGAAAAACAAGAAAAACAAGAAAAACCTGTGAAATCGGAAGGATTTTTCGAGTCAAAAGAACCAAAAGACGAGAAAAGAATTTTAGATTTTTTTAGTGATTTTTTCGGGTCAGACGAAGAGAAAGATAAACTTGATGAGAAAAATGAAAAATCTAAGATAGAGAAAAATCTTATTACAAAACCAAATGTAGAAAAAAATGATTTAAACAATGAGAGAGAATTAATTTTAGATGAGAAAAAAGATGAGCAATTTGCAAAAAAAGATGAAAAAGCTAATAAAGCAGAATTAAATGAATTTTACGCTCCTGAAAAACCAAAAGATGAAAAACGTATTCTGGATTTTTTTACCAAAATGTTTAAGGCAAAAGAAAACGAAAATGATTTAAGTGATGAAAAAGTTTTAGATGAAGGGTTAGAAAATATTTCTAAGGTTGATGTTGAGAAAAAAATTATATTGAAAGAGCCTTTACCAAAGTCTGAGGATTATAGAGCAGAAAAATCAACCTCGGATGAAATGGATACAATGAGCGGAACTGTTATGCAAGAGACCTATGAAGATGATTTCTATGAGGATGAAGATGATTTTTATGAGGAAGTAAAAGATAAAGATGTTACGGTTGAGGATGAAGATGTTACGAAAAAGAATGAGAACTTTACGGAAGAGAATGAAGATTTGGATGATGTTGCTTATTTTGATATAAAAAAACAAACTGAGAAAAGGAATCTGAAAAAAAAAGTTAATAACTTAATTGGCCTTTTATTACCTTTGACAGGAGAAAAAAGATCGGCAGGTAACCTTGTCCTTAATACTTTCCGGTATACTTTAGCTATTGATCCTAAAGATATTGTATTCAAAATTTACGATACAAAAGGTACAAAGAGTGGAGTTATCAATGCTGCCCAAAAAGGAATTAACGATGGTGTAGATATTTTTATAGGCCCAATTTTTTCATATGAAACAGCAGAATTGAAAAAAAACTTTGGTAATAAAAAAGACATTACTTTTTTCAGTTTGTCACCCGATCTGAATAATTTATCATCAAATATTGTTGTTTCCGGTCAAAATACAGAAGATCAGATTTCATGTATTTTGGATGATCTAAAAAATAAAAGTATAAAGAAACTACTTTTAATTAAACATGATGATAAATATGGGGAAATTGTAAAAAATATACTCGAGGAAAATTTAGAGAATTTTGGTCCTTACGAAAAGTTTGAGTTAGATTTTTTGACTGTTCATTCACAACAGGATTTAAACAAAGATATAAAATTGATTAGTGATTTTGAAAAAAGAAAATTACAACTTAAAGAACAGAGAAAAGTAATTTCAGAAGATAAAACTTTACTTGCTGGAGAGAAAAAGGCTGAGTTAAAAAAATTGGAACGTCAACTTACTTTTGGGGTCCCCTTTGATTCAATTATAATAGCATCTCAAGGGAATAAACTTTTAGAAATCTTATCCCATCTTGCCTTCTATGATATTAATGCCAACAATACATTTATTTATGGAACAAGTTTGTGGGAAGATACGGACAAAAAAGACAAACTTTTTGCCAATACTTTTTTTGTGACAAATTTAAAAAACAAAGGATCGACTTTTATTAAAAATTATAAAGATGTTTTTTCCAAGGATCCGACGTCAGTAAACTTTCATTTATTTGATTTGATTGATTTGGTTGATGATTTTAAACTTTATGAAATTTATCCTGATAACAAAATTCATATAGGTGAGTTTACCAATAGCCTTGTTAAATCAGGGTCACTCAAAAGAGAAACATTCATAAAAAAGTATAAGGCAAATGGTAGGATTGAAAATGTTTTTAGTTGCCAATTAAATGCAATTTAGCCAGCTTTTCAAAAGCTTTAAATCTATGATCAATTCTAATTTTTTCTTCGTGCTTTATTTCACCAAAGGTTTTGCATTGTCCATCAGGAATGAAGAAGGGGTCATAGCCAAAACCATTATCACCTTTTGGTGGCCAGGATATTTTTCCTTTAATAGTACCTGCAAATGTTGATATTTCGTTGTTTTCCCATCTAATAGCAATGACAGAGTGGAAGTATGCTTTGAAGTTATTGATAGAGACTTTTATTAAATCTTTATATAACTTCTCCATTGCTTGATACCACCCACCACATTTGTCAGCATATCTGGATGAAAAGATTCCAGGGTAGTTTTCTAAACCTTCGATACATAAACCAGAGTCGTCTGATATACTGAGCCTTCCTTCAGGAATACTTCTAGCTTTTATAATAGCATTTTCTTCAAAAGTATTTCCTGTTTCTTCAACTTCAGTTATACCTAATTCTGAGGACGTGATGATTTTTACATTGTAATTGGAGAATAAGCTTTTGAATTCTTTTATCTTACCTTTGTTGTGAGATGCTAAAACTATTAATTTATTGTTAACAGTTTTAGTCAAGGCTACTAATCACTTCTTCTTGAATTTTGAAGATTTTTTCTGCCTCATTTAAACCTAGATTTATCATTTCATTGACAAAGTGTAACTGAAAAGGACCTCTTTCACCTGAAACTTGAACTTCACAAATTCCCAGATTTCTTGAAAACACGAAATTAGCATCAACCTCCGCCCTTGAATCTTCATCATAATCTAAATCAACCAATATGTTTCCATCAACAATTCCACATGAGATAGCAGATAAACCATCAATTATAGGGTTTTCTTTCAACTCACCTTTATTAATTAATTTTTCAATTGCCAATGATAAGGCAACATAAGCACCAGATATACTTGCAGTTCTTGTTCCTCCATCAGCTTGAATAACATCACAATCAATAATAAATTGGTAACCGTCAAGTTTTTTTAGATCTATTACATTTCTAAGAGATCTTCCAATAAGTCTTTGAATCTCGACTGTTCTACCAGATTGTTTCCCAACTCTTGATTCTCTCTTATTTCTTGAAGAAGTTGATCCAGGTAGCATTCCATATTCAGCAGTAACCCATCCTTTACCTTGGTTCTTTAGCCAATGCGGAATATCTTTTTCAAATGATGCTGTGCAAAGCACCTTGGTTGAACCAAAACATATCTCACATGAACCATCAGCATTTGTACTAATATCTTTATTAATTGAGATTTCTCTAATTTCATGATTTTTTCTGTTGAATTTTCTCATTCTTAAATATACTTTCAGACAAGCTTAAGTAAATTATTAAACATTATGAATGTAAAAAACAATCTAAATTTCTCTAATGTGGTTTTGCAAAGAAGAACTTCTTCAAAGATATTAGAATTAGATCAAAGATCCAGAGAGATTTTCAAGTTAATTGTTGATGATTTTTTAAAAGATGGTCTTCCTGTTGGATCAAGAAGGTTATCAATAAAAATGGGTGAGAAATTGTCACCAGCATCTGTCCGAAATGTTATGTCTGATCTTCAAGATGCGGGCCTATTGAAATCTAACCATTCCTCAGCTGGAAGAATACCAACCGATTTGGGGTTGAGATTTTTTGTTGATGGTTTACTTCAAGTAAAAAAAATTTCAAATATCCAAAGTAAAGAGATAAAAAGAGCAATCGATCACAGTTCGGCAAACGTTGAACAAATTTGTAATGATGCTGGTTCTCTTTTATCAGGACTTCTTGACTGTGCGGGGATTGTCCTTGCTCCAAAATTAAATGGCCAATTAAAACATATTGAATTTGTTCCTGTAAGTAGAGATAAGGCCTTAGTAATTTTGATCACTGATGATGGCATTATTGAAAATAGGATAATATCTCTCCCCATAGGTTTGCCGATTTCGATTTTAACTGAGACAACTAATTATTTAAATTCTATTATTAAAGGAAGAACTTTACTGGAAAGTAAAAAAATAATTAATCAGGAAATAAGAGATGATAAAATACGAATAGATAAGCTTGCGCAAAAATTAATAGATGATGGTATTGCTTGTTGGGATGATGTCAGTAAAAAAAATAAATTAATTGTTACGGGTACTGCAAAATTATTTGACGATGTAAGTGCAATTGAACAACTTGAGGATACAAGAATTTTAATAGAAAAATTAGAAGATAAGAAAAATTTAATGGGTATTATTGATGAAACACAGCAAGCCGAAGGATTACAGATATTTATTGGTTCTGAGAATAATTTATTTGGATTAACGGATTGTACAACAATAATTAGTCCATTTAGAAATAAAGAAAAAGAAATTATAGGTGCTATTGGTGTTATTGGCCCAATGCGTTTAAATTATGCCAAAATTATCCCAGTTGTGGATTATACAGCCAATTTGATTGGAAAAAAATTTCAAATAACATAAGGAGTTTTAATTGGAAAAAGACAATAGATCAGTTAAAAATAAAGAAGAAAACAAAGAAATAAAAAATAACATAAAGGGAAAATCAAATTTAGATAACCATAAAGGTTCATCAAAAAAAGGTAAGAATGAATCGGAAAGCCTTATTTTCGAACTTAAAACTAAACTTAAAGATATTGAAGATAAGCTTTTGCGATCGTTAGCAGAAAACGATAATCTCAGGAAGAGGCATGAAAAAGAAATTGAGGATAGTTCAAAATATGCTATAAAAAATCTCTCTTATTCACTCTTACCTGCTGTTGATAATTTTCAGAGGGCTTTAAATTCAATTCCTGGAAATGAAAAAAAAGACGACTCTGTTGTTAAAAATTTAGTGATTGGTATCAAGGCAATAGAAAAAGAACTTTTGGACGCTCTTGAAAAAAATGGAGTTACAATTTTTGAGTCCTTGAATCAAAAGTTTGATCCAGAGCTTCATCAAGCAGTTTCAAAAGTGAATAGTGAGAAAGAAGAGGGAATAATTGTTGAAGAAATGCAAAAAGGATTCAAAATAGACCAAAGATTACTTAGACCGGCAATGGTAGTCGTTTCAATGGGGCCAAAAAAGGAAGGAAAGGTTGGGTAAATCTTCTCAAGGACATAAATCTTTGAGTTATCTGGGATGCCAGGAATATATTTTGTCTTAAAGATATTTTCTTAGTTTTGCCCAATGTTTTTATAAAAATTTTCATTTTTTTCTTGATCTACTTAATTATTTTATAATATAAATTAGTAGCTTAATAACAGTTTTTTAATAGTGCCTTTAAGGGCTATTAAAAAATTCTGTCCAACAATTTTTAAAGGAAGAAAAGGAGCATATAATGTCAATTATTGGTATAGATTTAGGCACCACAAATTCTTGTGTTGCAATTATGGATGGTAAGTCCCCAAAAGTAATAGAAAATGTTGAAGGTTCTCGCACAACGCCTTCTATGGTAGCTTTTACAGAGAACAAGGAAACATTAGTAGGTCAGTCTGCTAAACGCCAAGCTGTAACAAACCCTGAAAAGACACTCTTTGCGATTAAAAGATTAATTGGCCGAAGAATGGATGACCCGGCCGTAAAAAAGGATTTAAGCGTGTTGCCATACAAAATTGTAGCAGGTGACAATCAAGATGCTTGGGTTGATGTTGCTGGGAAAAAACATTCTCCAAGTGAAATTAGCGCGATGATTCTTCAAAAGATGAAAGAAACAGCAGAAAAGTTTCTTGGTAAACCAGTTAAAGAAGCAGTAATAACAGTCCCTGCTTATTTTAATGATGCACAACGACAAGCCACAAAAGACGCTGGAAAAATAGCAGGTATGGATGTTAAAAGAATCATCAATGAACCAACTGCAGCAGCTTTGGCATATGGATTAGACAAAAAGAAAGCAGGAACTGTCGCTGTTTATGACTTGGGTGGCGGGACTTTTGATATATCTATTCTTGAAATAGGTGATGGAGTATTTGAGGTTAAAGCAACTAATGGCGATACAAAATTAGGTGGAGAGGATTTTGATAACGTTTTAATAGATTATTTTGCTTCTGAGTTTAAAAAGGAACAATCAATTGATCTCAAGGAAGATAAGTTAGCACTTCAAAGATTAAAGGAAGCAGCTGAAAAAGCAAAAATTGAATTATCCACTGCTCCTCAGACGGAAGTTAATCTTCCTTTTATTACAGCTGATTCATCTGGTCCTAAACACCTAAATATTAAATTGACTAGGTCCAAATTTGAATCTCTTGTCTCTGATTTAATTGATAGGTCAATTGAACCATGTAAACAAGCATTGAAAGATGCAGGGCTCAGTGCAGGTGAGATCAATGACGTAATTTTAGTTGGAGGGATGACTAGAATTCCTAAAGTAATAGAAGCAGTAAAAACATTTTTTGGTAAAGAACCAAATAGAAGCGTGAACCCGGATGAGGTTGTAGCCTTAGGTGCAGCCGTTCAAGGAGGCGTTTTGTCAGGTGATGTAAAAGATGTTCTTCTTTTGGATGTAACTCCACTTTCTTTAGGTATAGAAACTTTGGGTGGTGTTTTCACGAAGCTTATTGATAAAAATACGACAATCCCAACAAATAAAAGTCAGGTTTTCTCAACTGCAGACGATAATCAGTCTGCTGTCACTATTAGAGTTTTTCAAGGAGAGAGACAAATAGCTAACGACAATAAGTTATTAGGACAGTTTGACTTGGTTGGAATTCCTCCTTCCCCTAAAGGCACGCCTCAAATTGAAGTTACTTTTGATATTGACGCCAATGGTATAGTCAAAGTATCAGCTAAGGATAAGGCTACAGGAAAAGAGCATCAAATTCAAATTAAGGCATCCGGTGGATTGTCTGATGACGAAATAGAAAAGATGGTAAAAGATGCAGAAGCTAATGCAGAGTCTGACAAAAAGAAAATTGAAGAAATTGAGGCAAGAAATAATGCTGATTCTATAATTACTAGTACAGAAAAAAGTTTAAAAGAACATGGCTCAAAGATTCCAAAAGAAGATAAAGAAAAGATAGAAAAATCTCTTGAAGAATTAAAGTCTTTAGTTAAAGATGAAAAGGCAGACCTTGCTGCAGTAAAAGAGAAGACAGATTCTTTAGTTCAAAATTCAATGAAGCTTGGTGAAATAATGTACAAAGAAGCTCAGGAGAAAGCAGAAAAAGAAAAAAAAGACGGTTCTAAAACTAATAAGTCTGCAAAGCAAGATAAAGGTAAAAAGACAAAAAAAGAAGAAAAAGTTGTTGATGCAGATTTTGAAGATGTCACAGATAAAAAAGATTCTGATGATGATAATAAAGAAAAGTCTGCTTAATGAGTCGACATAAAAATAATAAAAATGTCTAAAAAAGATTATTACGATGTTTTAGGCGTAGATCGAGGTGCGGACTCTGGTTCTTTAAAATCTGCATACAGAAAACTAGCAATGCAATATCATCCTGATAAAAATCCAGGTAATAGTGACGCTGAAAAAAGATTTAAAGAAGTATCGGAAGCATATGAAGTGCTTTCTAATTCCGAAAAGAGACAAGCTTATGACGCTTACGGACATGATGCTTTTAGTCAAGGTGGA
This sequence comes from Alphaproteobacteria bacterium, assembly GCA_045563015.1. Classification (GTDB taxonomy): domain Bacteria; phylum Pseudomonadota; class Alphaproteobacteria; order Methylaequorales; family Methylaequoraceae. The sequence goes on along the minus strand of JBJKUQ010000014.1, from coordinate 43,616 downwards.
GCAGGTGGAGGGTTTTCTGATGGTTTTAGTGGTTTTGGAAGTTTTTCTGATATTTTTGAGGATTTTTTTGGAGACATGGGAGGAGGAAAAAGTTCAAGGAGACAACCCCAAAGAGGTCAGGATCTGAAATATGAAATTGATGTTGATTTAAGGGAAGCTTATACAGGGATAAGAAAAGAGATTTCTTTTGATACATTAATTAGGTGTGATTCATGTAAAGGTTCAGGCTCTGAAAAAGGAAGTGGATTAAAAAATTGTGGTGCTTGTGGAGGGTCAGGAAGAACTAGAGCCTCACAAGGTTTTTTTACAGTTGAGAGAACATGCTCTGCGTGCGGTGGGGCTGGACAAGTTATTACAGATCCATGTGGATCATGTAATGGAGAAGGCAGAAGAAGGAAAAATAGAAAATTAGAAGTCAAAATTCCAGCAGGCGTGGAGGAGGGCAGTAGAATTAGGCTTTCAGGAGAAGGTGCAGTTGGTCCTAATGGATCAACACCTGGTGATTTATATCTTTTCATAAATATGGTCGATCATCCAATTTTTGATAGAGAAGGCGAGGAAATTTTTTGTAATGTTCCAATTACAATAGTTGATGCATCACTTGGAGGCGAAGTTGACGTACCCACAGTATCTGGAGGAAAAGTAAAAGTTAAAATACCTGCTGGTTCTCAAAATGGTGATCAATTTAGACTAAATGGTAAAGGGATGCCTACAATAAGAGCATCACATTTTGGGGATATGATTATTTCCTTAAGTATAGAAATTCCAAAAAATTTATCTGAAAATCAAAAGAAACTTCTCAAAGAGTTTAATCAAGAGCTTTCTCAAAAAAACAGTCCGGAGAGCACTGGTTTCTTTTCAAAAGTTAAAGACTTTTGGGATGGTTTGACATAATATTGCCAAATGAATGACGTTAGAATAGGAGTTTATGGGCCTACTGGAAGAATGGGGCAAAGTGTAATAAAACAGTCTTCAAATTTTAAAAACTTGAAAATTTCAAGTCTTTTCGAAAAGAAAGGACATCAAATGATTGGGAAAAAAATAAATAATCTAGTTGTTCACACAAATCTTAATAATTTAATAGAAGACTCTGATATCATTATTGACTTTACAACGCCATTAGCTACCATTGAGCTTTTGAAGGTGATCAAAAGAACAAAAAAAACTGCATTAGTTACTGGAACAACTGGTTTTTCAAAAATTCAAGAAAAAAAGTTTATACAACTCTCTGGAGATTTAGTTGTTCTTAGGTCTTTTAATATGAGTTTTGGTGTTAATATTTTGAAAAGACTTGTTAAGTTTGCTTCAGAAAATTTATCAAGCATAGCAGATATTGAAATTTCAGAGATACATCATAGATTAAAAAGAGACACACCTTCAGGTACAGCAATTTCTTTGGCAGAATCAGTTAAGGATGGATCAAAAATTTCAAAAGGATATTATTATAGAAAAGAATCAAAAAACGAAATTAGAAAAAAACATAAAATTGCATTTACCTCAATAAGAGGAGGTGATGTAATTGGAGAGCATACAGTTTATTTTTTTATGGATGGAGAAAGAATTGAATTAACGCATAAAGCTAATGATAGAAAAATTTTCTCAAATGGCGCATTAAAGGCTGCTAAATGGTTGTATGGAAAAAAACCTGGTTTATACTCAATATTGGATATGGTAAAATAAAATAATGATTAATTTAAAATATTTTTTAACTATTTTCTTAGGAATATTTCTTTTTTCTTGTGAAGAAAAAATTTCAAGAAATGACTTGATTGATTATAAAAAAATAATGGATGTAAGATTAGGTCATTTAGGAAATGCAATTATAATTCAAGGCAGGCTCTTGGATGCTTTTAACCTAAGAAATGACAGAGCTGATGAAGATCATTTTAAAGAAGCAGAGGAGCTCGTTAAAGGTAATTTGAGATCTTTTGGCATGCCTGATGAATTAAGACAACTAAAAATTCCTAATTCGACTAAACTAAGAAAAGTTCATAACTCACTTATTGAAGCATCAGAGTTATTAATTCAAGCTGGAAATATGTTAGAGGATAATGCATGGTTAGGTGGATCGGTTAGTTATGCTGAAAAAAACGTTGATTCTGCTAGATTAAGGTTTCAAAAAGCCATAAAGGTTATATATGATGTTTCAGATGACAGAGAAATTAGACCTGAAATGGAACATCCAGAATATGAGGTAGGTGAAAAACCAGTAAAGTCTTTTGAAAAATAGCTAAATTTGTCTGTTAACAAAATAACCACCCGAAACAATTAAAATTAAACCGACGAATAGATTTAATGATAGAGATTCCCCTAAAAACATATAGGACCAAACAAAGCCAAAACATGGAATAAGATAATTGCTTTGACTTGCAAAAACTGGTGATTTTAATTTAATCAGGTAAAAAAACGTAGTAATAGCAAGTCCTGTGCATAATACACCCAGAATTGTAGCAGATACGAAACTACTTTTACTCAAAGTCAAAATAAATAAATTAAAATTAAACTCAGTAAAATATAATATAATTAATGTTGTTGGAAGTGATAATAATGCAGCTACAGAGATTGAACAGCAAGCTAACTCAAACGAGGATTTATTCTTTAAAATTTTGACCCAATTAGCAGAAAATGCATACATGATAGAAGCAATTATTATTACAAATGAGTAAAAAAAGTTATTGTAACTTCCAGTTTTAGGATTTAAAAATATTAGCAATCCTACAAACCCTATCATTAAACCTAGAATTGTTTGAGTTTGAAATTTTTTTTTAAATAATGCTAGAGAAATTATAAACGTAAATAATGGCATTGTACCAATAAGTGTTGATGCAATGATGCTATCAATATATATTTCACTCCAACTAATTAGATTAAATGGTATCACATTTCCAAAAACACCAATAATGAAAAGGTCTGTTTTATTCTCAACAAAAAGTTTTTTGATTTTTTTAAGGTTACAAAAAAATAATAAAAAAATAGATGCTATTATTAACCTATAACTAGTGAGTAAAGTTGGTGGAATAGTTTCAACACTTAATTTAATAAAAATAAAAGAGCTCCCCCAGACAGCTGATAAAAATAAAAGAGCAAGGTAACTAAAATAAGAGTCTGACTTTTTAATATTCAGGACTAGTTTTCCTTATTGTTTTTTAGGTTACCTAAGGCTCTATTTATTTTTTCTTTAATTTTTTTTTTATCACTAAGATTTAAAAATGAACCCAACAAAACAACTTTTTCTTTAGATACTAAAACTAACTTTTGCTCATTAGGAGACTTGTTTAAGATCTCTACTTTTGTCCAATAAGGCTCAAGATTCCATGTTTGGGATTTACCAGATGGAAAGAATCTCGTAACAATTAACTTTGAATTAAGAATCTTGAGGTTTTCAAATATTTCACCATTTTTATAATTTATTTTAAAAGCATAATATAATAACAAAACATCTAAACCCAGGAAGCCAAACACAGGCCATGCTCCTATAGCCCAAAAAAAAACTCCAATGGAAAAGAAAATTGTACAAACAACTATCATTAGATTTCTGAACCCTTTTTTTGAAAGGCTCCTATAGGGAAGGATAGTTAGATCTAAAAATATATTAGCCATAATATTATATAAAATTTTTTTTTTTTATTTTAAAGTTATAATTTCAAAATGGATAAAAATTAAAGTATAAAAGAAATTTTTAAAAAAGGAAAAAATTTATGAATAACAAAATCTTGGGTATGGGAAATGCTGTTCTCGATATTTTAACAGAAACTACAGAAGAGTATCTTAAAAATAATAAGCTTGATAAGGGGTCAATGGTTTTAGTGGAACAAGAAGAATCAGATAAAATTATTTCAGATATTATACCAAAAAAAAAGGACTCAGGTGGATCTGTAGCAAACACAACAGTTGGTATTTCCATATTAGGAGGAGACTCACTCTTTTGTGGCAAAGTCAAAAATGATGAGCTTGGTATTGACTTTGAAAAAAACATGCAAAACGCAGGTACTAGATTTCTTTGTCAAAAATCTGAGAATGGATTACCGACAGCAAGATGTCTTGTTTTAGTAACACCAGACGGGGAAAGGACAATGCAAACATTTTTAGGGGCTAGTACAACTCTTGAGGAAAATGATATTAAGGAAGAATTTTTTCAAGATGTAAATTTTCTTTTAATAGAGGGTTATCTTTGGAGTTCTGTTAGTGCAAGAAATGCAATCCAAAAAGCCATTGAAATTTCAAAGAAAAAGGACATTAAGATTTTTTTTTCATTATCAGATCCGGGTTTAGCAAAAATGTATAGAAATGATTTTTTAAAATTCATAGATAATTCGGTTGATGTTCTGATTGGAAATGAAAAAGAATATTATGAAGTTTTTCAAAATGAAAAACATAACATACTTTTAAAGGATGTCTTAAACTTAGTGGATGTTGGCTTAATGACTCAAGGTGACAAGGGTGTAATGCTATTCAAAAATGAAGAAATTATGAATATTGGTGCACCGAAAATTAATAATGTTATAGATACTACTGGAGCGGGTGATATGTTTGCTGCAGGGCTCTTATTTAAATTACAAAGAAATGAGTCTTTCGAAAAATCAGCGGAATTTGGATGTAAGACGGCAGCAAAAATTATTACTCAGTTTGGTGCAAGGCCAACTAATCAATTTAAGAGTCTAATTTAAGTAAAATAGTTTACTATTCCGAAGGCGAAGATTGGTATTTGAAAACCAAAGTTAGTTATTATAGCTTTGTCTTTTAGAAAAAAACCATATGTGGTCCATAAAATCACACCAAATCCATGAAAAAAGATATTTATTGGAAAGGTGTTTAAATTTGTCAAAAGAATACCAATAAGAACGAAAATAGTTCCGATCCATTTTATAATGTTCAATTAAATCTCCTGTAAGTTAGGAATAATTTCTGGCCTTTAAATTTAAGGTGTCTAGCTAAATCTTTCTATAGCAGAAATTATATCACTTGTGTTTATTTTATTAATACTATCACTGTTATATAATTCTTGTGATGAAAGAACAATGTTTTTTGGGTTTCCAATTGGTGCAAATTTTTTATAGTTAGTTGGGCCAAATAAACTTATTAATGGAATACCAGATGTAGCAATAAGGTGTCCACCACCTGTATCATTTGAGATTCCAAATTTGCAAGTTTTAGAAATTCTAATTGTCTCCATGGGGTCTGTAATTTTGTGAGACTTTATCTTTAATTTATTATAAATTTTCAAAGTTTTAGATAATTTTACTTCATTTGGACCTAAAATAAAAATTGGCTGAAAGCCTTTTTCTAATAAGTAATTACCAATAATTATGTAATTTTTTATATCCCATCTCTTCCAGTCTACTGAAGCCCCAGGGCAAATAACAACTTTTTTTGATTTATTTTTTTTTAAATCATTTGTCATTTCATATTTTGAATTAGAAAATATATTCGCTAAAGATAAAAGTTGTTTGCTCAAGTTAATCTCTGATTTTTCCTCAGGAGTAATATCAGAAAATAAATACTTACAGGATGAGGAAATAAAGACTTTTGTTTTTATTCTTTTAAGAGCAAGTGTAGTTATAAGTCTCTTTTGGGTGTCGATTATAATATCATATTCCCCAAAGTCCTTATTTACAAATATATCTTTTAGACTTGATCCAAAATTTTGGTTATCTTTGACTTTAAATATCAAGTCTTTGGCCAAAGGTTTTAACTGTTTATTAAAAGTTGATTCTCCTTTACCTGCAAACCATGTAATTCTGGATTGTGGGAAAATCTTTTTTAAATGTTTTAAGAAAGGGAGTTTTAATAGTCCGTCTCCAAGAAGATCTAGACCAACATATACTAATATTTTTTTATCATCTTTATTATTTGAAATTTTTTTTATGTTCTCATCGTTCTTCCAGGTATTCAGAACTATTAGTCTTAAAACATCTAAAGAGATATAACAGAACACTTTGTTTAAAATATATCTGAGAAAAGATTTACTAATAATGGAAGTTTTCTTATTTTTCCTTTCCCATGACCAGCATCTAGATAGAATTTTATTTTTACATTTCTCTACAAGCTTTTCATTTATTAGAGGATGTTCCTCTAAAAAATTAATTGTAGCTAGGGATAAATCATAAAGAAGTTGGGCATCATTACTTATTATACGATTTTCAATAAATGAAGGGCCTACACAGATCAACTTTTTTGTTTGTCCAACTTTAAATGCTTTGTTTTTTTCATTTTTAGTATGAAAACCAGCTATTCTTATAGGAATTGAAAAATCCTGAACAAAAACATTCTCGTCACAACATCCAACAGTTTTAAAGGAGGATGTTTTTATCATCATATTACTGGAGCCACCCCAGCCTCCTAGCAAGAATTTTTTAAAAGCATTATCTAGTATGTAAGCCTGACGTTTATCGGCTTTAAATTTGAATTTGTTAATATTTTTTTTCCAATCCCAGTGGCCGTATAATAAGTCTAAATCTAGCCTTTCCATTTCCGATTTCATGTAACTTAACGCGTCAGGTCTTATTATGTCATCACCATCAACAAATTTTATAAAGGAATATTTTACAAATTTAAAGGCAGAGTTTACTGCTTTGCTCGGACCAGTATTTTTTTGTTTTACATATTTAATGTCTTTAATTTGCGATCTAATAAATTCCTTAATTGCTAATTCTGACTTATCTGTTGACCCATCATTGATAACAATAAGTTGAGAGTTTTTTTCCATTTGTTGGGTTATTGCCTCTAAGGTTTTAGAAATAAACTGTTCTTTATTATAGACAGTAACAATGATTGAGATGCCATCTCTAAATTTCATTTTCTCATAATAAGTTACAATGTTTTTTTAACAAGATTAGAACAAAGATTTTATTCGTAGTCTATGGAGTATCCTGCTGCGCGAACTGTACGTATAAAGTTTTTTGTACCTTTTGTATTAATGGCTTTTCTAAGTCGTCTTATGTGAGTATCAACTGTTCTCGATTCAACATAAATACCATGACCCCAGACAGAATCCAAAAGTTGTTCTCGTGAATATACTCTTCCTGGATTTTCCATTAAATGTTTTAAAAGTTTATATTCTGTTGGGCCTAGGTGAATCTTTTTTTCACCTCTGTAAACTTTATGTTCGTTAAGATTTATTGATATGTCTTGAAACTCAATTATTTCAGTTGAATTGGAAGATGATCTTCTTAATAGAGAGTTAATTCTTGCAACTAATTCAGCTGGGCTAAATGGCTTTGTTATGTAATCGTCAGCTCCCGTATCCAGGCCACGTATCTTATCTTCTTCTTCACCTTTTGCCGAAAGAATAATAATTGGAATAGATGAAGTTTCTTTTTTTCTTCTCAATATTCTGCAAACTTCTAACCCTGAAGGAGCAGGAATCATCCAATCAATTATAGCTAATGATGGTATTTCTTCTTTTACAAGTAACAAGGCTTCTTCGCCATTAGTTGCTTCTTTAACTGAAAACCCGTTTTTTTGAAGATTATAAGAAATCATAGGAAGTAAAGCTGTGTCATCTTCAACTACTAAAATTCTTTTTTTCTCACTCATCTTTTTACTAACTTACCCTTTAAGTTGTAAATTACTTCTTTCGAAATAACTTTTGATAAGTCTCCAATTCTCTCTAGCTCTTTGGCAATAAATAACATTTGGGTACAAAAACCTATAATCTTTGGCTCTTCCATCATTAAGTGCAAATGTTCTCTAAAACAAGTTTCATAGACAGAATTAATTGTAATATCTTCTGTGGGGACAATCTGAGCAATTTTTTGTGACTCTTGATCGTATGAACTTAAGGCGTTTGAAAAATTTTTTATAACCAATTTACCCAATTGAAATATTGAATCTGTTAAATAGCTTTCAGGAGCTTTTTTTACATGAAGAATCCTACCTGCAATATTTGAGGCATGATCTCCTATTCTTTCTAAAATACTAGAGATTTTAAGTGCAATTATTATTCTTCTAAGATCGTCTGCAAGAGGCTGCCTTTTACTAAGGGTTGTTGTTGCAAGCTCTCTTATTTTTCTTTCTTGAATATCAATCTCATGATCATTCTTAATGATTTCATTGGCTTTTTCTATACTAATTATTCTAGTGATATTTATTGCATTGAATAACTGTTTTTCACAATTCAAACCCATTTCAATCAAGTTTGATTTGAGTAAACTTAGATCTTCGTCATAAGTTGAAACAATGTGTTCTTTCATTTTAACCTATCTTTCCTGTTATGTAGTCCTGGGTCTTTTTTTCCTTAGGCATTGAGAAAACCTCATCGGTTTTTCCAACTTCTATAAGACTACCCATGTGAAAAAAAGCAGTTTGGTTGGACACTCTTGCTGCTTGTTGCATTGAGTGAGTCACTATTACAATTGTATAATTTTTTGATAATTCGTCAATTAGCTCTTCGATTTTAGCTGTTGCTATCGGATCAAGAGCAGAGCAAGGTTCATCCATGAGGATTACCTCAGGGCTAACAGCAATAGCTCTTGCAATGCATAATCGTTGCTGTTGTCCACCGGACAAAGATGTTCCAGGTTCATCTATTCTATCTTTTACCTCATCATAAAGACCTGCTTTCTTTAAGCTTACTTCGACTAATTTACTAAGTTCATCCCCACTGTTTGTTAACCCATGTATTTTTGGCCCGTAGGCTACATTTTCAAAAATTGATTTCGGGAAAGGGTTGGGTTTCTGAAAAACCATACCAATTCTTGCTCTCAGTAAAACTGGATCAAGGTTTTTTTCATATATATTTTGTTCGTCTACAAAGATTTGACCCTCTATCTTACATATTTCAATGCTATCATTCATTCTATTAAGACAACGAAGAAAAGTGGACTTACCGCATCCACTAGGACCGATAAGAGATGTTACTTTTCTTTCAGGAATTTCCAAGTTTATGTTAGAAAGAGCTTTATTTTCTCCATAAAAAACATTAAGTTTTTTGCTCTTAATTTTGACAGTTTCTTTCACGATGTTACTACCATTTCTTTTCAAACTTTTGTCTAACAAAAACTGCTACACTATTCATAATTATTAAAAATGTCAAAAGAACCATTATTCCAGCTGCTGTTAGTTCCACAAAACCTCTAGCTGCAGTACTTTTCCATAAGTAAATTTGAACTGGTAGAACTGTAGCTGAATCAGTAAAAGATCCTGGAATATCTACAATAAAGGCAACCATACCTATCATTAAAAGAGGAGCTGACTCCCCTAAGGCTTGTGACATACCAATAATGGTTCCTGTAAGTATTCCAGGCATAGATTGTGGTAAAACGTGATGAATTACTGCTTGGAATTTTGTTGCACCTAGTCCAATAGCCGCTTCTCTGATTGAAGGGGGAACAGCTTTTAGTGATGCTCTTGTAGAAATAATAATTGTTGGTAAGGTCATGAGAGCCAGAACCATCCCTCCTACAATTGGAGCTGATCTTGGTAAATGCATTACGTTTAAAAAAATAGCTAAGCCCAAAAGCCCAAAAATTATTGAAGGAACTGCCGCAAGATTATTGATATTAATTTCAATAAAGTCTGTAAATTTATTTTTGGGAGCTAGTTCTTCTAAGAACACACCCGAGGCGACAGCAACAGGAAAACATAATAATAATGTAACAAGTAATGTAAAAAAAGAACCTAACATTGACCCTAGAATACCTGCTTGCTCAGGTTCTGTTGAGTCTGCATTTGACAAGAAATTCGTATTTAACCCAAATTTTATATCTCCATTTTTCTTCAAGGCATTAAACCAGCTCATTTGAATGTTATTTATCAATCTATCTTCTTCTAAAAAATTTTCCATCTGAGGGTTTTTATGGATAACATCAATTGTAGATGATGCTAATAACCAAATTTTTTTTGATTCTCCAATAATTTCAATATTTTCCATAGCAAGCTTCATAAGATTTTGCTCTGCTGCTGATGAAATAAAAACAGAAAGATCCCTGAAAGTTTTTCTATCTTTTACTTCGGGAAAATAGTTTTTTAAACCATCATTTATTAATAATTTATAATTCGCAAACTTAAATTCTTCGGGGTTATTGGTTTTGTTGGGATCAATGATTTCTTGGTCAAAATTAATCTCTAATTGTATAAAAGTACTTTTGAATGCACTTTTTCCTTCTATGAAAATTGAAGACAGAATCGTTACTAAAAATATAACAGCAGTACCAATTCCTAGAATTCCAAAAAATCTAAATCTTTTTTCTTTTCTATGCCTTTTTTCAAGCGATTTACTTATTAATTCAGTGTTTTTACTCATATCTTTCTCTGTATTTCTGGACAATTTTTAGTGCATATAAATTCAATAACAGAGTTACAAAAAATAAAGTTATTCCGAGAGCAAATGCAGCGAGGGTTTTTGCACTATCAAATTCTTGGTCGCCTACTAATAGCGTTACAATTTGTACAGTTACAGTGGTTACTGCCTCTAAAGGGTTTGCAGTAAGATTTGCTGCAATTCCTGCAGCCATAACAACAATCATTGTTTCGCCAATTGCACGTGAAATTGCTAATAAAATTGCTCCTACTATTCCTGGGAGTGCAGCAGGTAAAATAACTTTTTTAATAGTTTCTGATTTAGTAGCACCCATAGCATATGACCCGTCTCTAAGTGACATCGGAACAGATGTTATTACATCGTCTGATAATGAAGAAATAAACGGGATAATCATTATTCCCATAACTCCTCCTGCTGCCAATGCACTTTCTGAAGCCATCGATAACCCTAAAGATGAAACAAAATCCTTCAAAAATGGACCAACCGTTATTGCAGCAAAAAAACCGTAAACGACTGTTGGAACTCCAGCTAATATTTCAAGAATTGGCTTGAAGGTTTTTCTTACAGTTGGTCTGGCGTATTCTGCCAGATAAATTGCTGATAGAAGACCAACAGGGATAGCAACAGCCATTGCAACTAAGGTAATTAAAAGTGTTCCTGTGAAAATTGGTACAGCTCCGAATGAACCCTGGCTTGCTATCTGATCTTCTCTAATAGCAGTTTGAGGGCTCCAGCTTAAACCAAATAAAAAATCAAAAAAAGGGACTCTTTCAAAAAATCTAATGGCCTCAAAAATTAATGAAAAAATAATTCCTACAGTTGTAATAATTGCAATTACTGAACAAAAAATTAAAAGGTTTATATTTGTTTTTTCAACTGCTTGACGTGCCCTGAAAAAAGTAGAGACTTTTCTTAGTGAAACCAAACTTGAAATTAAACCTATAACGAGTACTAAAAGAAAAACATATGAATCAGAACTAGTTTTTAATGTCTGATAATAAACTGCGGAATCAATAATTAAAGGGTTAGTTCCTGGAAAAACTTTTTCTGGGTTTGTAGCTTTGATTGTATCGATAAGCATCGATGGGTTGCCTTGGAAGTTATCAACAAGGCTTAGTGGAATAAATTCTTTAAGGAAGATGTCAATTATGTAAGGTTTAAAAAAAAACCAACAAATAAGTATTATTAAACTGGGTAACAACAACCACAAAAATGAATATGTTCCATAATAAGAAGGGAGGGAAGGTAGTTTTGATCCTTTTGTAATCTCTTCGTTAATTTTAAGAGCTTTTGTAGTTCCATACCAATGGATGTAAAAGCTAAGAAAACAAAAGATGATTAAAAAGGACCAAAACCCCATATTTAAAGCTTACTTCTTCTGAAGAGCTTTAGCGTCAAATTTTGCCAAAGATTTACCATCTTGTTCAAATTTTGCTCTTTCACCTTCTGGGAGTGGTATTAGACCTTTGGGGACTAAATAACCGTCGTTTCCTATTGTCTTGCTTGCAGTAAATTCTCTTACATATTCTTTAACACCTGGAATAACAGATGCATGAGCATTTTTTACATAAAAGAATAAAGATCTCGAAACAGGATACTTTCCAGAGGAGATTGCTTCAAATTCAGGAAAAACGCCATCAACCTTGGCGGCTTTCACTTTATCTCTATTTTGATCTAAAAAAGAATAACCAAAAACTCCTAATGCGTTTGGGTCAGCAACTAATTTTTCAATGATTAAATTATCATTTTCACCAGCCTCAACGAATGGACCATCTTCCCTAACGCTTCTACACTGCTGTTTATAAAGTTTTTTGTTAGTTTTTTTTAAAGCTTTTCTTCCAGGAAACTTTTTACAGCCTCTTTCGATAGCAAGCTCGTTAAAAGCATCTCGCGTTCCAGAAGTTGGAGGCGGTCCAATAACTACAATAGGCTTGGCAGGAAGAGCTGGGTTAACTTCATTCCACATTTTGTATGGGTTAGGTTTAACTGTGTTTCCTTCAGGGTCAGCTGGAACATCCTTTGCTAAAGCTAAGTAAACATCTTTTAAAGTTAGCTCTAACATTGGTGCAGATTTGGCATTTGCCATTGCAATACCATCAAAACCAACTTTAATTTCAGTAATGTCGGTAACACCATTTTCAGTACATTTCTTTACTTCTTTCATTTTTATTCTTCTAGAAGCATTAGTTATATCTGGATGTTCAGTACCTAATCCAGCACAAAAAAGCTTTAATCCGCCCCCTGAGCCAGTTGACTCAATTACTGGCGTTTTAAAACCACTTGTTTTTCCAAATCTTTCAGCAACAACTGTTGCAAAAGGATATACCGTTGAAGACCCAACGATTTTAATTTGATCACGTGAACTGACCTGGCTAGATAAACCAATAGTCAGAGCAGCTGCGACTAACATAGTTTTTTTCATTATTTTCCTCTCTTTGTTGAAAAGTTAAGATATAAAGATAAGAGATAATAAGGAAATAAATATTACAGAATTGTTACAGTTTTATGACATAATTTTATTTTTAATTATTTTTGTATATATTAGATATATTTTCAATTCCCCTATTGAGAGATTGACTGAAAACTAAATGCGGATCTTTGTTAATTTTCAAGGATACTTTATTTTTTTTTGTCATACTAATTTTACAAAGCTTAAGAACTTTGTAGTTTAGTCTTCCAGTCAAATGATGGACTATTCTAAGCAACTGCCCAAGAACTTTACAACTTTCCAATTCACGAGGTGAAACTTTGCTTGTGTAAGTTGTTACAAATTTATCTTTAATAGAGTTTGAATATCTGAAATAAAGAATTAAAGATAAAAGATACCTATCTTTTCTTTCTAAATGATTGAATGGATAATATAGAATCTCTTCTAATGCAAAAACACGTCTATGCTCTGGATGAATGTTGGATCCTATATTCATCAACCAACAAGCTGCTTTGACAATTCTGTCGCATAATTTTATGTTACCATCAAATGATTTTACCCAGTCGAAAATTTTTTTTACATTCTTAGTCTTAGCTGAATTTGAAATTTTCTTAACCTGTAAAAAAAAGGGATCACTTTCCTTTTCACTTATGTTTTCGTAAAGTATTCCTTCTCTTATTCCTGTATTTGTAAAATAGATATTTTTAATTTTAAATTTTTTTACAATTTTTTCTAAAATAACAAAGCTGTAAGGAATTATCTGACACCTAGACTTGGAAATTTTTTTTAGGAAATTTTCGTTAATTGTACCCCCTTTGAACATTACTTTTCTGATTGAATGAATAAAATTTTCAGCATTAGCGGAGTAGTCTTGAATTATTTTAATATCATCATTTTCGATATGCATGTGAATTTTTGCTAATGCCCTAAAGGACCCACCTATTGCATAGAAATTCTCAAAGTTTTTAGATTCAATTTTTTTTAAATTTCTATCTATAAAATTTGAAATAACGACTCCATCTGGCTGACCTAAACCTTGAAGTACTACATGACCTAAATTTGATGACCCAAGAAATTCTGATTGGTCTCTTTTTTTTACTTTAACTAATTCTAGGCTTCCTCCACCAAAGTCTCCAACTAATCCATTAACTATATTTCTTGAAAAAAATAATCCTTTTGCAGCGAGAAGGCCTTCTTCCTTTTCACTTAAAACTTTTAATCGAATTCCAAATTTTTTTAAAATTAAGTTTACCAATATTTGCTTATTTTTTGCTATTCTTACAGCTGCAGATCCAAAAACAATGATATTTTTTTTCTTTATGTTTTTTGAAATCTCAAAAAATCTTTTTAAAACAATAATTAACTCCTCAATCATTTTTTTTGAAAAAGATCGATTAGAACATATAATTTTTCCTAAATTCATAATTACCTTTTCGTTGAAAACTGTATTTGCTGAATAACTAACTGAGTCAAAGATAACTAATCTAACTGAAGATGAGCCAATGTCTATAACAGCAAAAGGAGATTTATTTTTTTTCATTTGTTTGTAAGTGTGAACCTCTACCAGATAATGACGGGTTATTTATAAAAAAATTATATGTAGAAAAAACACTACCTTTTTTTATTTTTTTATATACTCCATTATGATCTAAAATCCAACTGTTTGCATTATCTTTTAAATAATTGGTCATTATCTGCTCTAAAACTTGCTTATGAACAGTATTATTGATAATTGGAATAAAGGTTTCGACTCGCCTATCGAGATTTCTTGTCATCATATCAGCAGATGAGATGAAAATTTTATTTTGTTTATCAGGCATTTTTTTCCCATTTGCAAAGCAATATATTCGACTGTGTTCTAAAAATCTACCTATCAAACTTTTAACAAAAATATTTTCAGATAAATTTTTAACACCAGGACGTAAACCACATATTCCTCTAACTATAAGAAAAATTTTTACTCCTGCTTGAGAGGCTTCATAAAGTTTATCGATCATTTCATCATCAATTAATGAATTAACTTTAATCCAAATTTCTGCTGGCAATTTTTTCCTTGAGTTAATTATTTCGTTATCAATGAGCTCTATCATAAAGTTTCTAAGTAAAGTTGGCGAATATGAAATTAACTGCATTTTTTGAGGTTTTGTATAACCTGTAATAAAATTAAAAATTTTTAAGGCATCATTCACCAACTCTTCGTTACAAGAAAAATACGATAGGTCTGTATAAATTTTAGCTGTAATCGGATGATAATTTCCAGTTCCAAAATGAACATAAGAGGTTATATCATCACCTTCTTGTCTTGAAATCAAAGAAATTTTTGCATGTGTTTTCCATTTGAGAAAACCATAAACAATGCTTACCCCTGATCTTTCAAGATCCTTCGCCCATTTTAGATTTTTTTCTTCATCAAACCTTGCTTTTAATTCAACTACTGCTGTTACAGACTTCCCATTATTTGATGCTGTCTTTAATGCCTCGATAATTGGTGATTCAGAACTAGTTCTGTAAAGAGTTTGTTTTATTGAAATAACCTTAGGATCTTTTGATGCCTGTTGTAAAAAGTCTACTACAACATCAAAACTTTCAAATGGATGATGTATAAGTATATCCTTTTTTTTAATGGCAGAAAAACATTTTCCATTAAAATCTAATATTCTTTGTGGGTATCTTGATTTAAAAGGTTTGAAGCAAAGGGATAATTTTTTTTCATCAATAAGTTCATTAAGAGAACTAACATCTAAAATTGATTTTAAGCGAAAAATACTTTCATCTTTAACTTTTAAAGATTTTCTTAGAAAGTTTAGTAATTTCTTCTCTACTCTTCCTTGAACGTATAAACCAACAACCTCACCACGACGTCTTTTTTTTAATGCTGTTTCGAATGATAGAAGAAGATCCTCAGCCTCCTCTTCGAATTCTATATCACTATCTCTGATTATTCTGATAAAAGTATATTGAGCTAGTTCATAATCAGGAAAAATAGATTCTAAATTTTGTTTGATTATATTTTCAGAGCTTACGAAACTATCTTCTTTTTTACTTATTTTAAAAAATCTTTTTAACTTGGGAGGTAAAATAACCAAAGAATAAGTAGTTTTCCCAGCTTTATTTTTTAATGAGCAAACTAAACTCAAACTCAGATTTGGTAAGAACGGAAAAGGATGTGCAGGATCAATTGCTAAAGGTGTTAGTGTTGAAAAGATTTTTTTCTCAAAGATTTTATTAACTATATCACGTTTTTTTTTTATATTTTTTGGGGAATCAATGATTCTTATTTTTTCTTTCTCTAACTTCTTCCTCAAATCAGATAAGACTAATTGTTGTTTTTTTAGAATTACTTTCATAGATTTAGCAACATCTTGGTATTGCTGTCTAGTAGTCCGTCCATCTGAGGTTCGGATAAAAATTTTTTTTTTGAGTTGCCTAAATAAACCGGCAACTCTTACCATGTGAAACTCATCTAAATTATTTCCCGAAATGGACAAAAATCTTAATCTCTCAAGAATAGGGTTGTTGTTATTTTGGGCTTCTTGTAGAACTCTTTCATTAAAACTCAACCAGGATAATTCTCTGTTAATAAATCTTTGGGGACTTTTTTTAATATTATTTTTATTTTTTCTTACCATTCTTTAAAAAGCCTCTTTGTTAATACTCAATTTATTTGTAAAAAAGACATTTATCATTATCATCATTGTCGAAGTTGCTAAGCAAAAAATTATGCCTCCAAATTGATATGAAATTCCAGAAAATAGAGTTCCAAAGAATCTTCCAAATGCGTTTGCCATATAATAAAAACCTACATCTAGGGCAACCCTTTCTTTTTTCGTAAATTTTAAAATTAAATATGAATGTAAAGACGAATTTACGGCAAAGATAAATCCAAAAGTAATCAATAGAATAATAGTAATTATTAATTGTATTTGTTCAGACTTGCTGACTAAGTAAATTAAAAAAGTGAATATTAACAATGTTATAAATAAAAATTTACACCATTTTTTTGATTCATTTACTAATGATTGTTCAGATTTTGTTTTTAAATTTATTATTGATGGTCCCATAGCTTGAACAATACCGTAGAAGATAACCCAAATAGCCATTAGGCCACCAACTATAAAAAATGGTGTTGAATTAGTTTGTTGTTCAGTAACTGAAAAAAAACTATAAAAATAAACAGGAACACCAACTACAAACCAAACATCCCTAGAGCCAAAAAGGAAAACTCTTGCCAAAGATAAATAATTTATATTTCTTGATTTTGATCTAATATCAGAAAGCCTTACCTTTTTGTTACCGCATGGTAGTTCGGAGGAGATAGAAATCATAACTATTATTAATATTCCAACTAATAAAAGAATCATCAGAGTTAAAGAAGATTCAAAACCAAAAGTTGAAAGTAATAAGCCTCCAACAAGAAAACCTAACCCCTTTAAGGCATTCTTTGAGCCAGTAAGAAATGAAACTAATTTAAATAAGTTTCCCTTTTTATTTGATGCAATAAACTTTACAACTGATTTTGACGACATTTTCGTGAGATCTTTTGCAATTCCACTAAAGCCCTGAACGATCATAACATAAATAATTGATAGCTCTAAAGCCCAACTTTTATCAAGCATTAAAAGTAGCGTTAAAGAGACTATTTGAATTGACAAACCGGAAAACAACGTACTCTTTAGACCAAATCGTGAAGCTAACCAACCTCCGAAGTAATTCGTAATAATTCCTGCTAACTCATAAACAAGAAATAGGTAAGCTAGTTCAATAGGTGTAAACCCCATAGAGTGAAAATGTAATAAAACTATCATTCTCAGAGCACCATCGGTGAGCATGAAAGACCAATATGAAAGCGTTATTAAAATGAAAGTTTTCTGTTTTTGATAAATATTTTTCACAACAATGACCCTACCATCTGGGATACATCTATTAGTCGCTCAGCATAACCAATTTCATTATCATACCACGCATAAATTTTTACCTGTGTTTCGTTAATAACCATTGTACAATCAGCATCAATTATTGCTGACCTTTTATCACTCAGGTAATCAGTAGAAACGAGTGGCTTTTCCTCATAACCTAATATTCCTCTAAGTTCTTGTTCAGAAGCTTTTTTAAGAAGATTATTTATTTCTTTCTTGTTTGTTTTCCGAGAAACTTCAAATACACAATCAGTCAAGGATGAATTTAAAAGAGGCACTCGTACGGCTTGACCATTTAATTTTCCTAGTAATTCAGGATAAATTAGAGTAATTGCTTTAGCGCTTCCTGTGGTTGTTGGAATTAGAGAATTGAGTGCAGATCTTGCTCTTCGAAATTCTTTATTGGCCTTATCAACTATTGTTTGGGTATTTGTTGGGTTGTGAATTGTTGTAATTGACCCGTGTTTTATGCCTATATTTTCATGAATCACTTTAACAATCGGTGCAAGACAGTTAGTAGTACAGCTTGCAGCAGTAACTATATCGTATTTTTTGGAATCGTAGATATCTTGATTAACCCCGTAGACAATATTAACTATATTTTCATCTTCAATGGGAGCAGATACGACAACTTTTTTAACTCCCTTGTTAAAGTAATTCAAAAGTTTAGATCTTGATTTATAATAACCAGTACAATCAATAACAATATCAACATCTCCCAACTCAATATTTTCAATAGTAGAGTTTGTTTGAAAGATTATTTTTTTATCATTTATAGTGATAGATTTTTCATCATTACTAAAATCAGCATCCCATTTTCCATGAACTGAGTCATATTCAAGAAGATGACGATGTAAATCAACAGTTCCCGAAGAATCATTTATCCAGGAAACTTTAGCCTCTCTCTTAATAAGTGCTTTAAGTGCAAACTTTCCAATCCTTCCAATTCCGTTGATTCCGTATGTAACCATTTGATATCGTTACTTTACGATTGTTACAGTTTTATGACTGTTTTGACAGTGTTTTACAAACTTCCTATCGAATTAATAGTTAAGTCCATTATGCCCTAATTATACTTTAAGGACATAACGGATTTAAACACTATTGTTGACTAGGTACCTCTTTTTTAGTTGCACTAGTAGGAGATGTGATATCAGTTTTTATATTTATATTTTGTGCAGAAACTTTATCAAGAGACCCATTTGGCTTTGTCGCTTTTAATTTATTCGATTTCGATGGTTTCTTGGGTTTCATCAAACTGATTTTTTTATTCAACTTTTTATTGTTATTTTTTAGTTTGTTTATCGTCTTTTTTGGTTTTTTTAGTTTGCTCACTAATTTTTTATTTATGTTCTTGAGCTTACTAATTGTTTTTTTTGGTTTTTTTAGTTTGCTCGCTAATTTTTTATTTGTATTTTTGAGCTTACTAATTGTTTTTTTTGGTTTTTTTAGTTTACTCTCTAATTTTTTTTTTGACTTTTTTAATATATCAAGTTTTTTTAGAGGTTTGTTTAACTTTATAACTTTAGCTTTTAAGTTTGCATTCTTTTTTTTTAAACCTTTAATGGCTTTTTTTGCATCTGATTTCTTTTTGGCGCTTTCAATTGCTAAGCAACTTAGACCCACAAATTTAGGCAATTTCTTGGATCTTCTTAACTTTTTTGGATCCAGACCAGTTAATCTAGCAAATTTTTTATTTGATATTTTATTTTTTTTTTCCCAGCGTTGAAGCTGTTTTGGTTTTGTTAATAATTTCATTAATTTCCTCTCTTTTAATAGTTAAATTATTAATAATTATTATACGCACTTATTGCATTATGTCAATTTATTGTTACCTAGAAATTCTTGATTATATTATTAATTTCAATTTGACTAGATAACTTATCATTGGATGTTTTCTTGAAGTAATCAAGCTGACTATCAGTTAAGCAAATGGTAATCTCTTTTTCTAGAGTTACTCCACTATTTTCAAAATTACGGGAAGCTTTTAACTTTCCATTAATAATTGTCGAAGTGTACGTACAGACTATTTCCGAATTGTGTATAAGAGAAATATCTGCTTCAATATCTTTAATAAAACCCTCAGAGTCATAGAGTGGTCCAATAAAGGTTATGAAAACTAACACCCAATTCATTTATTAACTTTTTTTTGGCCCTGAGTTTTGGTTTTGTTTAAAACAAATTGCCAATATACTAAATGTCCAAGCATATAAATCCTTTCAAAGTTTTATCCACACGCAATTTTTGCGCACTATAATTATAAAATATGCACCAATTGCGTATTTGTCAATATTTTTTTTAATATTTGTTTGTTTTTATTATTTATCTATACTTAAAAACTGGTCGAATTCATGAATAAAGAGCAATTCAAAAAATGGAGAAAAAAGCACAATTTGTCTCAATCAGAGGCTGCTATTACCCTTGGTTTAAAAAGAAGGATGATTCAGTATTATGAAAAAGGAAAAAAGGGAGAAAAAGATGTGAAAATTCCAAAATATATCAAATTAGCTTGTGAAGCCATAGATCTTAAGAAAAAATTAAAAAAAATGATTTAGTAAAAAGGAGTAAAATAAATGAGTAAGAGTTTTGTAATGAAAATTGGGGAGTCTTTAGTTGCAGGAGGGCCTCCAGGAACAGCAGCTGAGCCAGAAGTAGTTATTGGAGAATTAGATGGTCCCTTTGGGACTGCTTTTGCTACTCTTATTGGAAACCAGATCAAAGGCCATACTAAGGTCCTGGCAATAATGAATACTGATGTTATGGTAAAGCCAGCAACCCTTATGGTTAGTAAAGTTACAGTTAAGGATGATAAATACACCAATATTTTAATGGGAACAGTACAGGGCGCGATTGCTAATGGTGTTTTAGATTCAGTTAAAGAAGGATATATACCCAAAGATAGGGCAAATGATTTGGGAATAATAGTTTCTGTCTGGTTAAACCCTTTAGTAGCTAAGGATGAGAGTCTAGATCATAAAATACTTTTTGATATTCATAGGAAGGCAACAACTAATGCTATTAAAAAAGCTATGGCCAATGAACCTTCTATAGATTGGTTGTTAGAAAACCAGGACTCGATTATTCATAAATACTATCAAAAAGAATTAGATAAATAATAGTGTATACGCACTTATAATATGCAAACAAAAATTATTATTTAAGTGCATGTGCACATTTTTCTCTTTTTATATAATAACTAGTAGCGATTTAAATAAGTGTATAAGCACTTACTTAGATTATATGCTTTGTGATTATGACTGTGAAGGTTATTAAAACCAATAGTAAAGAAAGAAAAACCGCAGCACTTCCAAGATCCTTGGCACGCTTAGATAAATCATGTTGAGAAAAAGAGATTCTGTCAATAGCTGCTTCAACACTAGAGTTAAGAAGTTCAACTATTAATAAAATTAACAAGCTACCAATCATTAATATTTTTTCAACTGGAGATGTAGGGAAAAAAAAAATGGAGGGAAAAAGAAGTACACTTAATAAGAGCTCTTGCCTGAAAGCACTTTCCTCTTTAAAAGCAAAATTAAAACCAGAAAGACTATTTATTAATGCAAAAAAAAGTCTTTTAAGTCCAGTATTCTTTTTGTGAGGGTTATCATTTAAAATATAAGTTTTCGGATTTCTTTTAGCTGCGATTTGTAAATTTGATTCAAATATACTAGCCACTCGTTCCCACTTAAATTTCTTTGCATGGTTAATTGGTACGGAGGGTTTAATTTGCATTGCCTTCTCGCAAGCGTATTGTAAATTTTTATCTAAAACTCCAGCACCACTATTACCAATTACATTTAGAGGACCTGAAACGGGAAAGGCTGCTACAGGAAGCCCACATGCCATAGCTTCAAGAATAACAAGGCCAAAGGTGTCAGTTTTACTTGGAAAAACAAAAAGGTCGGCTTTTCCATAAAGATTAGGAAGTTCTTTGGGCGACTTATGTCCAAAAAACTTAACATTAGGGTATTTTTTTTCCAATTTGCGTTTATCCGGACCATCACCAACAACCCATTTGTCACAATTGATATTGAGACTAAGAAATTCTTCAAGATTTTTTTCAACAGCAATGCGTCCAACATTTATTAAAACAGGCTTGGGATTTTTAATTTTTTTTTTTGGTGGTTTAAACAAACTTGTATCAACTCCTCGAGGCCATTCAGTTGTGTTTTTAATACCCCAATAACTTAATTCTTCCATAATAGATTTAGTTGGTGTTAAGATTTTGTAAGCTTTATTGTGAAACCATCTCAAGTAGCTGTAACTCAAAGAAAGTGGTAACCTTGATCTTTCATAAATATATTCAGCAAATCGTGTATGAAAAGATGTCGTATAAGTAAAACCATTTTTTACAACAAAATTCCTAGCAGCAAGGCCAAGGGGACCCTCAGTTACAATATGAATAGCATCCGGTAAAAAGTCATTGATCATTTTTTTTACTTTATTGTATGGAAATAAAGCAAGACGAATCTCCGGATAAGTAGGACAGGGAAAAGTATTGAAAACGTTTGGAGTAATCATTTGAACATGATGACCTCTTTTTTCTAGTATTCTTTTAGTATGACTTAAGGTGTGAACAACGCCGTTGACTTGGGGCATCCAGGCATCTGAAATTATGGATATTTTCATTGATCTTTTAAATTTTCGAGTGTGTTAAAATTAATTTATTGTGTTGTTGCTTAACTTTCTCAGACCAATCAATTATCTCGAGTGTTCCATCATAATTCTCAACCAAAGCAGTAAGGGATTCAACCCAATCACCATCATTAGCATAGATTATACCATCAATTATTTTTAACTCTGCTTTGTGTATATGACCACATACAACCCCATCAAAGCCTCTTCTTTTTGCCTCTTTAGCCATAATATGCTCGTAAGCTGTAACAAATGATACAGCTTTTTTTACTTTATGTTTTAAAAATTGGGATAGGGACCAATAGGGTAAATTAAAGAATCTTCTGAACTTGTTAAATAGTGTATTAATTTTTATTAAGGTTACATAACCCTTATCACCTAAATAAGCAAGCCATTTGGCATGCTTTATTATGCCATCAAATTGATCACCATGAATAATCCAAAGATTTTTTCCTTTAATTGTTTTATGAATAGCGTATTTCATGATTTTTATGTCACCAAAGTTTACACCAATATATTTGCGGGCAGCCTCATCATGATTTCCAGGTATAAAAATAACTTTGACACCTTTTCTAGCTTTTCTAAGAAGTTTTTGAACAACGTCGTTGTGTGATTGTGGCCAATACCATTTTTTTTTTAATCTCCAACCATCAACGATGTCACCGACCAAATAGATGGTGTCAGTTTTAACTTGTTTAAGAAATTCTAATAACAGCTCTGCTTTGCAACCAGAAGTTCCAAGGTGAAGGTCGGAAATCCAAACAGTCCGGTATCCTTTTAATCTTTTGTAGGATTGCCCATCCATATTTTAAAAATAACAACATTTTGTGTCAAAATTATTACAAACTATTACATATAAAAAAAAAGGCCCCGAAGGGCCTTTTAATTGGGGTAAGGAAGTATTGACTAGTATTTAAGATGTAATCTAGTTTGAATTGATGACATCTCAGATGATCTCATACCATTTGAATTATCTGAACCATAATCACCATAGGTATATTCCATCATTAATCTTACATTAGAGTTGAAATAGTGATTGAAACCGAATGTATGAGCTTCACCTGAACCACCGTTTCTATCTCCAGTTCCGGCTGCATTGCCGTCATGATCTGTTTGATCTACCCATTCGTATTGATATTTCGGCATAAAGCAATGTCTTTTGCATTTTAACCCACCCAGTGCTCCTTTTTTACCACTGTGCTTGAAATTTCCAGAGAAAGCATATGCTATACTTATAGAACCTCCATGAAAATCAAAATCTTCTTCAGCTACAGCATTCACTGTATTTGGTGCTGAATATTCATATTTACCAACTTGGTATTCAGCCTGAGAAAATAGTTGTCCCATAATCAGACTATATTGTGGACCAAAGAAGTGATGATATTTAAGATTGAGTTCATCACCTAAATCTATTGGTTTGTCAACTAAAGTATGCAGTCCGTTTGCTCTAGCACTATTTGTGTCATAACGACCAAAGCCATTACGATCACCAGCCGTATCAGTATCTGTATTACTAAGGTCTAATGCACCAAAATGAGCACCTATAAGAAGAGATGTTCCTTTACCAAATATATGTTCATTTTTACTTTTTAATAGTTGATATTGTGTTGCAACACTACCTCCAAAAGATTCGTTGTTCCTTTCAGTATTTGTTGGACCCCCGCTACCATCGGATATATTTTGCTCTATAGCGCTTTCCATACCGTGGAAAAGAGTCGCCTTTAAGTGAAACCTTTTACCAAATGCTCCAGATGTATCGTAACCAATACCAGCTCTGTGACCAAAATTCATAGTTTCATTATGCATTGGTCTTTCCATGAATATCAAATTGTTAGAACTTGTATTTTCATACAATCCTGCTGCTGCTTTTTGGTTACCAAATGTAAGCTTACCAAATCCTTTAATGCCTTTGTAGATAAGAGCATCTTTGAATATAACAGTTCTATCTGCGGAGTCATCACCTCCATCTGCAAAATCAGGTTGGAAAGCAAAACCCCATCCATTTCCAATATCACCTTTTAATGTGAATCTAAGTCTTCTAAATTCTGAACCTAGACCAGCTTCAGTAATTGTTCCGGTTGATCCATCAGCGAGAGTTCCATCATAGTCAAGAATACCACCAACATCATACATAATTCTGCCTTTTATTTGAAACTTATATTTTCCGTCGATACTTTTGACACGCAAACCCTTACCTTTTTCAAAGTAGGCTTTGCCCTTACCATCACCTTTAGACATTTTTTGTTTCATTTTAAGAACTTCATTTTGCAAAGCATCGATCTGTGCACCGTAGTCTTGAGCACTTGCTGTACCAATGAAAGCTCCCGTAGCCATTACGGCTAATCCAGCATAATATTTATTCATTTCTTTCCTCATTTAATAAGATTAATAATATTAAGTAAGAAACATAAAATCTTTATGTAACAATTTTATGACAAATTATATTTGAAAAAAAATTAAACGATTTGTGTTGTATTATTGCAACAAGTTAGGGTTATTAGTTTTAAATGTAACTAAAAATTTAGTTCCTTTTCCAATTTCTGATTCAATGTGAAAATTAGCATTATGACGATTTAAAATATGCTTAACTATTGATAATCCAAGACCTGTATTACCTAATTTCCTTGAACGAGAGGGATCGACTCTAAAAAATCTTTTTGTTAAAAGAGGAATATTTTGAGTTGCAACACCAATGCCAAAGTCCTCAACGGTTAGATTTACAACATCTTTAATAATCTTGATACTTACCTGTATCGGTTTCTTTGATTGACTATGTGTAATGGCGTTTTCAATAATATTAAAAAAAACCTGACTAAGCTCTGATTCATCGCCGGTAATAAAAATTTCTTTTTTTGGAATTAAAAACTTACAATCAATTCGTTTAAATAATTTTCTTTCTAAACAGATCGTTTTTACACCATTTATTATTTTATTTAAGCTTACTTTTTCTTCTGGAGGACTAAATTCAGTCCTCTCGATTCGCGACAAAGATAGTAATTCACTCACAAGTTTTGACATTCGTTCAGCTTCGCTGCTCATGGTTTTTAAAAAACTTTCTTTTATATCTTTTTTAGTATCTTTTTCTTTAAGAAGTGTTTCACAATAACCAATTATTACTGAAATAGGAGTTTTAAGTTCATGACTGGCGTTAGCTATAAAATCTTTTTGCAAGTTTTGTAAATTATGTTCTGCAGTTGTATCAAAGAGTCTAATAAAACTTAATTTATTTTTACCAACATCTCTGCTCCCAGAAATCCAAATTTTATAAATTCTTTCGGATGGATAAATCAAGTCTACTTCTTTTTCAATTGGTTTTTTCTTTTTTTGTGATTCATCAATAAGATCACTAAGTTCAGGTATTCTGAGAACAGAAAAAATATTTTTGTTTTTAATATTTTCTCCAAGAAGTTGTCCACTTGCTGAATTAAACTCTATAACATAAAGACGCTGATCTATAATTAAGAGTGGATCGGGAAAATTTTGAAAAAAATAATTAAAGAAAAAAACCCTTAATTGTTCGATCCTATAGTTGTCCTGATATTTTTTTAAAATACTATTTAAGTTAAAAATTATGGGCTCGTATAATTTAAAAAAAAACAATCGAGAGCTTTTAATTGGTTTACCGGAAAAATTCTGTAAATTTTTAATTACACTTCTAAGATCTTTTAAGAAAAGAAAGATAAAAATTAGGCATACTAATATTATAAATATGAATACGATAATTATGTCTTTATGAACAAACATAGAAATGGTTATATGATAGAATGTTTATGTTAAAGAAAAATGAAATTAAAACAACCTGATATAAACGGTTTGTTGAAACTTAATAAGAAGAAATCAAAACCCACACCCATGATAGCTCAATATCTTGAGGTAAAAGAAAGACATAAAGAGTATTTATTGTTTTATAGAATGGGAGATTTTTATGAATTATTCTTTGATGATGCTAAAATTGCTGCGTCAAAGTTAGGTATTGCGTTAACAAAAAGAGGGATGTTAAATAACAAGGAAATACCTATGTGCGGCGTTCCTGTTCACTCATCACAAACATATTTATCAAGATTGATTAAATTTGGATTTAAGGTTGCCGTAGCCGAACAACTTGACCAAAAAGACGATAGCTTAAAAGATAAGCCTAAAATTTTTAAAAGAGATGTAGTAAGAATTATCACACCTGGAACAATAATTGAGGATTCATTACTTGATTCAAAAAATAATAACAATTTATTAAGTGTTTTTTCATCAAAGGGAAGTATTTCAATATCATGGGTTGATATGACAACAGGTTCAATAAAACTTGAAAAAATTGAGGGACGAAATTTTTTACAGGATCTAAAGGAATCCATTCACAAAATTGAGCCTAATGAAATAATAATCTCTGAGGAAATTAAAAATTCTAATATACTTAAAGAATGCATAAATTTATTTGAGAGAAAAATATCAATAATTCCAAATTCATTTTATGACAACAAGAACAATAAAAATGAAATAAGTGTTTTTTTTGAAAAAAAAAAGATTCAATCACTAGGTAACTTCACAGAAAATGATATTTCAGCCGTTGGGGCCCTTATAAATTATTTAAAATTAACACAGAAAAACAATTTACCTAAGATTAGAAATATAGAAATTATTTCTAGAAAAAGTTTTATGCAAGTAGATATGTTTACTGCAAAGAGTTTAGAAATATTTGAAAGTTACGATGGTACAAAAAAAGGAAGTTTAATTGATACAATAGATGA
Source organism: Alphaproteobacteria bacterium (assembly GCA_045563015.1). Taxonomy (GTDB): domain Bacteria; phylum Pseudomonadota; class Alphaproteobacteria; order Methylaequorales; family Methylaequoraceae. The sequence goes on along the minus strand of JBJKUQ010000014.1, from coordinate 16,637 downwards.
AACAAAAACTGCAAGTGGCGCAAGAATGTTGAGAGATCTTCTAAAGGCTCCATTAATAAAAAAAAAAGAAATAGAACATAGACATAATCTCATAGAGTCATTTCACTATAATGATGAGGTTTTAGGGGAAATTATAAAACTTTTAGAAAATATTCCTGATTTAGAAAGAGCTGTAACAAGAATTAGCGCAAAAACAAATAACCCAAGAGACCTTATACTCATAGCTCAATTCATCAGTTTTGCCCAAAAAATTTTTGAGCAACTTAATAAAGTAAAACAAAAAAATCTTAAAGAATTAATTATAGATAAACCTACAATAAAAAAGATTGTTGAAATTAAAAAAATAATAAATGATAAGATTATTACTACCCCTCCAATAAATATCAGTGAAGGGGGAGTGATTAAACAGTTCATTAGCAAGAGATTAGATGAATTAAGAAATATAAAAAAAATAAAAAAAGATGAGGTTTTAAAATTACAAGAAAAATACGTTCTCAACACAAATATTAATAATTTAAAAATAAAATTTAATAACTTTCATGGGTATTTTATTGAGGTGACCAAAAAAAACACTTCTCAAATTGAAAAACACCAAGGATCAGAGTTTATGTTAATACAAAACACTTTGAATTCTTCGAGATATCAAACTAACGAATTAAGGAAGATATCTTCAGAAATAGAAAGCTCAGAATCTGAATCAATTGAACTAGAACAAGAGATATATAATGATATATGCAATGATATTTTAGGAATAACAGATAAACTTACAATTTTATCAAAAAAAGTATCTTTTGTTGATGTTATAACAAATTTCTCAAAAATTGCCGAACAAAGAAAATACACTAAGCCTAATATAGTTGATGAAGTGTCTATAAATTTAATAAATGGAAGACATCCTGTTGTAGAGGAAGTAATGAAAAAACACGGAGAAAAATTTACTCCCAATAATTGCCTAATGAATAAAAAAACTAATATTTGGTTAATGACAGGACCAAATATGGCAGGAAAGAGCACATTTTTAAGACAAATAGCAATAATTATTTTATTGAATCAAGTTGGATCATATGTTCCAGCTGATTCTCTGCAGGTTGGAATATTTGACAAAATATTTACTCGCATTGGAGCTTCAGATAATCTTTCTGAGGGAATGTCAACTTTTATGATGGAAATGATTGAAACCTCTAGAATTGTAGATGAAGCAACAGAATCTTCTCTAGTAATTCTTGATGAATTGGGTAGAGGTACATCCTCTGAAGACGGACTAGCAATTGCTTACTCAGTACTGGAGTTCATAGCTCTTAAGATAAATTGTGTGACTTTATTTGCTACGCATTACAAAGATTTATGTCAAATGAGTAAAAAACATGATCAGATAGCAAATAAAACTCTTGAAATTAGAAAATGGGAGGACGAGATTATTTTTCATTACAAAGTAATTGATGGAATTTCTGAAGGATCTTTTGGGATTCATGTAGCAAATTTAGCAGGTATTAATAAATCTATTGTGTCAAGAGCAAAACAAGTATTACAAAGAATTAATAAAGATGAGATAGAAGACATAAATATAGATAATTTTGAGTTTAAAGGCACTGATGAAAAAAATCAAAATGAGATTGTAAACTTTGTAAAAAAATTAGATTTGGATAACTTATCTCCTAAAGAATCACTTGATATATTATATACACTCAAAAAAAATTATTTTTTTGAATAATGATAAATTCTACCAAAAAAACTCAAGGACAAATTGAAAGTATTAAAAAGGAATTTTACAGAGAAAAAAAAAAAATAAGAGAGAACTTCTTTAAGAATAATAATGGAATTAAAAATAGTAACGAAAACTCTGATTTAATAGATAAAGTAATAAGAAAGGTTTTTTTTATACTTAAAAAAAAAGAGGATTTTGAGAAGGAGATTTTTATTTGTGCAGTTGGTGGGTATGGAAGAAGGCAATTATCACCCTTCTCTGATGTAGATCTACTTTTCGGATATAATAAAAAAATAAATACTAAAAAAATAGAAAAAATTGTTCAATTTTTTTTATATCCAATGTGGGATATGGGCTTAAAAGTAGGTTATGCCGTTAGAAACTTTGAAGAAATAGTTTATTTTTCAAAAAAGGACCATGTAATTAAAACAAGTTTATTAGACGCTAGATTAATCTGTGGTCCATCAGCTTTTTTTTCACAAATAATGAATAGTGTTTTTAAAGAAATTTCAAAAAAAACGGATTCCTTTATTAAGCAAAAGATAGATGAAAGAAAAGAAAATATTATTAAAATAGGGTTTGATTATTTTAGAAATGAGCCAAATATAAAAGAAAGTGAAGGTTCATTAAGGGATATAAATTTAATTTACTGGTCTTTAAAAATATATTCTATTTATAAAAAAAAAAATGCAAAAAATTCTGAAAGTTTTTTAACAAATCTTGAGAAGAATAAAGTTAAAAAAGCTTTAGAATTTTTAATGTATCTTAGATGCCACATTCATTATGCTAGTAAAAGATCAAATGAGAAACTCTCATTTGAATTACAAAAAATACTTTCTGAAAAACTTTCATTTAAATTTAAAAATGCTGGTTCAAAAAATCTTGTTGAATTGATGATGCAGGAGTATTTCCAACAAATAAAAAATGTAAGAATTTTTACGCAAATTATTATAGGAGTTATAAACAAGAATATAAAAAAAAAAACAATACAGTCAGAAATAATTTTAAGTAAAGAGAAAATAATAAATAACTTAACAAAGAAAATATATAAATCAGACTTTGACTTCGATGATCAGAGATTTGTAATTAATAATTTAAAAAAAATAAAAAGAAGTGATTTGCTTTCAAAAAACAATCTTAAATATTTCAAGAAAATATTATTTTCAGAATCAATTGAGAAGATTCTTCTTTTTAATGATGTGGGATTACTAGGTAAAATTATTCCAGAGTTTTCAAAAATTGATTCGTTGCCTCAATTTGACAGGTTTCATTCATTAACAGTTGGACAGCACACACTAAAAGCACTAAGTACATTGAAATTAATATATAAAAAAAGAAATGATAATTATAAATTTGCATCAAAAATATTAGAAAAAAAATTTAATAAAAATCCACTCTACTATGCAATATTATTACATGATATTGGTAAAGGTATGGGAGGTGAACATCAAAAAAAAGGAGCGTTATTAGCAGAAAAGATTGTATTAGACTTAAAGGAATCTAATTATGTTGCACAAGAAACATCTTGGTTAATTGAAAATCATTTATTAATGAGTGAGTTTGCTTTTAAAAAAGATTTAGAAGATTATTCAGTCATAAAAAAGATATCCCTAAAAATTAAAAATTCTGAGAGATTATATTCTTTATATTTATTAACTGTTGCTGATATCTCTGCTGTTGATCATGGAATATGGAACGAATGGAAAGCTTCTTTACTCGAGACATTATTCACCAAAATAAGACATGAGATTAATGAACCTATCAAACAAAAAAGTCTAAATGAAAAAATAGATCTAATAAAAGAAAAAGTATTAGAAAAATCAAATATATTAACAAAAGATGATTTGAAGAGGATTTCAAAAATTACTTATCCAAATTACTGGCTTTTACAAAGTAGCTCAGATATTTTATACCAAATAGAAAATTTTCTCTTAAAGAAAAAAAAAGAAAATATAAATTGTTCTATAAAAAAAACATCAATTAATACTTTTCTTGATGTTACGATTGTTGCCATTGATAAGCCTTTATTATTTCTTAATATAATCTCAATTTTTTTTTCTGAGAATTTCTCAATACTAGAGGCAAGAGTTTTTACTTTAGATGACGGTACGGTTATTGATACCTTTAAAATTTCTTACCAAAATAAATCTTTTATTTCAAATAATGAGAAGGAGCTTAAAATAAATAATTTAATTAAAAGGTTTAATAATTTTGAAAATAACAAAGAGATTGGTTTTAAAAAAAATTTAAAAAGAAAAAGAATCCTTCACTCAAAAACGAATATAAATTTTGACAACAAATCTTCGTCAACTTATACAGTTCTTGAAGTGATTAGCAATGATAGGCCAGGCTTATTATTTGATATTTCTAAAGTATTGATCCAAAATAATATTATTATCTCAATGGCTAAGATTTCTACAAATGGTGATTTTGTAGAGGATAGTTTTCACTTGAGAAATAAGTTTGGATTAAAAATTGATAGCCAGAGTTTAATTGAAAAATTGGAAAAAGAAATTTGTAATTCATTGGAAGAAGTTCAAAACAATGTTTCTTAGAGTTATTTCAATCCTTAGTTCGTTAACTTTTATTAGTAGAATTCTTGGTTACATCAGAGACCTTTTAATTGCAAAAATATTAGGAGCAGGCTTAGTTTCAGATGCCTTTTTTATATCATTTAAATTACCTAATCTTTTTAGAAGATTATTAGCTGAAGGCTCAATGAATTCAGCTTTTATACCTGTTGTTTCAGGTGTTTCAAAAAGATTTGGTAGAATAAGATCTGATGAGTTTTTTTCAACAATATTTTCCTTTTTACTTATTTTCCTTTTTATTGTTTTAATACTTTTTGAAACTTTTATGCCTCTTATTATTAAATTAATTGCGCCAGGTTTTAATGATAATCCAGAAAAATTTTTGCTAACCGTTGATTTGTCAAGATTAGCTTTTCCTTTCGTTTTTTTTATTTGCTTAACCTCTTTAGCAGGAAGCTACCTGAATACTCTGGGCAAATTTGCTGCAATGGCACTAACACCAATTATCTTGAATCTAATATTGATTTCTTGCTTAATTATTTTTTTTTATGACAATGACAAAATTATAATTTCTAATTATCTAAGCGCATCAATATCATTAGCAGGTTCAATTCAGTTACTTTGGATAATTTTTAATGTAAAGAAAAATGGTGTTGATCTAAAGTACAAATCATTTAAGACTTTTAAATCACCTAAAAACAAACCATTTATACAAAAGTTTTTAAAATTATTACTTCCAGCTATTCTTGGAAACGGTGCATATCAAATTAATTTATTAATCGATATGATATTGGCATCAACTTTACCAGATGGCTCAATTTCTTATTTATATTTTGCAGACAGAATTAATCAACTGCCTCTGGGTGTTCTTGGCATTGCCATAGGTACAGCTTTGTTACCCATTCTCTCAAAGCAGATTAAAGAACAAAAATTAAATAAAGCTAATGAGAGTATAAATAATGCTTTAAAATTTGGTATTTTTTTCTCTGTTCCTGCTTTATTTGGCATATTTTTACTATCTAAAGAGGTTATAGCAATTTTATTTTTTAGTGGAGAATTTTCTGGAGAAGATGTTTTGTCAACTGCTAGTGCTCTTTCAGCACTTAGTTTTGGACTTCCGGCTTTTATATTAATAAAAATTTTAGTTGTTCCTTTTTTTGCAAATGAAGATACAAAAACTCCAATAAGTATTGCAATTTTTTCAATGATCATAAATTTAATATTAAACCTAATATTAATAAAACAATTTTTACATGTTGGACTAGCCATTGCTACATCGATATCTGCTTGGATAAATGTAATTCTTCTTTTTTATACCTTAAAGAAAAAGTTGAAGTTTCAATATGAAAAAACGATTATAACAGACTTTATAAAAGTTTTATTTTGTTCAGTTTTAATGGGGATTATTGTAGTTTCTTTAAAAGGGCTTCTTAATATAGATTTTACTGTTTTAAATTTTTTTGGTAAGAATAGTTTATTACTCATATTGATAATTATATTTGGAGGATTCGCTTATCTTTTGATAAGTTATGGTTTCGGTATAAGATACATTAATTTAAAAAAATGGAAAAAAAGAAATTAAAAAAACTAGTTTTTTCTGGAGTTCAACCCACAGGAAATTTGCACTTAGGAAATTACTTAGGTGCAATCAAAAATTGGGTTGATTTGCAAAACGAGAAAGAATGTATTTTTTGTATTGTTGATTTGCATGCAATCACAATTGCTGAAAATAGAAAAAAACTCAAGGAACATTCAATGGAAGTTGCTGCTGCTTACATAGCCTCAGGAATTAATCCCGAAAAAAGTAAGATTTTTACCCAATCAAATGTCTCTCAACATTCTGAATTAGCTTGGATTCTTGGATGTCACACACCAATAGGTTGGCTCAATAGAATGACTCAGTTTAAAGATAAAGCAGGGAAGAATAAAGAAAAAGCACCTCTTGGACTTTATTCCTACCCTGTTCTTATGGCAGCCGATATATTATTGTATAAATCTAATTTTGTTCCGGTAGGTGAAGATCAAAAACAACACTTAGAATTATCAAGAGATATTGCTCAAGGTTTTAACAGATTTTATGAAAGTGATTTTTTTCCAATTCCTGAGCCCTTAATTCTTGGAGTTGCAACAAGAGTCATGAGCTTGAAAGATGGAAAAAAAAAAATGAGTAAATCTGATCCTTCTGATCAATCAAGAATAAATTTAACGGATGACCAAGACGAGATAAGAAGAAAAATCAGAAAGGCAAAAACGGACTCTTTACCTTTTCCTGAAAATATAGGGGATTTAAAAAATAGACCAGAAGTTAATAATTTGACAAATATATTTTGTTCAATGAGTGATCAAAAGATTGAAAATATAATAAATATATATTCTGGAAAAGATTTTAGACAATTTAAGGAAGATCTTTCAGAGGTGGTAATTAATAAAATATCAAAAATATCTAATGAAATGAAAAAGCTTCTATCTGAAAAAGTATTTTTGGAATCAATTCTACAAAATGGATCTTTAGAAGCTAAACAAATAGCCGAAAAAAATCTAGATGAAATCAAAGATTTAATTAATTTTTTCAAAACATGACATTTTATTTACCAATTGCTGAGATTGAAATAAATTTACTAATAATTTTATTTCTTGGTTTTATAGTTGGATTTATGTCAGGGTTATTTGGAGTGGGCGGTGGTTTTTTAATGACTCCACTCTTAATTTTTATGGGAATACCTGCTTCAACGGCTGTTGGAACAGAATCAGTCCAAATTCTTGGCTCCTCTGTTTCAGGTGCCATCGCTCATGGAAGAAAAAAAAATATAGATTACGAAATAGGTATCTTTTTATTGATTGGTGGAATCTTTGGTTCCACAGTTGGTGTTATAATCTTTAACTTTCTAAAGGAGTCAGGAAACTTAGACTTAATAATTAATATACTTTATGTAATTTTTTTGATGATTATTGGTTTTTTGATGTTAATCGAAAGCTCTCTATCACTAATAAAAGAACCAAAGAATACAAATAAAAGTAAATTAAAAAAAAAAAGAAGTTTTCTTCAAATGTTACCTCTCAAATTAAAATTTCGACAATCTAAGATATATATGTCAATTCTTCTTCCTATTTCTGTTGGAATATTCACTGGTTTTTTATCATCATTAATGGGAGTTGGTGGAGGCTTTATAATGGTCCCTGCGATGATTTATTTATTTAGAATGGGTACAGTTTCAGCAATTGGTACATCTTTATTTCAGATAGTTTTTGTAACCCTGAATGTTTCAATTTTACAAGCTACATACAATTTATCAGTTGATCTAATTTTAGCTGTTTTTCTTCTTTTAGGTGGAGTTATAGGCGCACAATATGGTTCTAAATACACTTCTAAATTTAGAGGAGAGCATATTAGAATTTTACTTGCAATAATTGTAATTATTGTCTGTATTAAAATGGGAATGGAATTGATAAATGAACCTTTGGTAAATTCACGTATTATTATTCAAGATGCTTTTTAATATTAAAAATTTTTTGTTTATTCTTTTATACTTTGCTAGCAATACTTTGTTCGCAAATACTTTAACATTTGATATTTCACAAAAAGATATCTTTGTATCAAAGAATTCTAATGAACCAGATTTTACTATTTATGGATTTTCAGATTCAAAAAAAACACTTGTTCTAAAAGTAATGGGACCAAAGCAAAAGGTTGTTCTTCAAAAAAAGAAAAAAATATTTGGAATGTGGACTTGGAATAAAACCGGGGAATTTAGTTATCCTGGTTTATTCCACTATTACACTAATAATAGAAATAATGAGATTGAGTTTGATATTAAAAAAGATCTAGTTGATAATATTAGGCTTATAGGTAAAGACGACGATAATCTAAAGAAGGAATTAATTGAGAAAAAATTGTCTATTAGTCTATTCATGATTAAAAATAATTCATTTCAAGTAATTAATAATAGTGTTCCAAAATTTTTCAAAATACCTGTTAAACTTCCAAAAAACTGTCCTTCAGGAGAGTACCTTGTGTCTATGAGTTTGATAGATAAAGGTAATAAATTTGAAACAAAAAAAATAAAAATTTCAGTTGAAAAGCCAGGATTAAGTTCTTTTATTTTCAAGTTTGCCCATAAATTCTCTTTTATATATGGTATTTTTTCTGCTATTATTGCCATTGGCTTAGGTATAATTGCCGGTTTTATTTTTAAGAAAAGTTGACCATGAATAAAGAACTCACATTTCTAGTTATATTAGATGATTCACCAGAAATGTTTAATGCTTTGAGGTATGCTGCTCAAAGAAGTGCAATAAGTGATGGTAGAGTGGCTATTTTATATACATTTGATACTTTAGAATTTAGTCACTGGAAAGCGGTTGAAGATATCGCAGAAGTTGAATCAAGAGAAAAGGCTGAGTCAAAAATCAAAGAATATGAAAATTTTGTATCGCAATTTGCAAATAAAAAACCTAAAAAATTTATAATGAAAGGTGATAGAGTTGAATGTATAATTAATTTTTTATCTGCAAACAAATTTATTTCCAATTTTGTTTTAGCTTCAAGCAGTGCAGGGTCTGATCCTTTAATAAGTGCTTTTACTGGAAAGCAAATGTCCAAAATCAAGGTTCCTTTAACAATAATCCCTTCAAACTTATCAGAAGAAGAAATTGACAAATTGACTTGAATTAATTAATTTTTAAATATGTTTATACAAACTGAAGATACTCCAAACCCTAAAACACTAAAATTTATTCCAGGAAAAACAATTTTAGATGAAGGGAGTCTTGAGTTCAAGACAAAGGAGGAAGCTAAAAAAAACACATTAGCTAATTTACTCTTTGAAGATGAAAATGTTACAAGCGTTTTTATCGGTAAAGACTTTATAACAATTACAAAAGAAAATGACCTTGAATGGGATTTAGTTAAACCAAACCTCTTGTCAAAGATTCACGATTTTTTTTCAGTAGATCAAAATGTTATTAAGAATTCCTCATCAAAAGAAAAAGCAAATGACAATAAAATAAAATATAGTAAAAAGGATCTTGGTATTGTAAATCAGATCAAAGAACTTCTAAACGAAAGAATTAAACCAGCCGTTGCTCAAGATGGTGGAGATATTAGTTTTGTGAAATTTGAAAAAGGCATTGTTTTTTTAGAGCTAAAAGGAGCTTGTTCTGGCTGCCCAAGTTCAACAATAACTTTGAAATCAGGTATAGAAAATATGTTGAAATATTATATTCCTGAGATTCAATCGGTTGAAGCTGTAAATTAAATTAATGCAAAAAATATCAGTTTTTTATAGAAACATTGGGGTCACATTAGTTTCTCTTGTCTTAATCAATCTTGCAGTTGGATTCTATAGTGGTTTTAAAAATAAAAAGACTCAGAATCAATCAATTAATTATACAATTCAAAGTATGAGACTTGAGGAAAAACAAGCATCAGATATAAAGCTTGATTACATTTCAAAGGCTAATGAGATGATTGAGATTTTTAAAAAATATGATTTTTCTGTTGATGATTTTTTGAATAATGATTCAGCCAATCTGATATTATTTTCTTCTTTACCTGACGACTTTATGGGTATTCAACCTATTTCAGATAGAAAGAAACTTTTTATTAACACATTAATCCCAATAATTTATTCTGAAAACTTGAAGATTTTGAGCGAAAGAAAGAAAATTTTAGATTGGTGGAGAGAGTCTAATGGTGAAAATTTTTCAAGAGATTTTTGGCCAGTTTGGTTATTTGAATTAAGTGAAAAGTATGAATCTAATGACTCTAATTTGGGCAACCTTTTAATTAAGGTAGATGTAGTTCCAATTTCATTAGCCCTTGCTCAGGCGGCAATAGAGAGTGGATGGGGAACTTCAAGGTATCTTAGAGAAGGTAATGCCATATTTGGACAATACACATTTGATGAAAGCAAGGGTCTTAAACCAAAGAAAAGAGAGGAAGATAAGAATTTTTTTGTGAGAAAATTTGTCAATTTATCAGATTCTGCTAGGTCTTACCTGAAAAATATTAATACACATGCAGCCTATAAAGAATTTAGAGAAGAAAGAAAAAAATTTAGAATGAGCGGTGAAGCATTGTCTGGATACAAATTATCAGATTTTCTGTACAATTATTCAGAGAGAAAAAATGAATATGTTAAAGATGTAAAAAAAATAATTAAATCAAATAATTTTTTAAAATTTGATAAGAGTGGAACTTTAAATTAAATTTTAAAAAATTATCGCTGAGTTTGTTGTAATTATCATTTTTCCAAACCAGAAAAGTTGAGAATCCTCATTTATTTTTGTACAATTAAGTCTGTATTGATTTTTTTTTATCAAATTATTTAAGATTAAGGTTATTTTTTTTTCTTTTTTTTGAATTGTTAATTTTGCATTATTATTTAAATAACAATTAATATTTTCGACACTTTGTCTTGTCTGAAAAGAAAACTCAAATAGACCTAAATCGAGGTTTTTTTGACTAACTGTTAAATCAGAAAATTTGAATGGCTTTGCCCTTACTATTTGTTTAAATCGCTCTATTTTTCCGAATTCATCATTTATTGAAAATCTTGGAAGTTTATACTTATTTTCATCTATATTTATTGGACTAGAGTGCTGGGAAAAAGCAAGTTTATAATCGAGTTTTTTAAGCAATTTTTCAATTTGGTCATTTGATTCACCATACGGATATGAAAAAATCTTTGGAATATAATTTAATTCTTTTTTAATTTTTTCTTCTGCTAAAATTAATTCATTCAATGCCTGTTCAGTAGAGATTTCATTTAAATTTGCATGGCTAAAAGTATGATTAAGTATGACGCCATTTGAATTATATACTTCTTTAATCATGTTCCAACTCATAAAGTCACTATTTTCTTTCTCCGATACAAATTTAGTTGACAAAAAAATACTAAATGGAAACCCAAGTTTTTTTAAAATCGGGAATCCATTTTTAAAAAAACTTTTGTAACCATCATCAATAGTTATAAAAATAGATTTTTGTGGAAGTTTAAATTTACCTTCAAAAAAAGATATTAATTTTGAAATTGGCAAGACATTGTAATTATTTTTTTTTAAATAAAGCATCTGGGACTCAAAGTTATCTTTGGAAATACTTGTTGAAGGAAACCTATTATCATCAAATCTGTGATACATTAGGCTTATCGCTGAACCCTCCTCGCTTTTAGAAAATGTCGAAGAAAAAACTACAAACAAAATAACAATAAATTTTATCATTCGTCGATATTTTCAACTATTGGGAAGGTTTTTGAATTAAAAAGTTGATAATGCCACCATTCATTTCTGTAAAAATCCCAACCAGCATCTGTCATAATACCAAGGAGGGTTAGTCTATTTTTGTAAGACAAATCAGATATTTCTTGACTACCATGATAAGAAAGTTTACTGAATTCATCAAAATCTGTTCCCATATCCAATTCCTTTCCTTCCTTAATAAGGGTTAAATCAATTGCCACACCTCGTGAATGTGGGGATCCTTTTTTAGGGTGAGATAAGAAGTTAGGATCCGGATAAAAATTCCAGAGTTTTTTTTGGACATAAACAGGTCTATAGGCATCAAATATTTTTAACTTGAATCCAATTTTTTTTGAAATCTCAACTGATCTACAAAGATGTTCATATGCAACTTTATGAAGAAAACAACTGTTTAAAGACGAAACTGTTTTTTTGGTGAAGTTATTGTTCGAAGAATATCTTAGATCAACAACAATATCTAAGTTATTTTGATTTACTTTTATGAAATTTTCATCCATTTTAGAATAGTAATTATGTTAACATTATCAATTTTTTGTTCAAGTCAAACTATATCATTGGCAATATATTCTGATAAAAAACTAGAAAATTTTAGTGAAAAAAAAATAATTAATGGGAAAGTAGATGGTGTCTTTGGACTCATTCAATACTTTTCAAACAAACATGATTTTAAAAATTTAAAATACATATTTATATCACTAGGTCCAGGAAGTTTTACAGCCCTAAGGTCAATTAAATCAATTTCGCAAGCTTTGGCTTTTTTTTCCAATGCAAAAGTTATTTCAACATCAACATTTACTCCCTACCTTGTTAAGAATTTAAATATTGGAAAGAATGTGATTGTAAGCTTTAGATCAACAAAGATGAAATTTTTTTATCAGCAATTTAGTATAATCGAAAATAAAATATTAAAAAAATCCCACGTTTTTCATGAAAGTGCCGAAAGTTTCCATGATTTTTTTTTAGCCAAAGAACAAAGAATTGATAATTTATTACTTATTACAGATGAGTTAAAATTTAGTAAGAAGATTGATAAAAGAAGAATTAAAGTTGAATCTATCAATGCAAAAGATTTAGCAAATTCAATTTTTAGTGGTTTTGGGACAAAAAAATTAGATATTTTTTATCATAATACTTATTATGAATAACTTAAATTTTATAACTCTTGATTATAAATTATGTAAAGATCTTTTTCTATATCAAAAAAGATTTAGTGCTTTATTCAAAAATAATTTTTGGAAAAAAGATGAACTTCAGAAATTCATAAAAAAAAGAAAATCTCATGGAAGGTTGTGCATTTTTAGTAAATCAATCATCGGATTTTATTTAGCGTTGTCTAATCTTGATTATCTGGAAATATATACAATTTTTGTTGATCCTTTATACAGAAAAAAAGGAGTGGGTAGTTTACTACTCAAAGATTGTATAGATTTTTGTAAAATAAATTTTATCAAAAAAATTATTCTTGAAGTAAGTGACGAAAATTATGATGCAAAAAGAATGTATTTTAGTAATAATTTTAAGATCATTGGTGAAAGAAAAAGTTATTATGAAAAAAAAAATAAAAGAGAAGATGCTTTGGTTTTAGAGTTAGACCTGATCATATAAATTTAGTTGATATTTATTAGATTGCAGAGGTTTTGTTATAATTTTAAAATTTTTCTTCAAACTATCCTGAAGCATAAGCATATTTTTTTTACCTTTTACAATGATTGTCTTTTCAGTGTCGATATTGTCCTTGATAAATAATTTTGCCTTAAGAAAAGTCATTGGGCACTTTTCATTACTGATATCTAAAACTTTTTTTTTCATTTTATTTACAATATGATATATTCTAATAAGTGTAAATTTTTTTATAAATGTAATAAAAGTTTAATATAAGATTAATATTTTTTTAAGAAATGATGTCATTATTAGATAAATGTTCAAAACTTGGTTTAAAAATGACCGAGCAAAGAAGAATTATTGTTCAAGTTCTATCAGAATCGAAAGATCACCCTGATGTGGAGTTGGTGTTTAAGAGAGCTTCAAAGGTAGATAAAAAAATTGGCATTGCAACTGTATATAGAACAATAAGGCTTTTTGAAGAAAACAACATTATTGAAAAACATGAGTTTAAAGATGGAAGATTTAGATATGAAGAGGTTCCAGATGAGCACCATGACCATTTAATTGATGTAAGAACTGGAAAAGTAATTGAATTTCAAAATGATGCAATTGAAAAACTTCAAAAGATTGTCGCAAAAGAGCTTGGTTATAAACTTGTTGATCATAGATTAGAATTATATGGTGTTCCAATTAAAAATAAATAATAACTCTTCACCAGAACCTAAGGCACCAAAAGTTGAGAAGATTAAATCAATTTTTTCTTCTAAACCCGGTAATTTTGAGTTTTCGTTTAAAAACTATCTTGTAAAAATTATAAAAGATCCAGACCCAAATGTCGATTTCGCAAAAAAATTAAGGTATAATAGTTTTTTTAAAAATAAAAAAGATATTACTAATGATTCTGACGAATTTGATAAATTCTGTGATCATTTAGTTGTAATTGATACAGCGATTTCTCCTAATTTTGTAGTTGGAACTTATCGTTTGCTTCTAAAAAAGCAGAAGGAAAAATATAAAAGGTTTTACAGTGAATCAGAATTTGATTTGTCAAATTTTTTTAACATTAAGAATATTTCAATGCTTGAAGCAGGAAGATCCTGTGTCCATGAAGATTATAGGGATGGAAGAATTATAAAACTTCTTTGGAAAGGCTTAGCATCCTATATTATCAGTAATAAAGTTGATCTAATTTTTGGCTGTGCAAGTTTCCCTTCTTCTAATCACTTGAAGTTTAATAATCAACTTTCTTATTTGTATCACTATCATAAACCACCAAAAAAATATATTTCAAATCCTATCGAAAATCTCAGGGCAGAATTCGAAATTTCCCCATTAAAAGATATTTGTATTGAAGAGGAATTTAGATCTCTTCCTCCTTTGATTAAAGCATACATAAGAGCTGGTGCATGGGTTAATCCAGGAGTAGTAATTGATAAAAAATTTAATACGACAGACGTTCTAATTATCTTAAAATCGGAGAATATTATTAAAAAATATTCAAAACTTTCTGTTAAAGAATAATGCTTTATTCCCCAATACTCTCAATCCTGAGAATTTTTCCATTAATTCTTTGGACAATGTTATTGTCTATTTTACATTTTTTTTATCATTTTATTTTTAGAAAAAATTTCTTTTTATTTTATATGTATTTTTTTAAAGGATTAGTAAAAATTTTTGGAATTAGAGTTTTTTCTTCTGGTTCGCCTTTGAAGAAGAAAGTACTATTTGTTTCTAACCATATTTCTTATTTAGATATTTTGATCTTGGGATCTAAACTTAATGCACTATTTGTCGCAAAGTCTGAGATTGATTCATGGCCGGTTATAAATATTTTATGTAGGCTTGGAAGGACAATATTTGTTAATAGAAAAAACTTTCTCAAAGTAAAAGGCCAGATGAGTCTAATAGACAAAAGTCTTGAAGATGGAAATAATGTAGTTCTTTTTCCGGAAGGAACATCAAGTGACGGTCTTAAAGTATTAAATTTTAAAACATCATTATTAGGAGTGATTGAATCAAAGACTAAAAAGAATTTTTACTTTCAGCCTGTTTCAATTTTTTATAGTAAATTAGATGGAATGCCTGTTGAGATAAAATTTCGCCGTTTTTTTGCCTGGTTCGGAAATATGGATTTACTCTCTCATGCATGGAAATTTTTGGGATTGGGTATTAGTGAAGTAAAGATTCATTTTCATAAACCAAGAAAATTTGACGCTTTTAATAGTAGAAAAGATGCATCTGAATATTGTCATAATATAATATCTAATCAAATAAGCTTTAATTTTCAAAACATTGAAGCAGAGAAAAAAATCAAGCTTAATGAATTTAAGCTCTTGTAATAATAAAAAATTAATTTAATTATCATAACATGAACCAGTCTTTTTTTGTAAAAACTTATGGATGTCAGATGAATGATTATGATTCTGAGAAAATAGATGAATTACTTTTACATAGTGGATTTACAAAAGTTTCTAATTTTGAAAAATCAGATGTTGCAATTTTAAACACATGCCATATTAGAAAAAAAGCCTCTGAAAAGTTTTATTCTGATCTAGGAAGACTCTCAATTTTTAAAAAAAATAAAGAAAAGATTGGAAAAAAGATGCAGATTGTAGTTATGGGATGTGTTGCCCAGGCTGAAGGGGAAGAGGTATTGAAACGAAATAATTTAGTGGATTATGTCGTAGGACCTCAAAATATTCATGCAATACCAAACTTACTAAAGAAAAGTGAACCTCAAAAGATACATACTGAATTTTTAGTCAAAGAAAAGTTCCAATCAATACCATTATCAAATTCAAAAAGTGTTTCAAGATTAATAACGATTCAAGAGGGTTGCGATAAATTTTGTTCATTCTGCGTTGTTCCTTACACACGTGGAAGTGAATATTCTCGTTCAGTTGAGAATATTTTTCTTGAGGCAAAAAATCTCGAAAAAAAAGGTGCTGTGGAATTAATTTTACTAGGACAGAATGTCAGTGCATATAAATCTTCTGTCTACGAGAACCAAAGAGAAAAAGAAATATGCCTATCCCATCTCTGTAATATTTTGTCATCCCTACCAAGAATTAAAAGAATAAGGTACTTAACATCTCATCCCAATGATATAACAGATTCATTAATAGATGAGCATAAGAACAATAAAAAACTAATGCCTTTTTTACATTTGCCTATACAGTCAGGATCAAATAAAATTCTAAAAATAATGAATAGAAAACATTCTAGAGGTGATTATTTGAAACTTATTTCAAAAATAAGAAAGCAAAAACCTGAAATGGCTTTTTCTTCTGATTTTATTGTAGGATACCCAGGTGAGTCAGATAATGACTTTGAAGAAACCTTAGACTTGATAGAAAAGGTAAGTTTTGCTAGTTCCTATTCCTTCAAATACTCACCAAGGCCTGGAACCCCAGCAGCTTTAAAAAATCAAATAATTGAAGAAAAGAAACTTGATTTAAGGTTAAAAAAAGTTCAAGAGTTATTAGTCAATCAACAAAATAAATTTAATGCACTTTTTATCGATAAAGAAGTTGAAG
>JBJKUQ010000013.1:0-38100 GCA_045563015.1 Alphaproteobacteria bacterium | reverse complement strand
TTGTTGTTCCAGCATTCATAATTCTATCTATTGGAAGAACAATCCATGCTAAATCAATATCGAATGAAAATGAAAACCTTAAAAAAAGAGTCATTGGAATGAAACTTACAATTATTTCCATTCGCATACAATTGTTCGGAATTTTCTTCTACCTGAGTCAACTAATATTTATTATTACAAAAGCACTCTAAATTTGTCTAAGTAATGCCTTTGCATTGGCTCCCTTTGAGTTCGAATCTTACTTTATCTTAATTGGATACAGATATCACTTAAAGTAAACCCTTGTCCGGTTAGCAAATGCAACAAGAGACAACATCACTGGTACTTCAACTAACACCCCGACGACTGTCGCCAGTGCTGCACCAGAATTCAAGCCAAATAAGCTAACGGCAACGGCAACGGCGAGCTCAAAGAAATTAGATGTGCCAATCAGCGCGGCAGGTGCAGCAGTGCTGAACGGCACGCGCCAGAGATAAGCCCAACCATAGGCAATAACAAAAATCCCATAACTTTGTATCAATAGAGGAACTGTGATCAAGGCTATGACCAACGGTTTTTCGATAATCGTCTCTGCCTGAAACCCAAATAGTAGCACCACCGTAGCTAGCAAACCCATAATCGAAAACGGTTTAATCTGAGCAGTGAATTTGCTAATTTGCTCATGGTTACCAGAAACATCAAACTTCTTACGAGTAATATAGCCTGTACCCATCGGTATCAGCACATAAAGAAACACCGAGAGCAATAACGTTTCCCACGGTACGATGATATCCGTCACGTCAAGCAATAGTGCTGCCAACGGCGCAAAAACAAAAATCATAATAACGTCATTGATCGACACCTGCACAAGTGTGTAATTGACATCCCCTCTCACAAGCTGACTCCACACAAACACCATCGCAGTGCATGGTGCAACACCAAGTAAAATCATCCCTGCGATATATTGCTTAGCATCCTGTGGATCGACTAATACGACAAAGAGATACTCAAAAAATAAAATCCCAAGTGCCATCATGGTAAAAGGTTTGATCAACCAATTTACAACTAGAGTAATAAATAAGCCTTTGGATTTCTTACCCACATATTTAAGTGAAGCAAAATCAATATTCACCATCATTGGGTAAATCATCACCCAGATAAAAACAGCCACTACCAGATTGACACTAGCATATTCGAAAGAGGCTATTGCGTGAAACATAGCCGGTACAACAAACCCCAACCCAACACCAGCTATAATACATAAGCCTACCCATAGTGAGAGATAACGTTCGAATATACCCATGGAGGATTCATCTGCACTCATATTAATTTTTATTCTATACTTACTGTTAACATTTTGTGAACCTCATAAAAGAAATGATGGTATAGTTTTGGAAATATGAAAATTTGTTTGATGTTAATGGCGGAGAGGAAGGGATTCGAACCCTCGATAGATGTTACCACCTATAACGGTTTAGCAAACCGTCGCCTTCAGCCACTCGGCCACCTCTCCTTTATTTTGACAATAAATCTTTTAAAACTTTATTAACTAACTGAGGGTTAGCTTTTCCTTTAGATTCTTTCATTACTTGACCAACAAAAAAACCAAATAATTTCTCCTTTCCTTTTTTATAATCCTCTACCATCTCTTTGTTTTTTTGTAAAACTGAATTTATCAAACACTCAATTTCAGTTTGATCAGAAACTTGTTTAATACCTTTTGTATTGATAAAATCTAAAGCTGACAAATCACTACCAAGATATTCCTCAAAAATCTCTTTTGCTTGTCTGTTTGAGATCGAGCCATCGATTACCAAGTCAATAAGATCACCAATTTTTTTAGATTTTATATTTGATTCCTCAAGTTGAATATCTTTTTTTTTTAGATATGAAAATAATTCTACTGTTAACCAACTCACAACAATCTTTGAATCCCTGTTTGATACTAAATCCTCAAAAAAACTTGCTACAAATTGGTCTTCTACCAAAATTTCTGCGTCATAATTTTTAAGGTTATATTGATCAATGAACCTTTTTTTTTTTTTATCTGGAAGTTCTGGTAATTCGTTTTGCATTTTTTTAATTTTTTCCTCACTTACAATCAAAGGCGGTAGATCAGGATCAGGGAAATATCTGTAATCATGAGACTCCTCTTTTCCTCTCATAGATCTTGTCTCACCTTTTGTTGGATCAAATAAACGTGTTTGTTGTTCAACTTTTTTTCCATTTTCCAAAAGCTCAACTTGCCTCTTGGATTCAAAATTTATTGCCTGTTGAATAAATTTGATAGAATTCACATTCTTAATTTCACATCTAGTTCCAAGTTCTTCTCCAATTTTTCTTACAGAAACATTAACATCCGCCCTCAAATTTCCTCTTTCCATATTACCATCACAGCTTCCTATGCACCTCAGAATAGCTCTGAGTTTTTTTACATATTGCCCTACTTCTTCTGGACTTCTTAGATCAGGTTCTGAGACTATTTCCATTAAAGCACATCCAGAACGATTAAGGTCAATCAAAGAAAATTTATCGTCTTGATCATGAATACTTTTACCAGCATCTTGCTCAAGGTGTATCCTTGTAATACCAATTTTTTTTTCTCCATCTTCTGTTTCAATATTTAAATGACCACTTCCCACGATAGGAAATTCAAATTGAGATATTTGATAACCTTGAGGTAAATCTGGATAAAAATAATTTTTTCTATCAAAAATTGATTTTTTATTAATTTTTGCATTAAGACTTATTCCTGTCTTGATTGCTTGATCTACACAATATTCATTAATAACTGGGAGCGCTCCAGGCATACCTGAATCTACTAGCTCAACTTGTGAGTTGGGCTCACCACCCCAGTTTGTTGAAGCTTCAGAAAATAACTTGGATTTTGATTTGATTTGTGCGTGAACTTCCAGACCCATAACCACTTCCCATTTTCCAGTATTCCCTTCTACAAAATATTTCATCAGAAACCTCTACAATCCTCAATAATTTTTGCAGTAGCAAGAACTGAAATTTCATCAAATGGTCTCCCAATAATTTGCATACCTACAGGAAGACTTTTTGAGTTTATACCGGCAGGAACAGAAATAGCGGGCAAACCTGCTAGGCTGGCAGGAACTGTTAAAATATCATTGAGATACATCTCAATTGGATCATTCTGTTTTTCACCAATGGGAAAAGCAACATTGGGAGTTGTTGGTGTTAAGATTACATCACATTTTTCAAAAGCATTTTTAAAGTCATCAGATATAAGCTTTCTTACTTTTAATGCTTTCAAATAATATGCATCGTAATATCCTGCAGATAAAACATACGTTCCTATCATTAGTCTTCTTTTCACCTCATCACCAAACCCCTTAGCTCTTGTTAATTCATACATTTCTTCTAACTCATCACTTTCTTCTCTTAATCCAAATCTTACTCCATCATATCTAGCAAGGTTAGCCGAAGCTTCAGCAGGTGCAATAATATAATATGTTGGTAAAGCATAAGAAGTATGTGGAAGTGAAATATCTACTAGTTCAAATTTATTTTTTTTAAACCACTCCACAGTTTGATTAAAAACATTCCTTATTTCTGAGTTTAATCCATCCACCATATATTCTTTAGGTAAACCAATTTTTTTTCCTGTGAGATCATGATCATTATAATTTAAAAAATTTGGTATGTCTCTTCTTGAGCTTGTGGAATCTTTTTTATCATAACTACTCATACTTTGAAGCATTATTGCTGAATCACTTACAGATCTCGTGATAGGACCAGCTTGATCTAAGGATGATGCAAAGGCAATCATACCAAATCTTGAGCATCTACCATAAGTTGGTTTTAGACCCACTAATCCACAAAAAGAGGCTGGTTGTCTTATTGAGCCACCTGTATCTGAACCTGTAGCTGCCATGCATAAGCCTGCTGCAACAGCAGATGCAGAACCACCAGAAGAGCCACCTGGAACAAGATTTTTATCATCATTCATTGATTTAAGAGGATTTAGTACATTTCCAAAATAGCTTGTTGTGTTTGCGGATCCCATTGCAAACTCATCCATATTAGTTTTTCCTAACATAACTGCACCTTGATTCCATAAGTTCTGTGACACAGTCGATTCATAAAAAGGTATGAAGTTTTTTAGCATTAATGAACCCGCAGTAGTTTTAACACCTTTCGTACAAAAAAGATCTTTCATGGCAATTGGTATGCCTTCCATAATTCCAATATTTTGGTTATTTGCAATTTTTTTGTCTGAAGCTTTTGCCATATCAATTGCAATCTCAAATGTATTATTGATATAACAATTTAGTTCCTTCTTATTTTTAATTTTCTCAATAAAAAGCTGTGTTAATTCTACCGAGGAGATTTTTTTTTTTATTAGCTGTTCTTTTACTTCAGATATATCTAACGTTTCAAAGTTTGTCATTCAACAACCTTTGGTACCACGAAAAAACCTTCTCTGTCTTTTGGCGAGTTTTTAAGAATTAATTTATTAGAAAAACTATCAGAGGGTTTGTCTTCTCTAAGAAACATTGATTCATTAAAAACAGAAAGCATGGGTTCCACATTATCTGTATTTACCTCTTTTAATTCATCAACCCATTTAAGAATATTGTTTAATTCATAAATAAGCTTTTCCTCATCAGCTAATGTAATTCGAATTTTTGCTAATTTTGCAACTTTTTTTACTGTTTTATTATCAATTGTCATAATTTTTTTAAAAATTATTAGAATAAATGTATAAATAACACTAGGTATGTTAATTCGCAATATAAAAGAGTTTTTAGAATCAACAAAAAAAAAAAGAATTATATCCTTAGATATTGGTAAAAAAAATATTGGCATGGCAATTTCTGACAAAAATCATTTAATAGTAAGTCCATTAGATGTGATAAAAAAAAATAAATTTTTCATTGAGAGTATACTGAATGTCATTAACAGTTTTAATGTTGGAGGTATTCTAATTGGAATACCCGTTAATTCTAAATATAAAAATCAAAGTTCTTCGCAAATGATTAAAGATTTAACAAAAAATATTGATATTTTTTTGATAAAAAATAATTATGAATTACCTATTTTTTTTTGGGATGAAAGCTATACTAGTCTTGAGGCAGAGGACTTAACAAAAAATATTTTTAAGAATAAAAAAAAACAAAAAAACAAACTTGATAAATTTGCTGCGAAGATTATTTTAGATGATTTTTTTAGAGAAAATTTGGATTAAATGAAAAAAAAAACTCAGTCTCTTCAAGATATCAATGTTTTTGATCTTACAAGGGTTTTAGCCGGTCCAACAGCAACCCAGATACTTGGAGATTTGGGAGCGAATGTAATTAAAGTTGAAAGACCTGACACGGGTGATGATTCTAGAAATCTTGGCCCACCATATCTTGACAATCAAAATGATGAATCAAAAGAGAGTGCATACTATCTCAGTGTTAATAGAAACAAACATTCTGTAACTATAGATTTAACAAAAAAAGAAGGTCAAAAATTAGCAAAAAAAATTATTAAAAAGTGTGATGTCCTTGTTGAAAATTTTCGAGCAGGTAATTTAAAACAATATGGGCTTGATTATGAAAGTGTAAAAAAAATTAATCCGAAAATTATTTACTGTTCAATAACTGGGTTTGGACAAAATGGACCGTATGCATCAAGGGGTGGATATGACTACCTAGTTCAAGCAATGGGTGGAATTATGAGTATAACTGGTGAAAAGAATGGTTTGCCTACTAAAATTGGTGTAGGTGTTTCTGATATTATAACCGGCTTATATTCAACAATATCAATTTTATCCGCACTTCGATTCAGGGATATTTCGTCCAAAGGACAACATCTTGATGTATCTTTATTGGATTCTCAAGTTTCTTGGTTAAGTTATGTTGCTCAAAGCTATTTGATCTCTGGAAAAGTTCCAGAGAGAATTGGGAATGACCACCCATCAATAGTTCCTTATCAAACTGTAAAAGCAAAAAATGGTCTTATGGTTTTAGCTATTGCAAACGATAGACAATTTAAAAGTTTTTGTAATTTTGCCAAACTTAAAGATTTATATGAAAACTCAAAATTCAAAAGTAATTCTACTCGCGTGCAAAATAGAACTGAACTAAATAAAATTTTAGAAAAAACAATCAAAAAAAAGACGATCAATCAATGGGTAACAGGTCTTACAAAAGTAAATGTACCTTGCGGACCAATTAATAACATAAAACAAGTTTTTAATGATCCTCAGGTTGTTTCAAGAAAAATGAAAAGAACTATGCCTTATAAAAAGTCAAAAAATAAAAAAATTGAAATTATAAGTAGTCCAATGAACTTCTCATTATCGAAAGTAAAATATAAAAAATCACCCCCAAGTCTTGGAGAAGACACAGTAAAAATTTTAAAAAAATTTCTTAAAATTTCATCTAATGATTTAAAGAAGTTAAAGAATAAAAAGATTATTTAATTACTATATTGAAGATTATTAAAAAAAGTTTAGAATTCAGTTTTAATGATAGAAACAGAATCATTAAAAAAATATCCTCACAAACATATCTTGGGGATTGAAGGCCTTCAACCAGATGCCATCAACTATCTTTTAGAACTATCCGAAGAGTTTTCAAACTATCTTTATAATAAAAATGAGAAACTAGATTATCTGAAAAATAAAATTTGTATCAATCTATTCTTTGAAAACTCAACTCGTACAAGAACTTCATTTGAATTAGCAGGAAAAAAACTTGGTGCAGATATGTTAAATATTTCTGTTGGTTCAAGCTCAATCAAAAAAGGCGAAACACTCATTGATACAGCAATGACATTGAATGCTATGCAACCTGATGTAATTGTTTTGAGACACCAAGATGCAGGTGCCGTTGAATTGCTAGCTGAAAAAGTTAAATGTGGTGTTATAAATGCTGGTGATGGACCACATGAGCATCCAACACAGGCACTTCTAGATGCATTAACAATTTTAAAAAGAAAAAAAAAAATTTCAGGACTTAGAGTGGCAATTTGTGGTGATATAATGCATAGTCGTGTAGCTCGCTCTAATATACATCTTCTTAATACACTTGGTGCTGAGGTCAGAGTCATTGCACCAGCGACATTAATTCCAAAAAATATAGAGGCTTTAGGAGTGAAGGTATTTTATGATATGAAGGTAGGACTAAAAAATGTTGATATCATAATTATGCTCCGACTACAACTAGAGAGAATGTCTGGCTCTTTTGTTCCGTCAATTAGAGAATATTTTAGATTTTATGGTCTTGATAGCGATAAACTTGGATTTGCAAAATCAGATGCTCTCGTGTTACATCCAGGACCAATGAACAGAGGAGTAGAAATTGATTCTTCTCTAGCAGATGATTTAGATAGATCTGCTATTTTTGAACAAGTTCACATGGGCGTTGCAGTAAGAATGGCATGTTTAAAAGCTTTAATTGATTATAAAAAAAATGAACATTAAAAACTCATTTAATAACAACAAAAAGTTATCAAAAAATTATCTTCTAAAAAACTGCCTTTTAGTTGACGTTAAAAAAAAAAAAATAATAAAAAGTGATATTTTTATTAAAAATAAAAATATTGAAAATTTAGGAGAAAATTTATCTGAATTTGCAGATTCTGATACTAATATTATAGATTGCAGTGGATTATATGCTGCCCCTGGTATTGTAGATATGAGAGTAAATATCAGTGAACCCGGCTTGGAACACAAAGAAACAATTAAAAGTGCATCCATGTCTGCTGCATCAGGAGGAATAACATCAATGATATGTATGCCTAATACTGCCCCACCAATTGATCAACCTGCAATAATTCATAGTATTCAACGAAAAGCAAGGGAAGTAGCATTAAGTAAAATTTTTTGTACAGGATGTATAACAAGAAATTTTGAAGGTAAAGAAATATGTGAATTACATCTTATGAAAGAATCGGGCGCTGTAGGTTTTACAGATGGCTATAAGACCATTCAAAATACAAGAATAATGAGAAGAGCACTTAGTTATGCAAAATCATTTAATGGTTTAATTATTCAACATGCCGAGGAACCTTACCTTAGTGCTAATTGTGTAGTAAATGAGGGGGAGATATCAACACGAATGGGTTTACCTGGGATGCCTGGGTATGCAGAAGCAATGATAGTCCAAAGAGATTTATGGATGGTAGAAGAAACTAAATGTAGGTATCACGTTAGTCATGTTTCAACAAAAGAAACAGTTGATATCATAAGAGAAGCAAAAAAAAAAGGCCTCCCAATAACTTGTGATACATCTCCGCCTTACTTTGTGTTAAATGAGTTATCCTTAGAGAACTATAGAACCTTTTCTAAGTTATCACCACCTTTAAGATCTGAGGAAGATAGGAAAGAAATAATAAATGGTATCTGTGACGGAACAATTGATGCTATTACTTCTGATCATACACCACAAGATCAAGACGCTAAAAGACTCCCTTTTAATCAAGCTGAATTTGGAGGTATAGGTTTAGAAACATTATTACCATTAACTTTAAATCTTGTTAGAGAAAAAAAAATTGATTTAATTAAAGCAATTAGCCTAATTTCTATCAATCCATCTAAAATACTAGAACTTGACCTTGGTACTGTAGAGAAAAATAAAGAAGCTGATTTATGTATTTTCAACATATCAAAACCATGGAAAGTAAAACAAGAGAATTTTCACAGTAAATCAAAAAATTCTCCTTTCGACGGATTATTGCTTGATGGAATGAATATGATGACTTTTGTAAGAGGTAGACTTGTATATAAATTATGAATTATTAATTACTGCTCTAATATGTTATGGAGCAGGATCAATTCCTTTTGGTCTTTTTATTTCAATTATTTTTAAAAAAGGAGATCCAAGACAACTTGGTTCAAAAAACATTGGTGCCACCAATGTTTTAAGACTAGGAGGATGGAGACTTGGATTATTCACGTTAATATTGGACTTACTTAAAGCATTTATTCCTATTAAATTAGTTATAATGTATAATTATCAATACGTTGGCATATCTATTCTATTTGTAATTATTGGCCACTTATACCCAATATGGTTAAGATTTAAGGGAGGAAAAGGTGTTGCTACTTTTATCGGAGTTCTCTTAGCTTATAACTACGATTACTTTTTAATATTTTTAATTACTTGGGTTCTTTCCGCATTTTTATTCAAATATTCTTCCCTATCTGCTCTTATATCAACCTTAGTAAATTTGATTATTATTATAAAATTAGATCCAAATTATTACTACTTTATTTTAATTAGTGTGTTGATTTTCATAAAGCACTCTGAAAATATAAGAAGACTTTTTCTAGGAAATGAAAAAAAAATTATATTAAAAAAAAAAAATTAATTTTGACTTTTTAGTTTTTCAACTATAAAAAACCTTGATTATGAAACTTCTTGTTGTAGAGTCACCAGCTAAAGCCAAAACTATAAAAGGATACTTGGGTTCTGATTTTGATGTTGTGGCTAGCGTTGGACATTTTAGAGATTTGCCAAGAAGTGGTATTGGAATTGATGAAAAAAATGACTTTTACGTTGAAAAATGGGAACTTGATAAAAAAAAAATAGACCCATTACTCAAATCCGTAAAGAAATCCAATGAAATTTTTCTAGCTCTAGATCCTGATAGAGAGGGAGAGCTTATTGCCTGGCATTTAGTTGAAATCTGTAAAGAAAAAAAACTCATAGACAAAAAAACTTTTAAAAGAATTGAATTTTCTGCAGTCAGAAAAGAGGATGTTATTGAAGCCATAAACAAACCTAGAAATATTGACCAAAACCTTGTTGATGCAGCAATTACCAGAAGATTTTTAGATAGATTCTTTGGTTATAAAATTTCACCCATAACCAAAAGAAGAACAATTTTTGGATCATCAGCTGGAAGAGTTCAGTCACCTTCTCTTAAAATTCTTTGTGAAAAAGAAAAGGAAATTGATTTATTTATTTCAAAGGAATATTGGGATATTTTTATTGATTTAAAAGATAATAATAATAGTATTTTTGCCTGTTCAGTTTTAATGAATAATGAAAAAAAGTTTAACAAACTTTTAGTTAATGACGAAAAAGAAGCTTTAAAATTAAAAACACAAATAGAAAATGAATCATTTTATGTTGATTCAATTAATAAAAGAGAAAAAAAAAGAAAACCGTATTCACCTTTTTCTAACTCACTTCTTTTACAGGATGCATCTTCAAAGTTAGGGTTTAGTCCAAAAATGACAAACTCAATTGCCCAAGAACTTAAAGATGGTGTAAGTTCTTTGGGAGCTTTGATAACTTATCATCGTTCTGATTCAAATATAATGAAAAAAAGTGAAGTTTCAAAACTACGAGATTTAATAAAAAAAAATTATGGTAATTCTTTTTTAGAACAGAGCGAAGTTCAATATAAACAAAAATCTAAATTTGTTCAACAAGGTCACGAAGCTGTAACTCCAACAGATCTTGAAAAAAAACCAGAAGAATTAAAAAATCTTCTTAGCGACAATCAATTTAAACTTTACGACCTTATTTGGAAGAGAACAATTGCATCACAAATGTCTCCAAGTATAAATCTTGAAACAACCTACTATATTAAAAGTAAAAGTTTTTTATTAAAGGCATCAGGATCTATTGAAAAATTTAAAGGTTTTAAAAAAATATATGATTTTTCTGATAAAAAAGGGGAATTACAAGATTTACCCGAACTTGAAAAAAATAGCTCACTAAAACATGAGAAAGTTTCAACTAAGAAAAATTCAACTAAACCACCCAATCGCTTCTCTGAAGCAGGACTTATTAAAAAACTTGAAGAGTTAGGGATAGGTAGACCATCAACTTATGTTTCAATCTTTACTAAATTACAAGAAAGAAATTACATTGAAATTAAAAATAAAGCTTTAATTCCAACTTCAAAAGGAAAAATTCTTTCAAAATTTTTTGATGGTTTTTTTAATCAATTTGTTGATTATAAATTTACAGCAAATCTTGAAGAACAACTTGATTTAATTACTGAATCTAAATTATCTTGGAAAGACACTTTGAATAATTTTTTACAAATATTAAATAAAACTGTAACTGAGGTTGAAAATCATAGCATATCTGATGTAATTGATAAAATAAGTGAACTATCTCCAGAAATACTTAAAGATAAAAATTGTCCTAAATGCAAAGATGGTAATCTTACCTTTAAGTTTGCTTTTACTGGTCCATTTATTGGTTGTACAAAGTATCAAAAAGATAAAAAAGGCTGTAATTATAGCCATGCGATTGGAAGTGATGAAGATAATAAAGAACTTTCTGGGGAAGGAAAGGTTATTGGATTAGACCCTGAATCAGGTAATAATATTTATCTAAAAGTAGGAAGATACGGAAGATATGTTGAAGTTGAAAAAAAGGATAAAAAAATTAAAAGAACAAGTATTCCTAAAAATATACAAAATGAAGAAATTAATTTAGAAAAATCTATAAAATTTTTATCTTTACCACGTATAGTTGGTCAACATCCAAACTCAAAAAAAGATATTACAGCATCAATAGGTCCCTATGGACCATATCTTAAGCACGATAATAAATTTTTGTCACTTAAAGAAGATGATGTAACTGATGTTGGTATTAATAGAGCAGTTGAATTAATAGAAAAAAATGCATTAGAAAAAAAAGAAATATTAATTGGAGAACATCCTGATACACAAATAAAAATAATCAGAAAAAAAGGTATTAAAGGTAGATCTGATTATTTAGCATATAATAAAAAAAATTATCCCATACCCAAAGAGATTAATGAAAAAGTTTTATCGGTTAATGATGCTTTGAAAATTATTGATGAGAAAAGAAAAAAAAAATAAAGAGATTTCTTTAAAAAATATAATAGATAATGAAATTCAAACAAATTCATTAAGGAAAAATTTCCCTGAACATCTTAAAATACACGTAAGTAAACTTAAAGATAAAAAAGCTGAAGCTCATCATGACTTCACGCACATTCCTTTCGTAACAATTGATGGTGACGATAGTAAGGACTTTGATGATGCGGTATGGTCAGAAAATTATGGCAAAAAATCAAAAGTAATGGTTGCTATAGCCGATGTAAGTTTTTATGTAGAAAATGATGACCCTCTAGATAGAGAAGCAAAAAAAAGGGCAAATTCATTTTATTTTCCTGATAGAGTTGTACCAATGTTTCCTGAAGAGCTATCAAATAATTTATGCTCTTTAGTTCCTAACAAGATAAGAAAAAGTATAATTATAGAAATTAATTTTCAAAATGGGAAGTATAGAAACTTTAAAATTCACAGAGGTATAATAAAGTCTTTTGCAAGATTAACTTATAAACAAGTAGAAAGTTTTTTTCTTGCAAAAAAGAAAAAATGTAAATTAACAAAATTGATAAATAATTTATTTGTCACCTACAAAATGCTTAAGACTGAGTCAATTAAAAGAGAAAAAATTTATTTTAATCCCAACGAATGGGAATATGATTTTTATGATACGAAAAAAATTTCATTTAAAAAGAAAAAAAAACTTCAATCCTACAATTTAATTGAAGAGTTTATGGTTTTAACAAACTCAATAATTGGAAATTATTTTAAAAAAAATAAGATAAAATCAATTTTTAGAAATCATGAACCTCCTCAAAAAGAAAAATTAAATATAATTAATAATATAATAAATGAATACAATTTGGATCATAACGGTAAATTTAATTCTCAAAAAGATTTTAATAAGATCATAAGATTAATAGATTTAAATAAAAATAATCATCTTCATGACTTCTTGTTAAGATCTCAATCAAGAGCTTTCTATGATTTTAATAATAAGGGTCATTATGGTTTATCACTTGATAATTATGTGCATTTCACATCACCGATAAGAAGATATTCAGATCTAATTGTACACAGAGATTTAATAAATTTTTATTTTAATAATAAAAAGGAGCCAACGATAGACATATCAACTCATTTAAATTCTCAAGAAAAAAAAGCAGATTTAATCGAAAGGTCAATAATGGATAAATTTGTTGCTTTATATATGAAAAAATTTAAATATAGAGTTTTTAGAGGTTTTGTAGACTCAGTTGAAAGTTTTGGTATTTTTATTAAAGCACTAGATTTTCCATTTTCTGGTCTAGCCAGAATTAAACAAAAAGAAGGAAAATTTTATAATAAAAATAAAATTAATTTAGGTACCTTAGTTACATTTAGGATTAAAAGAATCAATACATTGAATGGAAAAATTCTTTTACAAAAAGTTAAATTAATGGGAAATCATGAAAATTAATAAATTAAAATATTTAAAAAGAGGTTTCTCAAAAAAATGTCCAAGTTGTGGTAAATCTCCTATTTTTTTAAAATATATTAAAACCCATAAAATTTGTAAAAAATGTGGGTTAAAATTTTCTGATTATAAATCAGACGACGGTCCAGCATATTGTACAATTTTTGTAGTTGGGCATATTTTAATACCTTTAATTTTACTTACAGAAAAAAAATTTAGTCCCGAAATTAATTTTCAGTTAATTTTTTGGCCTTTCCTAACCGTCTTTTTATCACTATGGCTTCTACCCAAAATTAAAGGTGCCTTTATAGCTTTTCAAATTTTTGTAGATGATAAGCAAAGTTAAACTTGACAGAATTTTCAAAATTTATATAACTTTATCATGGCAAAATCTAATACTATTCAAGTAAAAATGGTAAGTACTGCGGATACAGGTTACTTTTACGTTAAGTTCAGAAACCCTAAGACAAAAACTGAAAAGCTTGAACTAAAAAAATATGATCCCAAGGTCAGAAAACACGTAATATTCAAAGAACAAAAAATTAAATAATTACTTTTTTCTTAAAATTAAACTCAGTTCCTTAAGTTGTAACTCTGAAACTAAATTTGGAGAGCCCATTAATAGATCTTCTGCTTGTTGGTTCATTGGGAAAGCAACCACTTCTCTTAAATTTTCTTCTTCTGCAATAAGCATTACCATCCTATCTATTCCTGGTGCAGATCCTCCATGAGGTGGAGCTCCATATTTAAATGCATTAAACAGTGAAGAAAATTTTTGTTCCAAATCTTTTTCACTATACCCAGCAATTTGAAATGCTTTAATCATTAAATCTATTTTATGGTTTCTGATAGCACCAGAAGATAATTCTATTCCATTACAAACAATATCAAACTGCCAGGCAAGGACATCTAATGGATTTTTTTCTAACAATGCATTCATTCCACCTTGAGGCATAGAAAATGGATTATGACTAAAATCAATTTTTTTTGTCGTTGAGTTTATTTCATACATAGGGTAATCGACTATCCAACAAAATTTAAAACAATTTTTTTCACGAAGTGATAATTCATCGCAAATCTTCTCTCTTACAAGAGCAGCAAACTTATTAGCATTATCAATTTTATCACAAACAAAAAAAACAGAATCATTGTTATCTAATTTTATTTTTTCCTTTATTTGGTCTAAGTTTTCTTGTCTCATATTTTTAGAGATTGGTCCTTTAAATTCGTTCTCATCAAAAACTATATAACCAAGACCTTTTTGGTCCTCATCTCTTGCCCACTGGTTTAGCTTGTCAAACCATGCTCGCGGCTTCTTACTAGATTGCGGTGCTTTTATGGCCTTAACAACAAAACCTTTCTCAATATTGGATTCAAATATTTTAAAACCAGAGTTCTTGAAAAAATCAGTAATGTCTTCAATTACAAGAGGATTCCTTAAATCCGGTTTATCCGTTCCATATTTTTGAATACTATCAAAATATTTTATTTGAGGAAAAGGGAGGTTTGTAACATCATGGTTTGTATATTCTTTAAAAACCTCCGATAATACGGGCTCAATCTCTCTAAAAATATCATTCTGTTCAACGAATGCCATTTCAAAATCTAATTGATAAAATTCACCTGGAGATCTATCTGCTCTTGCATCTTCATCTCTAAAACAAGGAGCAATTTGAAAGTATTTATCAAAATTAGAAACCATTAACAGTTGTTTAAATATTTGTGGTGCTTGTGGTAACGCATAAAATTTTCCACTATGTAACCTACTTGGGACTAAAAAGTCTCTAGCTCCTTCTGGTGATGAAGAAGTGAGAATAGGTGTTTGAATTTCTAGAAATCCTCTTTTAATCATTTTCTCTCTAAGACTATTTATGATTTTAGATCTCAAAATTATATTTTTATGAATATTATCTCTTCTCAAATCTAAAAATCTATATCTTAACCTCAAGTCTTCTGGTGATTCATCATTCATAGCTACTTGAAAAGGTATCTGCTCCGACTCACTCAGAATTTCAATTTTCTCTGATAAGACTTCAATATCTCCAGTTGGAAGATTCTTGTTAACAGTATCATCAGACCTTTTAATAACTTTTCCAGAAACTTTAATTACACTCTCTAATTTTATTGTTTCTAATTTTTTAAACATTTTGTTGTCAGCATTAATTACACATTGAGTAATGCCAAAGTGATCTCTAAGGTCTAAAAAAAGAAGTCCTCCATGATCTCTTTTTTTATTTATCCACCCAGCAACGTCGACTGTATGGTCAACGTTATCTAATGTTAACTCACCGCAATTATGTGATCGATAATTATTCATAGTGTTGTAGCATTGGACATAAGATGATAATTTTTATTAGTGATAATACATACTAATGATCAATTAAAAAATTTCTATCTAAAATGTCAAAAAGATAAAATTGTTGGGGTAGATACAGAATTTCATAGAGTTAATACATATTATCCAAAATTATGTTTAATTCAGTTATCAAATAAGAATCAAGAAATAATTATTGATCCGTTAAAAACACAAGTAGATAAAGCACTTTTACGAAAAATAATTTTTTCAAAAAATATATTAAAAGTTTTTCATGCTGCACATCAAGACCTTGAAATTTTATTTAATATTTTCAATAAAATACCACCTAATGTTGTGGACACCCAAATTTGCATGACTCTTATTGGCTACCCCCATTCAATTGGGTACGCAAATGCTGTAAACGATTTGTTAAATATACGAATTGATAAAACTCACCAATTCATAGATTGGCGTATAAGACCTTTATCAAATAAGAAAATACAGTATGCAATTAACGATGTTAAATATCTAATACCACTATATACAAAAATTCTAGGAAATTTGAAAAAGAAAGATAAGCTTAAAACATCGCACCTAAAAGTTTTGGATAAAAACCTGTATTTAAGGGACCCCCAGAAAGCATGGGAAAAACTTAAATTAAGAGAAATCTCAAATCTTCAGTTGAAACTTCTAAAAAAAATATGTGTAGAAAGAGAAACTTTTGCAAAAGAAAAGAATATCCCAATAAAAAGATTGCTCACAGACAAATCGATAAAATTAATATCAAACACAGGTATATCAAAAATTGATAGTATGAAAATTATAGATAATGTTAAATTTAATGAATTTAAGAAAGTATTACAAAAAATAATTTCAGAAAATATTTAATCTAGTAATCTTCTATTACTTTTTTTAAAAAACTATAATTAATTTGAGAATGGGTTTCCAGAGATTTTTTATCTATAAATCTAGCAATTCTGACTGCTGATTTATATGACCTTTCAATTCTATTTATTAAATATTCAAGATTACTTTTTTTAATTATAATTGATCTTTCTTTAAGATATTTTTCAATTATTTTGCATAATAAATCATTATCAGGTTCGCAAACCTCAACTACGAGTGAACCTGAAATTCTTGAAACAAGATCTTTAAGTGAAGTAACTAAAATTTTGGGTGGAATATTTGAAGTCATTAACAAAAAAGATTTTTTTTTTTCTCTTATTAAATTTATTATATTGAGGACTTTTTCATCAAAATTCTTTTTTTTTATCAATTCATCGATATTATCTATTATCCAATTATTTTTATGTAAATACTCATTGTTTAATTTATTAGATAAAATATCATCTATTTTTTTTTCGCTTAAAAAAAAAGCATCGGACTTTTCTTTCCATATATTGCATATAGTTGTTTTTCCACATTTTTTTGGTCCATATAAAAAAATAAATTGATTATTCCAATTGGGCCATTTTTGTATAAGGTTGAAAGCTAATAAATTTTTAGAATTTACATAAAAGTCTTTTTTATTTTTAAATTTAAAATTTAAAATTTCTTGCTTCATTAATAGTATTCAATCAAAAATTCATTATTTTTAGAGCCTGTCTCTAACATTCTTAAATTTTTACTTTCCAAACCCAAGTTTATTTGCTGAGGACTGTAGTTTGTAAAAATTTCGTAGATAATAGAATTATTTTTTAATTCTTTAATCTTTAAATTATTTATTCCAACAATTTCTCTCAAAAAACTTTCTACAAATATACTTTTCTTAATATTTTCTGAATTTATTTTAACTAAATATGAATTAAATTCATTGTCTGATTGTTGTTGATTGTCAATTTTACTTTTCCACCACATTTGTAATTCATTAATTACCAATTTTGCAATTAATTCTATTTGTGATTTATCAGTAAATTCTGGAAAAGAGTTATCATTCTCCAGATCAAGTTTTGAAATAATGCCATTATTATATACTGACAAATTTAGTTTAATTTGAAAAATATTTTTTTCTAAATTAAAGTTTTCTTCTAATATGACTATTATTGCTTTTTTTTTTTGGTAAAGTTCTAGAAATTCTTCTATTTTTTTTGAATCTTCATCAATTACTTGTTTAGAAGATATTTTCAGTCTATTTCTATGGTTTTTTTTTGGGAAATATAGTTTCAGTAAACTTTGTTGGTCATACTCCTCAACAAGATAATCATACCAAGAATTATCTTTATCCCAAAGGTAAAATGTATTAAATTTTTTAAAGATAGGAAAAATTAAATAACTTTCAGAAATAAAGATATTCAAATTAATTCCATTTTCTTCAAAAAATCTCTTAACTGCTTTTTTATTGAAATTTACTGAAATACTAGCGAGATAACCTACGTTAGTTATTTTTTCAGAATCGATTTTGTAGTCCTTTACAAGCGTCGTAATATTATAATCAGAAATCTGATAAAACTTTACCAGATTTTCTGGGTCTAAGATATTTTTTGCTAAAATTATAAAAGATCTTTTAAATGAAATAAGTTTTGCATTTTCTCTTAATTCCAAAATTTCACCGTTATTTTCTAGATATACCTCGTTCTTTTCAATATAATATAAATTTTCGTTAGCAAAAGAATTTGCGGAGTTGATAAAAAAAAGAATTATAATATAAATAAGTTTTAGCAATTTTTTACTTTTGTTTTTTAAAGTTTATAACATTAATTTTTTCAAATAACAGTAATCATTAAAGGAGAAAAAAATTTTAACTTATAAATCTGCAGGAGTTGACACAAAAAAATCCGCTAAACTTGTTAAAAAACTCGAGTCGATAACTAAACAGAACTTTAGAAAAGAGATCATAAAAAACTCTGGGGGGTTTTCCTCACTTTTTGATATAAAAAAACTTAACTATAAAGATCCTATTCTTGTGTCTAGTACAGATGGAGTAGGAACAAAATTAAAAATTGCTATAGAACAAGAAAATTTAGATTTCCTTGGCTACGACTTAGTAGCAATGTGTGTCAATGATATATTAGCTAACGGTGGAGAACCTCTTTTTTTCCTGGATTACATAGCATCATCAAAAATTAATGAAAAGATGTTTTTATCATTGATCTCTAGTATTAATGCTGCATGTAAAGAGGCAGGTTGTTCTCTTGTCGGAGGGGAAACTGCAGAAATGCCAGGTTTATATAAGTCTAATGAATTTGACTTAGCTGGTTTTTCTGTTGGCGTTGTGGAAAGAAAAAATTTAATTGGTAAATTCAATGTTAAAGTAGATTCACATTTAATCGGACTTGAATCTAACGGATTCCATTCTAACGGTTTTTCTCTTATTAGAAAAATTCTATCAAAAAATAAAATCTCTATAAAAAAACCTCCGCCATTTAAATCAAAAAAAAAATCATTGGGTGCTGAACTAATCCAACCCACAAAAATTTATGTTAAAACAGTTTTACCTCTAATAAAAAAAAAAAAAATTAGTGCCATATCTCATATCACTGGCGGGGGTATTTTTGAAAACATAGAAAGAGTAATTCCAGAAAAAATGTCTGCAACGATAGATATGAAAAATTTCAAAGTTCCTGAAAATTTTTCCTGGTTGAAAAATACAGCAAAAATAAATTCATATGAAATGCTCAACACATTCAATTGTGGAATTGGTATGGTTCTGGTAGTGGAAAATAAAAATAGTAAATATGTATTAGATTTTTTAGAAAAAAAAAAAGTTAAAAGCTATTCTATGGGAATCATCAAACTATCAAAAAATAAAGAGAAAGTAAGAATAAATAGTTTTGGAAAATGGAAATTAATTTAGCAATTTTAATTTCCGGACATGGCTCCAATATGTTAAATATTGTTGACGCTTTTCAGAAGAAAATCATTAAATCCAATGTAAAGATTGTAATTTCAAACAACAAAAACTCTTTGGGAATAGAAAAAGCAATAAAAAAAAATATTCCAACTAAAGTTATTAATGGAAATTTTTCAAAATTAAATTTTGAAAAAGAATTAAATATAATACTAGAAAAGAAAAGAATTAATTTAATTTGTCTAGCAGGTTTTATGCAAATTTTAAGTAAAAATTTTGTAAAAAAATGGAAAAATAAAATTATTAATATTCATCCATCTCTTTTACCGGCTTTCAAAGGAATTAATGCTGTGGAGAAAGCATTGTCTTACGGTGTAAAAATCACTGGTTGCACAATACACTATGTTGATGAAGGAATTGATACAGGAAAAATTATTGATCAAGAAATAGTTAAAATCACAAAAGAAGATACAGTAAAAACACTTACAAAAAAAATCTTGAAAGAAGAACATTTTTTATATATAAAAGTATTAAAAAACTTGGAGAGGAGAAAATAAAAATGGCAAAATTAGATAGTAAATTTCATGAAAAATTCTACTCAAATTTCATTAAAATCACAATCTATTCATCTGTACTAGTTACTATCCTTCTCTTTTTACTTTGGCTTTTCTTAATCAAGTAAAGTCCTCGTAAATTTCTCTATCAGAAAAAAAATAGTTTATTTCTATTTTTGCATTTTCTTTGCTATCTGAACCATGCACAGAATTTTCTTCGACCGATAGTCCATAAAGTTTTCTGAGTGAATCTTCTTCGGCATTTGAGGGGTTTGTTGTGCCCATAAGTTTTCTATACCTATTAATAACATCTTTGCCCATTAACACCTGAACCACAATTGGACCTGAAGTCATATATTTGCATAAATCGTTAAAAAAAGCTCTATCTTTATGAACAAAATAAAATCCTTCAGCATCTTTTAGCGAAAGTAACATCATTCTTTGTGCCACTATCTTCATATTATTTTTTTCTATTTGTGTATTTATTTCACCTGTCAAATTTCTCTTTACAGCGTCAGGCTTTAGTATTGATAAAGTTAGTTCCATTTAAAGTCCCCCATGTGAGTTAATTAGGAATTAGTTTCCACTTAAAAATGTCATATTCATAAAAACATTTAATATTTCTCCCATTCTTTGCTAACTTTTGAAAAATACTCAAATATTTTTTTTTATCAATAGAATTATGAGAAAATAAAAAAAAATTTTTGAATAAATATAATTTTTTAATTTTTACTGTTGGAGAAATTAATATTATTTGGTTATTTTCAAACTCTTTCATTTTCTCATAATTACCATAGAATAAGATTATTTTGTCCTTAGTATGTATTTTCTCACCTAATATTTTATGAGGTAAAAATGAATCTCTATCTCTTGTCCACAAGTTTTTATCCAACTGATCCATTTCCTCTTCATCATTTAAATTAATAAAAAGTTTTTTTTCTTTTTCAATTAATTTATTGCATAAGCGCAAGGCAATATCTATGAAGTTTGATTTTATGTAATATAAATTTACACTTAATTGTAAATTATGATTCTTCATAGTTATCTTTAACAAACTGGTCTAATAATCTCACACCAAAACCTGTTCCGCCTGGCCTTGAAAATTCTGTTCCTTTTTTTGACCATGTTACACCAGCAATATCTAAATGTGCCCAGCTTGTATTCCCAACAAATCTCTTTAGGAACTGAGCAGCAGTAATACTTCCCGCTCCCCTGGTGCCAGTTATATTCTTCATATCTGCAATTTGACAGTTTAACAACTTATCAAACTCATTATCCATTGGCATCCTCCAAACAAGTTCACGAGTTTTTTTTGATGCATTAATGATGTTTTTAGAAAGTTTGTCATCATTCGAAAATAAACCTGCATATCTTTCACCTAACGCAACAATTATGGCACCAGTCAAAGTTGCTAGATCAATCATAAAGCATGGTTTAAATTTCTTATTGATATACCACAATACATCAGCTAATACTAACCTACCTTCTGCATCAGTATTTAAGACTTCTATCGTTTGACCAGACATAGACTTAACTATATCTCCAGGCCTTTGAGCATTGCCGTCTGGCATATTTTCAACCAGGCCAACAGCACCAATAACATCAACTTTAGCCTTTCTTAGTGCCAATGTGTATAATAATCCTGCAACAACACCTGCACCACCCATATCCCACTTCATGTCTTCCATTCCAGAAGATGGTTTAATTGAAATTCCTCCGGTATCAAATGTTACACCTTTACCTATGAAAGCCAATGGATTTTTACTTTTACCTTTATTTCCGTTCCATTTCATAATCATAACTCTGGGTGGTTTGACGGATCCTTGAGCAACACCATAGAGTGCGTTCATACCGAGTGATTTTATTTTTTTCTCATCCAAAACTTCAATTTGCACCCCAACCTTTTTGAGCACTGCACAAACATCAACAAATTTTTTGGGATAAAGTTCATTGGCTGGTTCAGATACAAGGTCTCTGGTAAGAAAAACTCCCTTCAGAGTGCTGATAGCATCAGTTAAATTCTTTTTAAACTTCTTATCATTTTTTCTAATAATATTAAGAATTTCAACTTTAGAGTCTTTGGTCGAAACAAATTTATATTTTTCAAATCTGTAATCCTTAAGATATAGACCAACAACAAAGTTTTTAATAAATTCTTGTGAATCATTCTTGACTGTATCTTCAAAAAAAATTGCTATTTTTTTTATTTTTCTTCTTTCTAAATAGGCTAAAAGTCTTCCCGAAATAGCGTTTTGAAGTGCTGAATCTTCGGTTGTATTGTATTTAAGAAGTGTAAAACTTTTTAATTTTTTGGGACTATTCAAATAAAATGTTTCCATAACCTCTTTTTTTTTATTTTTTGTCAAATAATTATTTAAAAGATCCGTAACACTTGTATCTATTGGTGAGTTAGTTTTTAATTTAGTTCCGTCTGTAACTACTACTAAATGATCTTCATCTTTAATTTTTTGTATAATATTTATTTTCATTTTTTTTTATAACCAAGGAATTTATGTAATAAATAATGTATATTGTTTTTAAAAAAAAACAATGAATTTAGTTGATAGATATATCTTTAAACAACTGCTTAATAACTCACTACTTATTTTAGTTTTCATAATATCAGTTTTTGCACTTGCTAAAAGTGTACAGCTAATTGAATTGATGATAAGTAGAAACTTACCATCTTTTGTTTTTTTTAAATTAGTTTCAAACTCAATTCCACAGATTTTGCCAACTCTTTTCTCAATAATAGCTTCCTTATCAATATTTTTTGTTTATTCAAGAATGCAAACTGACAAAGAATTAATTATTTTACAGTCATCAAGTTTTTCAAATATTAATTTAGCTAAACCAACTTTAGTTTTTGGTTTTATTTTAAGTTTAATTAGTCTTTATTTTACGACTTATCAAACTCCTGAATCCAATAAAAATTTTAAATTACTTCTCTACACGATAAAAAATGATTATTCATCTAGTTTATTACAAGAAGGGATTTTTAATACTATTGGAAAGGATTTTACCATTTTTATTAAGGAAAGTGAGAGAGGTGTTTTAAAAAATATTTTCATTCATGATACTCGAGATTTAGAAAAACCTTCAACCTTAATTGCTAAAAAGGGAAAAATAATAAATACAAAGTCTTCTACTAAAATTTTTTTAGAGGAAGGCTCACAACAATTTCAATCCAGAGACAAGAAACTATCAATTTTATATTTTGAGGAATATTTACTGAATATTAGTCAAAATAAAGATAACAATTTCTTTAATAGATGGAAATCACCTGCTGAAAGAACTATGTTTGAGCTTCAAAACCCAAACCCTGAATCACTTGATGACCAGAATAATATTCAGGCATTTAAAGCGGAATTAACCTCAAGATTTGCTATTCCACTAA
The DNA here is from genome assembly GCA_045563015.1 of Alphaproteobacteria bacterium. Lineage (GTDB taxonomy): Bacteria > Pseudomonadota > Alphaproteobacteria > Methylaequorales > Methylaequoraceae. The sequence continues at coordinate 14,849 of JBJKUQ010000013.1, read as the reverse complement.
ATGTTTTCACGTATAGCATGTTAATTTTATGTTATATTTTAAATCTAGAATTTAATAGAGTTGAAAATCTATTTAAAACTCTGAAAATCTTTGGTCTTATTGTTTTTCTACAAATTTTATCAATTATCTCTTCAAATCTCTCAATAAAATTAGCAGATATGCATTATATTAACTTTATACCATCATTTTTATGCTTTATTTTGTCGTGTTTCTTTTTTAAAAAATCAGAGAAATTAAAAAATGTTTAAAAATAAGTTAGTTACAAAATACCTAATAAAAGAAAACTTATTTTCATTTCTTTTAGTTTTTTCATTTTCATGCTTGCTATTTGTTTCAATTGATTTAATTGAACTTATTAGAAGGAGCTCTACAAAAGAAATTGATCTAAGTATTTTAGTCAAAATGGCATTTCTTCATATTCCGACTCTTTTTCCAATAATTTTACCAACAGTTTTTTTATTAAGCTCAATGCACACCTATATGAAACTTAATAAAAATAATGAATTAACTGTCTTAAGAGCATCAGGATTTTCAATTTGGATGCTAATCTTCCCGGCAATTCTTAATACAATTTTAATTAGTACCTTATATCTTTTTGTTTTTAACCCAATATTTGCTCTTATGAATGTAAAATTTAAAAATTATGAAAGTAATTATTTTAAAGGAAGTTACGGTTTATTTTCTATTTCTGAAACTGGTCTTTGGCTCAGAGAAAAAAATGATCAATTTGAATTTGTAATAAATGCTCAACACTATTCTTTTGAAAAAAATATATTAAAGAATGTAAAAATCTTTAAATATGATCATCAAAATCAGTTCAAAGAAAGAATCGACATTGAAAATGTAAAAATGGTTAATAATAAATTCTGGGAACTAGAAAATGGATTTAGATTAAAAATAAACCAGACTCCAAAAGTATTCAAAGAAGATAAAATTGAAATTAATCTTGATGCTGAAAAAATAGAAAAAAACTTTCGACCTCCTGATACCATTGGTTTTTGGAGTTTAGATGATTATATAAAAAATTTAGATTCCTCAGGTTTCTCAATCAAAAAACATATTATCTACAAAAATTATTTGTACTCTTTTCCTCTAATTTTGATTTCTATGGTGATGCTTGGGTGTTTACTTTCAATAAAAAAAGATAGAATTAAAAAAAATGCTATGAAAATAATTTATGGTCTAGTAATTGGTTTAATTTTTCATTTTTCTTCGGATGTTATAAAAACTTTTGGTCAAAGCTCTGACTTGAATGTATTTTTGTCAGTATGGGCAGCTCCTTTAATTTTTAATTTTTTATTAATAAGCACTCTTATACACCTTGAAGATGGTTAATTACTTTTTTTTACTCTTTCTCTTTATATGTACCCAAATATTTTCAAATGAAAAAATTGAAATTAATGCTGATCAATTTACTTATGATAAAGATAACACAAGAATTTATGCTACTGGAAATGTTGAAATTATAGATGAGGAATTTAAGCTTTATGCAAAAAAAGTTTTTGTAAACAATTCTTCTAAAGTCCTTTCAGCAAGAGAAAATGTCAAAATATTTAATAATGATGGTACAGTTCTAAAAGCTGATAAAATTGTAGCAGATCATAGTCTGAGAAATGCAATAATAGAGAATAATTATCTTTATATTCCTTCAAACAACGAAGGTAGTAAAGATTATTATAGATTGGCAGCAAAAAAAGTAGAGCGTAGAGATGAAACATGGGAAAGAATGGAATATGGAACATTTACAACCTGTAAACTTTGTTATAATGAAAAAAAAAAAAAATTTGACGAACCACTTATTCAAATAAAAGCAAAAAAAATTATACATGATAAAGAAACTCTGGACGTAAAATACTATGATGCTTTTATAGATTTTAAAGGACAAAGTATTTTTTATTTACCATATTTTTCACATCCTTCCCCTTTGATTAAGAGAAAAAAAGGGTTTCTAGCACCTAATATTTCACAAACGCACTATTTTGGCATGGGTGTTGATACCCCGTATTATTATCCATTATCAGAATATGAAGATTTGACTGTTATTCCAAAATTCTCTCAAAAGAAAAATCCAGCTTTATTCTTTGAGCATAGAAAAAATTATAAAAATGGTGAAATCTTTAATAAATTTAGTGGAACTATTGAAAATCAAAAAGATAACCGAATCAAAGAAGACAGAAAAAGAGGTCATATTCATTCAAAAGGAATATTTAATTTAAATTCTCAAAATTTTATAAATTATCAAATTCACAGAACCACTGATAGAAACTATCTAAACACCTATAAATATGGATATACTGATGTACTAGAATCAAGTTTGAAGCTTGATTCTATAAGGGCAAATAACTTATTTAGTTTCCAGTCTTATCTGTTTCAAGATTTGAGAAGACAGTTCAAACAAAAGGAAATTCCAAAAATACTACCAAGACTCTATATTAATCTAAATTCAGACAAATCTATAAACTCTCTAAATTATAGCACTAATATTGAATTTGCTAACCTTATAAGATCATCTGGAAATGAAACAAAAAAACTTTTTCTAACGCAATCTATTTTTTTTCCAACAATTACTAATGACGGAACATTAATAAAACTTGGTTCTTATTTAAATGCAGGAGCTTATAATATTGAAAAATATGAAAATCCGAGAACAGGAAACTTTGAATATAACGAATTTCGTACTAACTTTTTCCCCCAACTTTCATTAGAAATTACTAAACCTTATTATATGCAAAAAGGAAAACATACAAGTATAATTTCACCAAAAATTCTTGCAGTAAAAAATTTCAAGAATTCATTTAATAGAGCAATTCCAGATGAGAGTAACTTAAATAACTTTGATTTTGATTTCATCGATTTATTTAATGTCAATAGACTTCATGGAAACGATAGGTTTGACCCAGTTTCCAGAGTTGATTATGGATTTTCCTTCTTAAAAAAAACAACAATTGAAGACAGAGAGATATCATCAATTGACATAGGACAGAGTTACCAATTAAAAGAGAATAAATTTTTAGGTAAGAATACTGGAATTAGGGATAGGTTTTCTGACATCGTAAGTAACATAAAGTTTGTACCTATGGATAATATTCGGTTCAGCTCCTTTTTTGCAGTTGAAAAAAATAACTTTACATTAAAGACAGCTTACTCAAACCTTTTGATAAAACAAAAAGATTCATATCTCAGTTTATCAAACACACATGCCCAACCAGTTATAGATGAAAATGGTGAAAATATAATTGATGGAAAAAATCAGTTTTCAGTTAATTTTAAGCAAAATTTTTATGATTATTGGAACTTTACTGCATACACAACATTTGATAAAAAAGGCAGATTAAAATTATATAATTATGGATCAAAAATTAAATATGAAGACGAATGTTTTGGAGTCTCAGTTGCATGGACAAGACAATTTACCTACAACCCTGAAGACCCCACTTCAAACAATTTTGTATTTTTATTTAGTCTTAAAGAAATCATGGAAAGTGACCTATAAAATTCAAATTATTAAAATATTTTTTTTCTTTTCATTTATTCAATTTTTGGGAAATTATTCATTTTCTCAAGAGAAATTTGAAGGAATAATAGCAAGTGTCGATACAGATATAATAACTACTTATGATTTATCTCAAAGAATTAAGCTTACTTTAAAGTCTTTAAGTTTAGACGACACAATAAAAAATAGAGATTCTATAAGAGATAGAGTTGAAGAACTTTTAATTCTAGAGAAAATTAAAAAAGCTGAAGCCACAAAAAATAATATAAATAATACAGATAACGAATTAATTGAATTTGCATCTATGTTATATAACTTCCCTAAGGAAGAATTTGAAAATTTCAAAAATTTTTTAGTAGAAGAAGGTTTTGATATTGAGATTCTTCTTGAGCAAATATCATCTGAATTATTATGGAAAAAATTATTACAAAAAAAACTTTCATCGAAAATTGTCATTAATCAAAATGAAATAGATAGAGAATATAATCTTCGCAACCAAAGAATTGGAAAACTCGAGTATAATTTTACAGAAGTAATATTTGAAAATAAAAATGTTGATGATTTCTCTGATTCAAAAAAAAAAATGTCCGAGTTTCTATCTTTATTAGAACAAGGGATTCCATTTAATGATTTATCAGAAAAGTTTTCTGATAATTATAAAGTCTCAAGTGAGGATTCTTCCTGGTTTTTTGAAGATAATATTCAAGAAGATTTAAAAGAGATCCTTGTCAAAATGAAAAACGGCGAAGTAAAGACAAATATTAAAACTGAAAATGGTTTAAAGATATTAAAGCTGAATGACAAACGACTCTACGGAGATTCTAACTTGGCATATTCTTTTTTAAATATTTCATCTTTTAATGAGGATTTCATAAAAAATATAAATAAATTAGAAATTAATTGTAATAATTATTCTGAAAAACAAAATGATGAATTGACTATTATTAAAATAGATAAAGTATTTTTAAATGAAATGAGCGATATTTACAAAAAACAGATTGAAAATTTAAAAATAGATCAATTCTCTAAGATAATAGAAAATGAATCTAAATTTATAATTCTTAAGCTTTGTGAAAAAACAGTAGATGAAAGTTTTTTAGTTACCAAAGAACAAATTGAGAAATTAATTTATTCAAAAAAATTCAATCAGCTAGCAAATACTTTGATGGCTAATCTGAGAAAAAATAGCAATATAAAATTTTTCAATCAATAGACTGTAATGATAAAAAAACCAATAGTAATTTCAATGGGAGAACCCTCAGGTATTGCATCAGAAATAGTATTAAAAACATGGAAAAAAAGAAAAAGATTAAAAATAAGTCCGTTTTTTATTGTTGACAACTATGATAGGTTAAATTCAATAAATTCTTTACTTGATCTAAAAGTAAAAACTAAAGAAATTAAAAAGCCACACGAGGCAAACTCTTATTTTCATGATTTTTTGCCTATATATAATATTGGAAAAAATATTAAGTCTAACCTTGGTTACCCCAAAAAAGAAAATAGTAAGTTTGTAATTGAATCAATTAAAAAGTCTTTTGATTTTGTAAAAAATAAAAAAGCTATGGGTATGATAACATTACCAATTTGTAAAAAAACTGTGAAAAATTTTGGATTTAAGTTTAATGGTCAAACAGAGTTTATTGGTCACCTTACAAAAAAAAAAATAGACCCAAAAGCAACTGAAATAATGATTCTATCGACTTCCAAGCCATCTGATAAAGGAAAAAATCTCATTGTTGGACTTGTTACAACTCACGTACCATTAAAAAATATCTTTAAAGAATTAACCAAAATTAAATTAAAAAAAAAAATTCTATCATTTAATCAATCTCTCAAAACTATTTGGAATAAAAGAAATCCTATTATTGGAATTACATCTGTAAATCCTCATGCAGGAGAGAATGGAATGATTGGAAAAGAAGAAGTGAATATTATAATACCGGTAATCAAAGAACTTTCACTCAATGGTCTAAAACTTGAAGGTCCATTAAGTGGTGACTCTTGTTTTTTTAAAACAAACCGTGAAAAATATGATGGAATCCTTTGTATGTATCATGATCAAGGTCTTTCTCCATTAAAAACCCTAGATTTTTATAATTCAATAAACATTACTGGCGGTCTACCAATATTAAGAGTTTCCCCTGACCATGGACCAGCATTTGATATTGCAAAGAAAAATAAGGCTAAAATTAATAGTCTTGTTTCTTGTTTGAAATTCTTTGAAAACTTTTAATTAATGTCTATTTTCAAACATAAGAAAAGACTAGGACAAAACTTTTTATTGAATAAAGATATATTAGAAAAAATTTGTTTATTGCAAAATATTTTTAATGAAGAAGTTATTGAAATAGGTCCCGGAAAAGGATCACTTACTGAACACATTATAAGAAATAAGCCTGCAAAACTTACCCTTATAGAAAAAGATAAAACATTAGAAATTTTTTTAGCAAAATTTATCAAAAATAAAAAAAATATTAATTTGATAATTGATGATGCGTTAAATATTAAAATTAATGAATTATCCACAAAAAAAGTTTTGCTTATTGCAAACCTTCCATACAATATAGCAACAACACTTATTTTTAAATGGATAAGATATATAAATTCTTTTAAAGCTCTTATTTTAATGGTGCAAAAAGAAGTTGCAATGAGACTCTCAGCAAATGTTAATAGCAAGCACTATAGTAGACTATCCGTATTAATCCAACTATTCGCTAACATAGAAATTAAATTAGAGGTAAAACCAGAAAATTTTTTTCCTCAACCAAAAGTCTATTCAAGTGTAATTGAAATAATTCCAAAGAAAAATATTAAAATTAACTACGAAAAGCTGGATAAAACTCTGAGAATGTCATTTTTTCATAGAAGAAAAACTCTTAAAAATAATCTTTCGAAATTTGACCCAAACATTGAACAAAAAATTATAAATTGTGGTCTAAACCCAAAATTAAGACCTCAAGAGATTAGTCCTAAACAATATGTTCAACTTTCTGAGAATTTATTCTAATAGACTATTTACAAAATCAAAAATAAATTTTTGTCTACTTCTTTTTTTTCTCTCAGCCTTTAAAATCATTATTAAATCATTTGCACATTTTCTTAAGTTATCATTAATTATAACATAATCATATTCAATCCAATGACTTATTTCAGACTTAGCTTTACTCATTCTTTTCTCTACAATTTCTGGTAAATCCTCATTTCTTTTTTTTAGTCTATCTAAAAGAACTGAATTACTTGGTGGAAGTATAAAAATAGAAACCATATCACTGTTAGAGTAATCAGATAATTTTTGGGCCCCTTGCCAATCAATATCAAACATAACATCTATTCCTTTTTCGAGCTTTTCTTCAACAAATTCTTTTGGGGTACCATAACAATGATCAAAAACTTTAGCATCTTCAATAAAAAAACTGGCTGATCTCAATTCTTCAAATTTTTTTTCATTTACAAAAAAGTAATCCTTACCATCAACCTCACTTTTTCTCTTGGGTCGAGTTGTAAATGAAATAGACATGTTAATCTCATCATCTAATTTCAAAATTTCTTTGCAAATAGTTGTTTTTCCTGCACCAGACGGAGATGAAAGAACTAACATTAAACCTTTTCTATTTTTCTTCATTCTTGATAGCCTTAATGTTTCTTAAATGTTCTTTATAGGACGAAGAAAATAAATGGCCCTCAGTTAATCTGTTTGCAACGAAATAAAGTAAATTACTATTATAAGGTTGTGAAGTAGCAATCAAAGATTCATAACTAGGAAAACCAATTGTTTCTGGAGGTAAACCGCTGTTTTGGTATGTGTTGAAAACAGATTCAAATTTAAGATCTTTCCTTAAAAGTTTTCTCTTTAATTTTTCTTTTCCTTTTGTTAATGCAAACACTACAGTTGGGTCAGATTGGAGCCTCATTTTTTTTTTTAATCTATTATAAAAAACACCTGCTATTTTAGATTTTTCACTTTCAAGAGATGTTTCCTTCTCAACGATTGAAGCTAAAACAAAAATTTCATTAATTGAATTTAAAGGTATTTTCATGTCTCTTTCATTCCAAACTTTATTTGAAATTTTGGAAGATAATTTAATTATATCTTTAAGTATTTTTTTTGCATTATCTGTCACAATATACTTATAGGTATTAGCAATTATGTTATCTGGAATGTCTAAGATGGTCAGTAATGTATCTGGGTCAATTTCCTTTAACTTTTCTAATAAGTTAAATTTAGATGATCCTTCTACAATCGTAATTTTTCTGTAAATTGATTCACCTTTTTTTAGTTTATTAATAATATCAAATATTGACTTTTCACCGTCAAATAAGAATTCACCAAATTTTAATTTTGTTTCTACAAAATTTAATTTAACGAAAAATTTAAAAAAAAACTGACTAGGTATAATCTGATTTGAATATAAAATTTCAGAAATTTGATCTAGGTTCATACCTGGTTTAATAATAACTGACGTTTGATTTAAACTCTTATTAAGATCAATTACTGTCGTTTTTAAAAAATTAAAAGAAATTAGGACAACTAAGAAAACTATAGCCTTTTTCACAATTTATGTTTTTTTAAAAATTAATGAAACATTAGTACCACCAAAACCAAAAGAATTTGATAAAGCATATTCATTTATATTGTCAATACTCTGATTTGGGACTAAATTTATTGCATCGCATCCCTCGGAAGGATTTTGGAGATTTAATGTCGGAGGAATAGTATTATTTTTTATGGACAAGATAGAAAAGATTGCCTCTATAGCCCCAGATGCGCCAAGCAAATGACCTGTTGATGATTTAGTTGATGACATTATTAATTTATCAAGATTTTTTTCAAATATTTTTTTTACGGCATTAAATTCAACCTGATCTCCAAGTGGAGTAGATGTTCCATGAGCATTTATATAATTTATCATTTCAGGAGAAATTTTTGCGTCTTTGAGCGCCATTTTCATTGCTCTCAGGCCACCATTTCCATCTTCAGCTGGTGCAGTCAAGTGATATGCATCTCCTGTTAAGCCATAACCCACTACTTCAGCATAAATTTTTGCTGATCTTTTTTTTGCATGTTCGTATTCTTCAAGCATAAGCATTCCTGCTCCCTCAGACATAACAAAACCATCTCTCTCTTGATCCCATGGTCTTGATGCCTTCTCGGGTTCGTCATTATATTTTGTTGAAAGTGCTCTCATGGCACAAAAACCAGAAATACCAAATCTTGTACAAGCTGATTCAGTTCCACCTGCTAACATTACATCTGCATCACCATAAGAAATAATCCTAAAAGAATCACCAATTGAATGAGCACCAGATGCACAAGCAGTGACTACTGAGTGATTAGGCCCTTTAAAATTATATTTAATTGAAATATGTCCAGAGGCTAGATTAATTAAGCATGACGGAATAAAAAATGGAGAAATTTTTCTAGGACTCTTTGCTAAATTTTCAGCGCTTTGCCTTATTCCATCAAGACCTCCAATTCCTGAACCAACTAAAACACCCGATCTTTCTGCTTCATTACCTGGGTTTGGTTTCCAACCAGAATCTTCAACTGCCTCTTTGGCTGCTATCAAAGCAAATTGAATAAATGGTTCTATTTTTCTTTTTTCTTTTGGCTCTATAACATTTTCTGGAAAAAAATTTTCATTACCTTCTTTTGGTAACTGACCACCAACTTTTGAAGGTAAATCATCTATTTGAAAACCCTCAAGCTTTCTAATACCTGATTCCGAATTTATAAGTTTTTTCCAACTATACTCAGCACCATAACCGAGTGGTGTACACATTCCAATACCAGTAACAACCACTCTTCTCATGAGGTTAATTTTGGGACTTTTCTATATGTTCTATAGCATCTTTGATCGTGGTGATTTTTTCAGCTACATCATCAGGAATCTCTATATTAAATTCCTCTTCAAAAGCCATTACTAACTCAACAGTGTCTAAGCTATCTGCACCAAGGTCATCAACAAAGCTTGCTGAATCTACTACCTTTTCATTTTCTACTCCTAAATGCTCTACAACAATTTTTTTTACTCTTTCTCCGATATCGCTCATAATTCATTCCTTAGTTTGTGTTTAAAACTATATTAATAAATATATTTTTTTTTAAATCAAACATATTTATAACATTAACATACCACCATTCACATGAATAGTTTCACCTGTGATATAACTAGACCCTTCAGAAGCTAAAAACTTTACACAATTTGCAATATCAATTGGTTTTCCAATTTTTCTCGAAGGTATCTTGCTGATTACAATTTTTTTTTGATCTTCTGACATTGATTCAGTCATATCAGTTTCTATAAACCCGGGTGATATACAGTTTACAGTAATATTCCACTTTGCTAATTCTGCAGCAATTGATTTTGACATTCCAATTATACCAGCTTTTGAAGCTGCATAATTTGCTTGACCTAGATTACCAGTATGACCAACAATTGATGTAATATTTATTATTCTACCCCATTTTTGTTTCATCATTATTTTTGATATCAAATTAGTTAAATGAAAGTTGGAATTTAAATTCGTATTGATTACCTTTTGCCACTTTTCATAATTCATTCTTATAAAAAGACTGTCATCAGTCATACCGGCATTGTTTATCAAAATATCAATTGGTATCTTTTTTTTGATAATTTCTTCTGCCATTGAAGAAATTTCACCCAAGTTTTCCAGGTCACACTCAAACCTCTCTAAAACGTGCTCATTGTTTTTAAATAAATCTTCTAAGCTTTTCTTGTTTCTTCCAACAACTAACAAATTATAATTTTTGATTAGCTCTTCGCATATTACTTTACCAATTCCTCTACTCGCACCAGTTATTAAAACATTTTTTCTCACAAATTGCCTCCAAATGAATCTATAAAACTTTTAATATCGTTCATAGTAGACACATTAAAGTGATCTTGATTGATTTTCATTCTTTTGTTCAATCCAGTTAATACTTTGCCAGAACCAATTTCAATTATTTTTTTTTATATTTTGACTAGATGAAACTTTGATAATACTTTCTCTCCATCTTACTCTTTTGCATACTTGCTCAACAAGTTTATCTTTAATATTTTTTGGATCTTTTTCATAATTAGCTGAAACATTACTTATAAATTTAGTCTTTGGAGCATCAATTAGGACTGAACTCAAAGCACTTTTCATAATGTCTGAAGCAGGTTTCATCAAAAAAACAGTGAAATGGTGCACTCACCTTCAAATCAATAATTGATCTTGCCCCAATATCCTTTAGTCTATCTGAAACTAAATTAATACTTTCTTTAATTCCTGACAGTATTACTTGGCCTGGACAATTATCATTGGCAATTTCACATTTAAAATCACTTTGATTTTTTAATTTATCAAATTCTTTTTCAATTTCATCGAGATTTAGGCCAATAACTGCTATCATTCGAGTATCTAAATTTTTAACAGCATTTTGCATTGCATTTCCACGAATTCTTAAAATCTTGGCAGTCGACTCTAAATCAATTGAGTTAATACTGCACAAACTTGAATACTCTCCAAGTGAATGGCCAAGAACAATTTCAACAAAATCTGTAATTGGTTTGTTTAATTCATATTCCAGAATTTTTATAATTGCCATGCTTACTGCCATAAGTGCGGGTTGAGTATTTGATGTAAGTTGAAGTTCACTTTCTGGACCATTAAAAATTAGATGGCTTAGTCTTTGATCAAGTGCTTCGTCAACTAAATCAAAAACTAACTTCGCTTCTCTATGCTGATCATAAAGATCTTTACCCATACCAACTTTTTGTGAGCCTTGGCCAGGAAAAATAAAAGATAATGATTTAGTTTTCATAAAAAATAAATAAAAGTTACTTTTAAATATATATCAATAATGTTATAAGCCTCTAAAATCAACCTTGCTAACTATAAATTAGCTAAACTTTGAAATTTAAGTTTAACCGAAAGGAAATAAAAGATGTATGAAAGTGTTTTTATATTGAGTGGTCAGATAACAGAAAAGTCTGCTAAAGAAAAAATAAAATCTTTTTTAGACAAAATAACTAGTTCAGGTGGTAAAATTTTAAAAGAAGAGTCTTGGGGGCTTCGAACCCTAGCATACAAAATAAGAAAAAATTCAAAAGGCTATTACTTCTTAATTAATAGTGAATGTGGAATTGAGGTCTTAAATAACTTTGATAAAATGGTTAAATTAGATGAGGAATTCTTAAGATTCTTAAACATAAAAATTAAAACATTTGATAAAGAACCATCATTTTTAGATGAAAGTAGATCTGAAGGAACAGAAAGATGAAAAGTAAAGCATTTGATAACACTTCTTCAAGAATTTTTTAGCAAAAGATCATGTCCCTTTATCAGGAAAAGATTCTCCATTAGTAGATTACAAGAACCTTGGCCTTCTTAGAAAATACATAACTGAAAAAGGTAAAATACTCCCAAGTAGAGTTACCCAGGTTTCAACAAAAAAAACAGAAGGAACTATCCCTTGCAATTAAAAGAGCAAGATTTCTGGCATTATTGCCATATGTATCAAATTAATGAGTGTTAAATTAAGAAAAACCTCTAGAAAGTATCACCTATTCAGTTCTCTTAATAATTATAATTCATTTTCTATTTTTTTAGATTAGCACCGCAGATATTTATAATTGCTGGAGCAATCCCACTCTTATTTGTCGGGAATATAATCAGATTCAAGTATTTTGTAATAACTACGTTAATTGTAGATTTAATTTTTTTTTTTAATTTTTAGTTTTTGAACTTAAATTTCTGGGATTATTAGTTTCCATTCAATTTTTAATCAATTTTTTTGATAATCTCTAGTTTATCTTTAGTTTTTTATTTTTTCTTTTAAAACTTAAAAGAAAAAAATATTCTGGGCAACAATAAAGTAATATTATTCTTTATCTTTTTTATTCTGATTACTGAGATACTTTTTAATTATTTTTATTTTTATAAACTTGAACATACTGAACTGAGGGAGTTTTTTGCTTAACTTTTCTAAAAGCTTTTTTGAAAAACAGAGTCCAGAAAATAATTTAATAAATCAGAGTTTTATTGAAAGTGTAATAAAAATAATACCTGCTATCAATTCTTTTTTTCTTGCAATGTTTTTTCTTTTTAAATTCCTCAATTGCAAATCATTTTGTATCACAACTAAACTTTAAAAATATTTATCAACTAAAATATTCAGAATTTATTTCACCATCATGGTTTTTTTTTACTCTTGAATATACTGGTTTTTCTTTCAATTATGACAACTGGAGAGCTAAAATTTTTTTCTTATTAACACCTGTATAATCATGAGTTTTCTAATTTTTTTTTCAAGGATTTATTTATTTTTTATAATATTTTTACAAATTTAGAAATATCCTTAATTTTAAAAAATTATAATTACCTTTTTACTTTTTCTTTTTTTTAGGCTATGTTCTATTTTTAATTATCTTTTTTTATGGGATATTATTTAAATTTAAAGGCGTTATTAAAAAATTAACTAAGTAATCATGGAAGTTATTTTATTAGAAAGTTTCAATAAATTAGGTAATATTGGCGATGTTGTTCAAGTCAAGGATGGTTTTTGCACGGAATTTTTTTGATTCCCAAGAAAAAAGGCATTAAGAGCTAATAAAGAAAATAAAGATTATTTTTCAAAAAATCAAAAATGATCTTATTGAAAAAAAATAAAAATTTTATTGAAGATGCTAAGGACGTTATAAAGAAAAATCTCCGGAAAAGAAATAATCTTCATAAGAAATGCTAGTGACAACGGGCAATTATATGGCTCAGTATCGCCAAAAGATATATCAAATTACTTCTCAGAAAATAAGTTAGACATAAAACCGTCAAATATTAACCTACATAATGCAATAAAAAAAAATTGGTATTTATGAGATCAATATCAAACTCCACCCTGAAGTTGGTTGTAAATTAGAAGTAAACGTAGCAACCTCAAAAGAAAATGCAGAGATTCAAAAAAATGAAATAAATAAACCTGAAGATACAAACTCAAAAAAAGAGTGAAAAAAAAAGCTAAGAATGTGATTACCGATAATTCAAAAGAAAAGAAACTTGATAATCAAAAAAATAAAGAAACTGTTAGTCCTCAAAAAGAGGCCAAAAATGAAGATGAAAATAAAATAAAAAAAAGAAATTAAAAACTAAACGAAATGATGAAGAAAATTTAATAGTTGAATCAGAGAAAACTGAAAAAAAAAAAAAATGAATAAAGAAGAAATTAAAGAGCAATCATAAATTTTAAGTATCACAAAGTTGATTTTTATTTTAAAGAATGCTTACTCAAACTTTTATCTTAATATTGGGTTTGATACTTCTCGTCAAAGGTGCTGATTTTCTACTTTCTAGCTCAATTGCTCTTGGTAAGAAGTTTAATGTATCAGATTTTTTTTATTGGTCTCATAGTAGTTGGCTTCGGAACTTCACTTGCTGAATTGTTAGTCTCAATTGAAGCAGTTATTAAACACTCTCCTGACCTGTCTGTAGGGAATATCATCGGCTCAAATATCTCAAATATTTTACTCGTATTAGGTATATCGCTGGCCTTTTCAAGTATTACACCAAAAAAAAATATCTAAGTTTGATATTAATTTTCATTTGATAAGTCATTTACTTTTTTTTATTTATAATTTCCGTATTCATATTCAATACCATAACAGGTGTTTTTTTTTTTACTACTGTTTGCTATGTATGTTATTTTTAGTTTTAAAAAACTCTTCGATAAAGAGTAATGAAGAAATTAACCTAAATGACTTTTTTTTCAAGAATCACATATGAAAAACCCTGTAAAGTTTGGGTTTACCAATAATAATTTTGTCTATTTTACTTACTCTATGTGGAGCACAACTTACAGTAGAGTCAGCTATAAAAAATATCTACTTTATTAGGAATTCCTGACTCATTTCTCGGCCTGACAGTTATTGCCATCGGCACATCACTGCCTGAAGTAGTTACTTCAATAAGAGCAATGCAAAGAAAAAAATTCTGAAATTGTCATAGGAAATATTATTGGTTCAAATATTTATAATTTGTTACTCATCCTTGGCTTTGTATCATTATTTAACTCATTCAAGTTTTCTAAAGAACTTCTATTCTTTGAAATTAATTATCTTATTATTTCTGTAATTGTTTTTTTCAATATTTTTATTTTTTTAGAATAAATTTTAAGAAAAAAATATTCTATTATTTTTTTGATATTTTATCTTGTTTATCTATTGAAGTTATACTTTTCAAATTTTTAAAAAGTTTTACACGTTTTCCACCTAATCCACAGCTAGAAAAAATAATGCTTTCAATAATATTTTTTGTTATGATGTTTTTCATGTCTAATGATCAAACCTCAAAATTAACCAACCTAGTAACAAAA